>MFBV01000014.1:33773-74114 GCA_001776505.1 Candidatus Curtissbacteria bacterium RIFCSPLOWO2_02_FULL_40_11 | reverse complement strand
ATCGTTATAATCGTTTGTTTTAGTACTTTCAGAGCAAGCAATAATTGTGGGAAGGAATAGAAAAGCCCCTACTGCAGGCGCTTTTCCCCATGCTGCTTTCAAAAGTTCTCTTCTTGACATTTCTTTATCCGTTAAGCTCATAAAGCTAGATTTTAGGTTCATATAGAATTATTGTCAAGAGTATATAATTAGGTTCGGGGAGCGGCTTTTGTACTGTTTGCATTATGCAAAATATTAATGCTTTTAAGATTGAAGTTAATGGGAAAATTTTGGATTATCGTTTGGGACAAGATTTGGATTTGGAGAAGGTGAGGAAGTTTTTTGAGAGAAAATACAAGGTTGTCAAAATTTGGTCAGAAGGAAGGCATGTATTGGGTTATCTTGAGAAAAATAATCGCGAGTTGTTTTTGAAACTGGCGACAAGTGAAGGAATAGGAGCAGTTACTAAAATTGAGCATGACTGGAATGATGCGTTTAACAACGTGAACCCAAGAGCAAAATCACCTTTTTGGGTACCAATAAACTATGATAGCGGGTTATTTGACAACAATCTTTTTTATTTAATCACTGATAAATTTGAAGGGAAGTTACTATCAAACGGGCCAAGCGATACCAAACCATTAAAAGTTTTGCCGATTAGCCTTGAGGACGTTATTGAATTTTCTGAATTGATTCAGAGTCTTGAGATCAAAAATTTAAATCCATATAGTCAAGCCATAAAAATTAATCATCAAGATTGGTTTGTTAGCAAAACGAAGACATGGTTTGAAAGCATACCAAAAAATATTCAGAAAGAATACAAACTGCATGAGCTTTTAAAAATAGTTAAAAGTGGCGTTTGGCGTCTTGAGGCAAAACCAAGACATGGTGACTTTACTCCATGGCATTTGATAAAGCTTGACGATAGAAACTTGGGCTTAATTGACGGTGAACATGCCATGGGCAGTAGTGTCGAGTATTATGACATTGGCTATTTTATTCAGAGAGTTTTTAGTGTGTTGAGAAATCCAGAACTTGCAGAGTACATCGTAAGTCTACTTGTGGGTAGAAAATATGACCTGGCGAAGTTAAAAGTAATTTTGTCGGCAAGAGCGATTGGTGGATTTTTAGATGAGTCTTTGAGCCAAAATCCAGACTATCTTCAGGCTGATAAGTTTAGAAACTGGGTAGTTTCGCTGTGATTGGTTGCTTCCATTAGGCTTCGCTTGCTAAAATTTAGGTATGGGAGGAAATTATATCAGCAGGTCGCACTTCGATAAACTCAGTGCGCTCCTCTGATATAAAAACATATATGGGCAATTTTGGAGGTTTTTATATCTTCCTTTTCCTTCGGAAAAGCGATGTAATATCCGCTAGCAGAGAGGAATAATATGGGTGGATATAGCGGATATTATAAAGGCGAAAAGAAAAAATTAAAAAAAGACAAGCTAGAAAAGCAAGCTTTGCACATAAAGCATGCTTATATTGTGCCTAATATAAAAATAATTGGAAAAGGTAAACGTAAGGGAAAGTAAGGTTGTCTAACTTGCGATAAGCAACCTCAGTACATTATTAGGGCCCCGAGCTAAAAGCTTTCTAGAAAGGAAAAATTCACGTGGGTCGTGAGCCTTCTTGGAAGCAACATCAAGATAAATCCAAACTAAAAAATTTACTCGCGGTTTTTATTACCGTTACGCTTCTTTTCGTGATAGCTAATGGTATAGCTAAAGGTTTTTCGCTTAAAAATTCTATAAGTGATTCTCAGTGGGATAGTAAGTCGTCATTTACTGTTGCTGTCGATAGCCTTAATCCTTCTGTTTTTATATTCAAACCTGATTCTAAGAGTATAGTTGTTTTAGCTCTTGCAGGGGACGTTCTTTATGAAACGGGTAGTTTTAACACGCCACTTGAGAAAATTTCCTCTGTTATTGATAAAACGGGAGGTGAGCTAACGAGTTCGCTTTCTCAAACTTACGGAACAAAAATCGATAATTTTATAAAACTTGGCGAAAAATCGGAGATTGAAAAAGATTCGGCGCAAAAAATGTTTATAGATTTCGCATCAGTTACTACTCCTTTTAAAATTCTAACTAGCGGATATTCAAATAATATATCGTCAACAAATATTACTCGAATTGATGCCTTTAAGCTGTGGTGGCAGCTAAAAGGTGCGAGTGCGAATTCGCTGAAATTTGCTGACCTTTCTAGTTATCAGGAAGAAATTATTAACAAAGAAAACGCGCAGGTGTTGGGTGCAGATACGGCTTCACTTCACAGAATTATAAGTGAATATATGGATAATTTTGAAGTTATCGAAGAGGCCAAGAATATCCGCATGCGAAATGGCTCAAGGAATACTGATGCCGGACGACTGGCCTCTTTATTTGTTGCTAGTGTAGGAGGAAAAGTGATTGATGTTTCAGAAGGTGATAGCAGGCAGGATAAAACGCAAATTGTAGCTGCCGACAAAAATTCTTATACCGCAAGTTATTTGGCAAAAATATTTGACTGTGATATAACTGAAGCGAAAAATTTTAAAGATGAAGGAGAAATTATGGTTATAATAGGCTCGGATTTTGCCTCCAAATACTTCAAATGATTTTCGTAATAATAGGTGTAATTATTCTCGTTGTATCTTTTATCATTGCTCTGCAATCATTAGTTAAAGAACAAAATAAGTTTCAAAGTCTGCCGGACAGGGAAAAACACTCCGGAATCAAAGAAGCTGAAGGCATAGACAAGCAACAACATTTTGAACCTAAAAAAAATGATGGGCCTGTAACTATCCAGCCACTGGTTCAAGATGAAGATAAGAGATCAGCAAGCGGAAGAGAGCCATTTCCTTGGGATAAAGAATTCGGTGCTGAAAATATTAAAAAACCAGAAAGTGAAGAGGAGAAGATTGAGCGACTAAAGTCACAGCTCGAGCAAATAAAAGCAACAAAAGGCTTGACGATTCTCCCAAAACAAGAAGAGGGGCAAAAAGAAGAAATTCATGAGACTAATAGTGGGTTAAGTGGAGAAATTTCTCTCAGTGATCTTAAAAAGAAAGCAGCTTAAATTAAGCGCTGGTTTGAAAAGAGGGTTGGTTTTCGAATTTTGGCGATCTTTCTATTTCTCTTATAAAGACTGTTAGCTTCTTAGCTGTTGAATATTTTACGTACACGTCGTATTTGTTTCCACCATTTATGTATGAAAGAAGCTTGTGTGAGAGATCGTCCGGTAGCGCACCCAAATAGGTGCCGTTCTCACTGGCTACACATATGGTGTGTTTTTTTAGCGTCATCGAGAGCTTCTCACCGCAATTTAGCCTAGCTATAGTAGAAGGAGGAGCAAGATTTAAAAGCTGAATGATTTTAGTCTTTCCAGGCTCGAACAGAAAATAATTCGATAAGCTGCCGTTTGTAAAATCATGGCCATTGGTGTTGCCGTTGACATTTTCACGGCCATTTGTTTTAGGCATTGTGTTAAGTTTTTCCTGATTCTTTTTTGCAATTATATTATAAGGGTCTAGTTCGAGTACTCTTTTGTATGTTTTTTCGGCTCTTTTTAGGTTGCCTTCGCATACCTGGGCACGAGCTAGGCGGTTTAGGGCTTCGACATCGTGTTCGGAAATACTCACGATTTTCTTGTTTATTTTCTCAGCCTGCTTCCAATCAGAGGAGATTGCAGCTTCAATTGCAAGCTTGGTAAGTTTTTCTAAATCGTTTTCGTTTTTTAAGCTTTTTAGCTTAGGTATAAGCATAGAAACCACAGTAGATTATTTGTGGAACCTAGTCAATGAGTGAAAAAAATGAAACAATTGGTATGTAAATAGAGTAAATAATTTATTCATAAGAATTTTTTCGTTAAAAAATTAAATTTATACATTATTGTTGTATAATTCCCCAATATTATACAGATTATATCAGGGAATTTAGTGAGGGCTGATATAATCGAAAACTATTATGAGTGGACATAGTAAATGGTCGACGATTAAGCGCCAAAAGGGTGTAAAGGACGCAAAGCGCGGACAAGCGTTTACGAAGGCTGCAAATGCAATAACAATATCAGTCAAAGAAGGTGGAGGCGGGGATTCTGCGTCAAACTTCAAACTTAGACTGGCAATAGATCATGCTAAGGCAATTAATATGCCCAATGAGAATATAAAACGGGCTATAGAACGTGGATTAGGGAAGGGTGGAGGAGCGGCGATTGAAACGGTTGTTTACGAAGGATATGCGCCTGGCAAAGTTGCATTGATCGTGGAAGCTGCAACTGACAATAGAAATAGAACTACGCCCGAAGTTCGAGGAGCGATAGAAAAAAACGGTGGAACATTTGCCTCACCTGGTGCAGTTTCCTGGATGTTTGCCGATAGCGGTTTGGTGACAATTGTGAAAAATGGAAAGACTCTGGATGACATTTTTGAAATTGCGGTAGAAGCCGGTGTCGAAGATGTTGAAGATGCCGGAGAATTTGTGGAAGTTTTTACAAAACCGACGGAAGTGGAAAAAGTAAAGAATGCCCTGAGCGAAAAAGGGTTAGTTGTAAAAAGTGCGGAAATTTTTAAGAAGCCGACAACCACAGTCCCGGTTAATGACGAAGTAATTGCAAGTAAAGTATTGAAGACTATAGATAAGATTGAGGAGCTTGATGATGTGCAGAAGGTTTATGCAAACTTTGATATCAATGATGAAATTTTAGCCAAGATTGGTTCCTAGAGATCTTTTCGAAATTCCAAACCCCATTTTTTAAAACCTAGTTTTTCGTAGAATGTATGGATCTCTTTGCGATCGTTTCCTGAAGTGAATATCATTTTGTAACAGCCTTTTTTCTGCGCAATTTCTACGCATCTTGTAAATAATTTTGTTCCGATTCCGTGTTCTCTTTGGTTTTTGTTAACAACAAGACCTTCAAGTAGAGCGTATGGTTTACCGTGAGCGGCAACCTGAATGTAATAAATCGTGGCTGTACCAACGATTTTGTTTTCGTTCTTAGCAACAAGTATATCGCAGCAATCGTCTGCAAGCTGTTTTTTTAGAGATTCTTCTGAATTTGAGGCTAGGTTGTCAATACGGTATATTTGAGCCTGCAGGGCTAAAATATCCTTTATATCTGCCTCTTCAGCCTTAACAATTTCCATAATGATTTAGTTTAACTGTTATGTTAAGATTTCTCAATAAAAGATGAAACTCTATGAATTTGAAGGTCATAAAATTCTTGCCAAGGCGGGAATAGCAAGCCCGTTTTTTGTTACGTGTGCAAATAGTGAAGAAGTAAAAGAAGCTAAAAAACGCCTAAAGTTTCCAATTGTAGCGAAGGTGCAAGTTCTTTCCGGCAAGCGTGGCAAAGGCGGGGGGGTTAAAATTTTTAAATCCGAAAAAAAGTTAGTTGAATTTTGCAATGAAATGCTGGGGAATGATTTTGAAGACGAGAAAGTTATTTACATAAACCTGGCACAATGGGTGAGAATCGAAGAGGAATATTATGCTTCAATTACCTATGATACTTGCTCCAAGCAACCGTTTTTGCTTTTTTCTAAAAAAGGTGGAATAGATATAGAAGAGGTTGAAAAAAAAGATCCCGAAGAATTAATTAAGTACGAAATTAATCCGCTCGAGGGGCTTAAAGAAAGAAATCTCAAGAAAATTATTGGCAAGGATGAAACACTTGTGGATTTTTTGATGCGGTTGTGGGATGCATTTTGGCGCTACGATTGTCGTTTGGTTGAGGTTAATCCAATTGCAAAAGTACAAAGTGGCTATGTGGCGATTGATGCAAAAGTAATTTTGGATGGGAATGGTTTGGTACGCCAGAAAAGCTTGGATGTAATTCCAAAGGGTGCGGCAGGGGCGATTCCTACAAAAAGAGAAATTGATGCGCGCAAAATTGATGAAGAAGATTATAGGGGGAGTGCCGGCTCAACTTTTATTGAATTTGACGGCTCGCCTCGCGGCGAAGCGGGTGACATTGCGATACTTGCATCCGGCGGTGGGGCAAGCTTAATGATAATGGACAGTGTAGTGGCGGCAGGCGGAAGATGTGCAAATTATACAGAGTACAGCGGTAATCCGCCACGCGAAAAAGTTGAGAAGCTAACTAAAATTACACTCGATAAAAAAGGACTTAACGGTTGTTTGGTTGCCGGTGCTGTTGCCAATTTTACGGATATTTTCGAAACTTTGAGTGGATTTGTCGAGGGGTTGAAGCAGGTTCGTCCGAAACCAAATTATCCAATCGTAATTAGACGTGGTGGCCCAAGGCAAAAAGAAGCGTACAAAATGCTTACTAAATTTGCAAAAAAAGAAGGGTTCGACATTCATTTGTTTGGACCGGAAACACCGATTTCGGTGGCTTGTAAAAAAATGGTTGAATTATCAGACGGATATAAAAATATGAGATCTCATATCTAAATACTTTAATGATTTAAATCATTAAAGTAGAATAATCAATTAGGTTGCGTTGTCAAGTATGTCGATATTAGTAAACAAGGAAACAAGGATTTTAATTCAGGGGATAACTGGCAGAAGTGGTGTTCCTGTAACCTCTGAACTGCTTGATTATGGGGTGAAGGTAGTTTCCGGTGTTACACCCGGCAAAGGCGGGCAGGAAGTTGACACGGTGCCGGTATTTAACTCAGTACGCGAGGCGATAGAAGAGGTTGGGCCAATTGATGTTTCGATGGTTTATGTACCGCCTTTAATGGCTCGTGATGCGGCAATGGAAGCAATTGAGGCCCTGGCCGCCTCGCGCGGCTCGGCAAGCGGGCAGGCAGAAGTGCCGCTAGTTCACATATTTGTAGAAAAGGTGCCGGTTTTTGATGTGGCGCAGATTTTAGCGCGGGCAAAAGAAAAAAATGTTCAAGTTTTGGGGCCAGCTTCTGTCGGGGCAATAAGCCCAGGTGAAGGAAAGATCGGTTCAATCGGCGGGGCAAACCCGGATAAAGTTTTTAGCAAAGGACCTGTTGGGGTAATTTCAAAATCCGGCGGTATGTGCAGCGAACTTGCAATGTTGATTACAGAAAGCGGATTTGGGCAGTCGACAGTTGTTGGAATTGGCGGGGATTTACTGGTTGGGATAACATTTGGGGATTTATTAAAAGAATTTGAGAGTGATACAAGCACAAAAGCAGTTGTGGCGTTCGGCGAAGTAGGAGGCAGTGCAGAGGTTGAAGTTGCAAAGTTAATTCGTGAAGGAGAATTTACTAAGCCTTTCATTATTTATCTGGCAGGAAAATTTGCGGAAAAATTGCCAAAAGATACAAGTTTAGGGCATGCCGGAGCTATTGTGGGCCTGGAGGCAACAATGGAAGAAAAGACCAAGATTTTGAAGGATTCCGGTGCAATTGTTGCCAAGCATTTTGAGGATATACCGAGATTAATTAAACAAAAAATCTAAATTAGGTTTGCTATAATTATCACTATGGAAGAAAGGTTTAGGGGTTCACTGGATAGTTCTAGGGAAAATGATCCTGGACAATCATTAGAAGAACTGGTTGAATTTCTTGGTGGGAAGGATAAGGTAAGAAGAGCCCTTCAAGAAGCCAAGGTTATTAAAAGAAGGAGAAAAGGTCTTGCTAGAGTAAGAGAAGGCTATTTACTTTTACGTGGTCATCCCGTAATACATACTTTTGAAGATGACTAAACCTTACAGAACTTCAATTACTCATCATGTTGACGGCAAGCCTCACGTATATGGGTACGATTTAACAAAACTTGCCGGGAATAAGTCGTTTACAGCGGTTATTTATTTAATTTTGAAAGGCGAGATGCCGGATAAAAACAGTGAGAAGATGCTAGATGGTATGCTGACAATTGCTATCGATCATGGTGTCGAGCCAAGTTCTACAGTTGCTGCCAGAAACGTTTATTCCGGTGGTTCGCCGCTTCAGGCGGCGGTTGCTGCGGGTGTTTTGGCATTTGGTGAATATCATGGCGGAGCGATAGAGGAGAGTATGAATACTTTTAAAAAATACGAAAGCGAGGGAGCTAAAAAACTGAATGAAGATTTTAAGAAAAAAGGAAAGCGAGTGAGCGGTTTTGGGCATCGGGTATATAGTACGGATCCAAGAACTGAAAGGTTAATTGAGCTTGCAAAGGAATTAGGGTTTTACGGCAAGTATGTGAAGTTTGCACTTGAAGTAGAAAAAGAATTAACAGTTGGATCTAAGAAATTACCTCTTAATATCGATGGGATATTCGCAGCGCTACTTCTTGAGATGGGTTTTCACCCCAAAAGCGGCAAAGGATTTTTTATAATTGCCCGAGTACCGGGGCTTGTAGCTCATGTAGTTGAGGAGAGTTTGCGCGAAAAGCCGGTCAGGAGACTTACGGAAAAGGAAGTGGAATACGATGGGCCAAGGCCGAGAAAATAGAAAGGAATATTATATCAGCAGGTCACCTTGCGAGGCTCGTCGACTTTAATCGACTTCGCCCTCGCAATGGTGCTCCTCTGATATAAATCCAAAACTATTTTCATAATACTTAAGGAAGTTTTGAATTTATGATTATTTTTGGCATTGATCCGGGGACAGCAACAACCGGCTATGGGGTAATTAAAACTCCTGCAAAAAACTCTTCGAAAAAGATCCAACTAATTGAATATAACTGTATTGTTACGCCAAAAGAAATGGCAATGCCACTGAGGTTAAATAGTATTCAAAAAGATATGAGAAGGCTTCTTAGAGAGTTTAAACCTGATTGTGTTTCTATAGAACAGTTGTTCTTCGGAGTGAATTCCAGGACAGCTATGACAGTAGGGCAGGCAAGAGGAGTTGTGTTGTCTGCTATAGCAGGCTATAGGCTTCCTATATTTGAATATCAGGGGTTGCATGTAAAGCATACTTTAACAGGATCCGGAAGGGCGGACAAGAAACAAGTTCAAAAGAGCGTAATGAAATATTTAGGAAAAAGGAAGCTAGTTAAACCAAAAGAAGGATTTATGGACGATGCTACAGATGCACTGGCAGTTGCGATTTGTCACTATTTAAAAATAAATAATAAGTGATTTAAGGAGTATGGAAGTGGTGAGTTTTTTCCCCGGATTCACATCATATGTAATAACTAAACGGCAGAAACTTATTCTAATGTCGTTTTTTTTAACTGTGGTTTTAGTTGCTACTCAAACTGTTAGTGAAAATCTACGTTTTTATTCAATTGGTTTTTTAGCAGTTTCAACTTTACTCCTAGCTATTTTTTCGCTTTGGGGTGAACTTAGCGGAGCAAAGTATTTTTTACTTCTTCTGTTGCCAGTGTATTTTGTAACAGGGGCGTCTCTTTTTTACTTTTTGTTGCCTGTTAGGTGGCTAACTAGGCTACCGTTCGCCTTTTTGTTTGGGATTAGCGTTTATCTTTTGATGTTGACAGCCAACATATATAACGTAGCTGCAATTAGAACAATAGCGCTGCATCGGGCGGCTAGGGCAGTCGGAATGTTATTTACACTCGTAGCTGTCTTTTTTTTAATAAATGTGCTTTTGTCGCTTCATTATCAGTTTTATCTGAATGCACTGGGAGTAGCTTTGATTGTAGGACCGCTTTATACGGTACAGCTTTGGTCAGCAGAACTTGAGGATTATGTTTCTCGGAAAGTTGCGCTGTACACGGGAATTTATACGTTGGTAACAGCCCAAATGGCGATGGTATTTTCATTTTGGCCACTTGAGCCTATTAATGGAGCTTTAATTTTAGTAACAGTTATGTACGTACTTTTAGGTGTGGGGCAGTTTGCAATTACCGAAGGTTTAAAGCGGAAAATCATCTTTGAATATATTGGCGTAGCTTCGATTGTTGCATTAATTGTGCTTGTGACGACAAGATGGGGTGGCTGACGGGTAAATAGAAAATAGTCAATGGGAAATAGATCCTTAAAGCCCATAGTAATTGAGACAGAAGTGGTAAATTTGTCTACTATTTACAATTTACAATTCACTATTCACATTTTACTTAGCTTCATATTAGCTTCAGAAAATTTTGAGAAAAAAGGGAAAGTAGAGGGAATAGAGGAGAGAGGCTTGTCCTGAGCACTTCGATTGAACTCAGTGTAAACGAAGCCGAAGGATGATATAGTTTGAAATAGTTATAGTAATCGTGAAAATTAGTGTGAAAAATTTGTAGAAAATTCAAATGTTAATGATTTGGGTTCAGATGAGCAAGTATAAACATCTATAGACATCTTTGTGGAGGATAAAAAAGGTGTCCAGTTCTCTGCGCAGCTATATGTAAGGAGTTAGCGGTAATTACTATAAGGTGCTAATATTGCAACCAAAAAGTCGATTTCGGGGTCTTTTGGGGAAGGGGTCAAATAGAAGTAAATTTCTAATTTCTAATATCTAATTTCAAATTAATCTTTCCCAATAAACTCTCTTATTCCCTTTGAGACAAGACATATATATTTCCTATTTGTAATGCGTCGCACAATGATACTTTTGCGACGTATATCATGGTTGAAAGAGGAGGTATGGGTAAATTTCAAATTTCAAATTTCTAATTTCTAGTGTTTGTTATTTTGGGTTTTTTTAACTTTTGACTTTTACTTTTTAACTTTTAACTTGACTAATTTTGATACACTTCTCCCCCATTGTTAACAGATAGACTTTTTTTGCTTATTTTTGTTGCGGATTTCACAAAATATAGATTTTAAATGATTGGACAATACAACTAAAGGTGTAAAAAGCCTTTAAATCGCAAATAAGCGGCTTGTTGAGGCTAAAATAAAACTAAATTTTATGCGTAGCAGCAGATTTTTGGGCACGAAAATCAGAGAAGCTTGTAAAAACATTAATGCTACATCTTAAAGCGTCGGGATAATGAGACCAAATAAAAGACGGAAGTTGTTGACATAAATTTTGGGCAGAAGTTGAAGGATAATCTAAAATTAATGCCCATGGATTGTTATCACAGCTTAACTCATTAACTCGAATCTCGGATCTTGTTAAGACTTCTGAAAAAAATCGTCCTGACAGCACATTGGTAATTAAAAAAAGTAATCTAGTATTTGATTCGAATTCTATATAAGCAAAGTTTAAAGTGCTTTTTTTTTTGAGTGCCGATTTATCAAGTTCTGTAAATCGGCATATGCTAATTGCTGAACTTTTTCGAGTTCTTTAATATTTACGTCTGGATAGTCATACGTTTCTTTTGACATGTTAAGTATTTTATCAAAAATAACTAAAAAATACTATAGGGTGGAAGGTTAAAAATTAATTCTTCGATTATTCTCAAGATATTAAGGTGCCGACTTTTTCGCCGGAAACAGCTTTGACAATATTGCCTTCTGTGTGTAGGTTAAACACTAATATTGGAATTTTGTGGTCCATGCAGAGTGAAAGTGCGCTGTTATCCAGGACTTCTATGTGTTTATTGGTGAGAGCTTCTTTTAGCGATAGACTCTCTAATTTTTTAGCATCGTCGTGTTTGTGGGGATCCTTGTCATAAACGCCGTCCACTTTTGTACCTTTTAAGATAATATCAGCTGCAATTTCCAGAGCGCGTTGAGCTGCCGTAGTGTCCGTAGTAAAATAAGGAGCGCCTGAGCCACCCGCAAATATAACTACTCTCCCCTTTTCTAAGTGGCGAATAGCGCGTCTTCTGATATAAGGTTCCGCAACGTCTTTTACTTCGATGGAAGTTAAGACTCGGGCTTGAATCTTTTCTTTTTCAAGGGCGGCTTGCAGGGCGAGTGAGTTCATTATGGTTGCGAGCATTCCTATATAGTCGCCTACTGTGCGCTCAAGCCCATGTTCGGCAGCAGACGTTCCGCGAAAAATATTACCACCACCTACCACGATTGAGATTTGACTACCGGTTTTTATAGCTTTACCTATTTCTTTGGCGAGCCACTGGGTAAATTTGGGATCGATACCGAATTTACGCTCTCCTAAGAATGTTTCACCGGAGAGTTTAAGAAGAACTCGCTTGTATTTGGTTTTCGGCATTAAACTATATTCTAACAAGTTTTACTTTTTGATTCTATTGCTTGATTATATAGGATTTTTTCTGTGATTGCAAACTATAGGTTAATAATTTAGTTTACCCTGAGTTCGTCGAAGGGTCGTAGAATTTTGGGGTTGGCTTCCCTATTGATTGATTTCGAAGGTGGGAGCGTCGTAGAATATATATGCTTAACGCTGAACGCTTAAGGACTAACGCATGACTTTTGATTTGCCCGCATTAGTGACTGAATTCTTAGAATATATAGAAGTCGAAAAAAATTTATCTCCTTTAACTATTCGCGATTATCGTCATTATTTAAATAATTTTATCAATTGGTCAAATAAGCATCACCCTATTTCTTCGCCAAAGCAGCTAACAATTGAAACTGTGCGTAAATATCGAGTGTATCTTGCCCATTACAACAGTCCAAATGGCAATTTACCGATTAAAAAAGTCACTCAGAATTATTATGTAATTGCTCTTAGATCCTTCCTGCGGTATCTAATAAGGAAGGATTTGCCTGTTGTTGCACCGGAAAAAATCGAACTGCCGAAAGTTGAAAGTAGATCTTTGAAATTTTTGGATCGAGAGCAAGTTGAAAGGTTGCTCGCCCAACCTGATATTTCCAAGGATCAAGGCTTAAGAGATAAGGTTTTAATGGAGATGTTATTTTCTACAGGTTTGCGGGTGTCGGAACTTTGCAAGCTAAATAAAGATCAAATTAATCTTGCAAGACGTGAGTTTGGAGTTATTGGCAAAGGAGGAAGAGCCCGGGTTGTGTTTCTTTCGGATAGAGCAACTTTGTGGCTTCAAAGATATTTAGAAAAAAGATCTGATCATTATTTCCCGTTATTTATCCGCTATGCCGGGAACCAAAGCCCGACAGTAAATGGTGAGCAAATGAGGCTCACTTCCCGTTCGGTTCAGCGAATTGTTGTCAAATATGTAAGACGCGCAAAATTGCCGGTTGCGGCAACTCCCCACGTTTTAAGACATTCGTTTGCGACGGATCTTTTAATGAACGGAGCGGATTTGCGAAGTGTCCAGGAGCTTTTAGGCCATAAAAATGTGGCGACAACCCAAATCTACACGCACGTAACCAATACACAACTGCGAGACGTTCATAAGGCTTTCCATTCCGGGAATAAATAGTTGGCTTGATTAATTTCTGAATTTAACGTAGCTTGACCAAGGAAGGGCTTTAAGGTCGGAAAGTTTTTTAACTGAGATTGCTTTGACAAAGAGTTCGGCGGTTTGTAAGTTTGTTAAAAGCGGTATTCCAAAGTCGATTGTGTACCTTCTCATCTGGTAGCTGTCTGTAAATTCTTTTTTGTGATAAGGGTCGAAGATATTTATCACCATATCGACTTTTTTGGCAGTTAAGACATCGAGGACGCTTGGCTTTTTATTTTCGTGGATTTTGTAAAGCATTTGATTTTCGATACCGTTTTTCTTTAAAAATTTCGACGTGCCTTCGGTTGCGTAAATTTTGAGACCGATTTTGGAAATTATTCTGGCGCTTTCTAAAAACTTTATCTTGTTTTCGTCTCCGGATAAAGCAATGAAAACCGATTTTTTTGGGAGGCTTGTGCCGGTTGCGAGTATTGATTTTAAAAATGCCTCATAGATATCATCACCGAATGTGGCTACTTCTCCGGTTGATGCCATTTCTACGCGAAGAATCGGGTCTGCACCTTTGATTCGAGAAAAAGAGAATTGTGGTGATTTGACGGCGACATAGTTGATGGTTGACAGTTGATGGTTGACAGTTGACGGTTTGCTTAGGATGGCTTCGGTGGCCACTTTGGCAAAGTCAATTCCGGTGACTTTAGAAACAAACGGGAGGCTGCGAGAAGCGCGCAGGTTACACTCTATTACTGAGACCTTATTGTTGATTGCCAGAAACTGGATGTTAAACGGGCCTGTTATTTTTAGCGCACCGGCTATTTTTCGAGCGATGTCTTGAATTTCGGCGACAGTTTGGGTGTAAAGATTTTGAGCGGGCAGGACAAGAGTTGAATCGCCGGAATGAACGCCGGCGTTTTCGATGTGTTCGGAAATAGCAAAGCATTGTATTTTACCGCTTTTGGCAACAGCGTCTATTTCTATTTCTTTAGCGTTTGAGAAAAATTTGGAGATAACTACCGGGTATTTTTCGCTGACATTAGCAGCTTGAGCTAAGTATTCTTTTAAATCTTCACTATTGCCCGCAACATTCATTGCCGCACCCGAAAGTACATAAGAGGGTCTGACAAGAACCGGAAAGCC
Source organism: Candidatus Curtissbacteria bacterium RIFCSPLOWO2_02_FULL_40_11 (assembly GCA_001776505.1). Taxonomy (GTDB): domain Bacteria; phylum Patescibacteriota; class Microgenomatia; order Curtissbacterales; family GWA2-41-24; genus WO2-FULL-40-11. The sequence continues at coordinate 59,952 of MFBV01000014.1, read as the reverse complement.
GATTTTATCGGCAAACCGCGTCGCTTCTTCGACAGTTTTGAGCATGGCCCATGGCGGCTGATTTATTTGTAACTTGTCACAAAGGGCTGAGAATTTATTGCGATCTTCGGCATTGTCGATAGATTTTGGGGTAGTGCCTAAAATTTTAAGACCTAATTTTGAAAGCTCGGGAGTTAGATTATTTGGTTTTTGGCCGCCCATTGAGACTATGATGCCGTCCGGTTTCTCTTTTTGGTAAATCTCATAAACGGTTTCTTCGGTTAATTCTTCAAAATAAAGCCTCTCGGCCATATCATAGTCGGTTGAAACTGTTTCGGGATTGCAGTTGATGATAATTGGTGAATATTCGGACTTTATACAGATTGCGGCGGCATTTACAGAACACCAGTCGAATTCCACAGAAGAGCCGATGCGGTATGGGCCGGATCCCAAAATGATAACTTTATGATTTTGGGGATTTCTAATTTCTAATTGTTGGCTACCCAAAAGAGAATTTCTAAACAAATCAGAATTTTCTAAATTAGAATGTTTCAAACGTTTATAATTTTGATTATTAGAATTTGAGGATTGTTTCGTATTTAGTGCTTCGGATTTCGAGTTTTTAACGTCTGTGTCATCAGATTCTCCATTGTAAGTTAGGTAAAGATAATTGGTTTTTGCAGGATATTCACCAGCGAGTGTGTCTATTTGTTTAACCGAAGGGACTATTTTGAATTTGTATCGGAGATTTCTAACATAATCCGATTTTTCACCGATGAGACTAGCTAAGTGCTTGTCGGAAAATCCATATTGCTTGGCAAGAGTTAAGGTATCGGCAGACAATCTCTTTTTCTTTTCGATCTCTTTTTCTAAATTTGTAATGTTTTTAATTTTTTCCAGGAAAAATTTGTCGATACCGGTAAGTGCTGAAATTTTTTGGCTACTTTCCCCAATTTTAATTTTTTGAGCAATTGAGAAAATTCGCCACGGTGTGGGTTTTTTAAAATCAATAGTTTTAGCTTTTTTGTCAGTAATACCTTCAAGGTCAATATCAAGCATACGTACTGCTTTTTGCAGCGCCTCTTCAAATTTTCTGCCAATTGCCATAACTTCTCCGACAGACTGCATATAAGAGCCAATTGTTGCTTCGCTTTTTATGAATTTAGAAAGATCCCAGCGCGGTAATTTTACGACTAAATAATCGAGAGCCGGCTCAAAAGCAGCTATGGTTTTTTGGGTTACGGAATTGGTGATTTCAGTAAGCGATTTACCAAGCGCGAGTTTTGCGGCAACGTATGCCAGAGGATAGCCGGTTGCTTTTGATGCTAAGGCTGAACTTCTGGACAGTCTGGCATTAACTTCTATGATTCGGTAATCGATTTTATCTGATTTTGGATTTGGATTGAGGGCAAACTGGATATTACATTCCCCTACAATATTTAGATGTCTAATAACTTTTATTGAGATTTCCCTAAGTTTGTGATATTCATAATTATTTAGTGTTTGAGAAGGAGCAACGACTATTGATTCTCCGGTATGGATCCCCATCGGGTCAAAATTTTCCATATTACAAACTGTTATGCAGTTGTCGAATTTGTCCCGAACGACTTCGTACTCAACCTCCTTCCAGCCTTTTAAGTATTCTTCTATTAGAATTTGCGGAGTTTTGGAAAGGGCCCGGTCGGCTATTTCTGCAAGGTCTTTTTCACTCGCGGCGGCCCCGGAATCTTGTCCACCTAGTGAAAAGCCGCCCCTAACCATTACCGGGTAGCCGATTTGTCGGGCAGCTTTTTTAGCCTCTTTCAGTGATTTTACAGCTTGACTGTTTGCAGTATTTAAGTTGATTGAAATGAGTTCTTTTACAAATAGATTGCGGTCTTCTGTTTTATTTATCGAACTTACGGGTGTTCCCAAAACTTTAACCTTGTATTTTTTAAAAACGCCGGATATGGCAAGGGCAAGCCCACAGTTAAGCGCTGTTTGGCCACCGAATGAAAGGAGAATACCATCAGGTTTTTCTTTCTTGATTACTTCTTCAACGAAGTTAGGCTCGAGTGGTAAAAAATAAACTTCATCGGCAAAACCTCTGGAAGTTTGAATAGTTGCGATGTTGGGATTAATTAATATAACTTTAACCCCTTCTTCTTTTAAAGCTTTGATTGCTTGGGATCCGGAATAATCGAATTCTCCGGCTTGGCCGATTTTAAGCGCGCCTGAGCCCAAAAGTAATACTTTATTAATTTTCATATCCTAATTACAAATTGAAAATTCACTTAAATTTCTCCATAAAAAAATCAAACAGCCACTGGGTATCGGTTGGGCCCGGCGTTGCTTCGGGGTGAAATTGAACAGAGAAAAACGGAAGTTTTTCGTGAATTATCCCTTCATTTGTGTTGTCATTTGCATTATAAAACCAGCGCTTAAAACCCTTAGGTAATTTCTTTTCACTTAGAGCGAAACCGTGGTTTTGAGTGGTTATAAAGCATCTCTTGCCCGCCTCGCCCGACGAGCGAGCGAGTCGAGGCGGGGTGCCGACCTGAATTGTAGGTTGGTTTTGCGCTCTATGTCCAAATTTTAGTTTGTATGTGTCGCCACCTGCTGCCAGTCCTAAAAGCTGGTTTCCGAGGCAAATGCCAAAAGTAGGAATTTTTTTGGCAAGTGATTTCTTGATTATTGCAATGGATTCTTTAGCAATCTTAGGATCTCCTGGTCCGTTCGAAATTACCAGACCGTCGATTTTGAGGTTATTTTCAAAAAGGTCGAAATTCCAAGGAAGTTCATAGACCGTTGCGCCACGAGAAAGTAGTGACCTTAGAATATTTCTTTTGGCTCCGCAGTTGAGAAGCCCGACTTTACAACCTCGTAGGTTTTGAGCTTTCAACCTACGAGGTTGAATCTTGGGTTTGTGGATTTTTATTGTTTTGGGTGAGACTTTGGCGACAAGGTTTGTTTGGTTTGGGTCCCAAAAATCTATGTCGTTGTTGTCCATGATTATTTTGCCGAGCATTACCCCTTCGTCTCTCAGCTTTTGGGTTAAGAGTCTGGTGTCAACGTCAACAATTGCCGGAATTTTCTGCTCTACTAACCAATTATTGAGAGTTTTTTTAGCAAGACGGTGATTAGGATTTGTTGTTAGATCACTAATAATTACGCCCTGAACCTGTATTTTTTCAGATTCCCAGTATTTTCTGATTGGTACTCCCCAGTTTCCTATTAGGGGGTATGTAAAAGCTAAAATCTGGCCTGAATAGGAAGGATCTGTGAGGCTTTGTTCATAGCCTACCATGCCGGTTGCAAAAACTACTTCTCCGCTTACAGAATTATTATAACCTGCTTGATAACCATCAAAAACAGCACCATCTTCTAAAATGAGTCTTGTTTTATTCATGGTCAAAAAAAAAGCCTATAGGCTTTATATTAGATTAATGTTTTCGTTGAGAAATCATACTATTTATTTCCCCTTTTTCCTGCTTTTTTTGCTGGTTTTGATTTTTTAGCAATCTTTTTAGCATTTGATTTTTTGGCTACTTTTGTTTTGGTTTTTTGATTAGCTCTTAATTTAGCTGTTACCTTTGCCTTTTTAACTATTTGCTGAGTTGCAGGATTAACTTTTTTCGCCGCTTTAATTTGTGTTTGAGCTGCTTCCTTTGCCAAATCGGAGTCTTTCTTTTTTTGTATTACGGTTGCGGCTGAAACTCTATCGTCTCCGGTAAGTCTCATTAAAATTACTCCTTGAGTATCGCGTGTTAAGCGAGGAACAGATCTGAGCGTGGTTCGCATTATTTGCCCTTTTTGGCTGGTCAGGATTAAGCCTTCATCGTTTTTAGTTAATATTTGGGCATTAACTATATTGCCGGTCTTATCTGCAAGATTTGCTGCTTTAACTCCTACTCCTCCACGAAGCTGCATCGGCCATGCTTCAATATTTGATTTCTTACCTATACCGCGAGCTGTTATGACTATCAAGTCAGCTTTAAGATCATCTTTAGCGATGACATCCGTTCCAATTAATTCGTCCCCCGGTTTTAATTTGATACCCCTAACTCCCATTGTGTCTCGAGCCATCGGTCTTACGTCACTTTCCCTGAATTTAATAGACATACCTTTTTTAGAAACTAAGAATACGCTGTCGGTTCCGGAAGTTAACTTGGCCCATCTTAGTGCATCTCCGTCTGAGAGTTTAATAGCGATAATTCCGGATTTTCTGATAGCCTCATATGCTTTGATTTCAGTTTTTTTAATAACGCCGTTTTTGGTGGCCATAGTAACGAATCGAGATGATTTATCGCCTTTGGAAACTTTTAAGGTAGAAAGTACTTTTTCGTTCGGTTGTAATTCTAGAAGGTTTACGATCGCAACACCTTTAGCAGTTCTAGAAGAATCTGGAAGTTCCCAAACTTTTAGTTTGAATACTCTTCCCCTATCCGTAAAAAATAATAAGTCATCGTGGGTTTGACAAGCAATAAGTTGAGCGACAGTATCTTCTTCTTTAGTTTTCATTCCGGATATACCCTTACCGCCGCGTCTTTGAGTTCTGAAAGATCCAATATCTTGCCTTTTAACGTAACCACCTTGGGTTATGGTAACAATCGTTGGATCGTTGGCAATTAAATCTTCTTCTGAAAATTCTCCGACTTTTTGTTTATATACCTTAGTTCTTCTTTCATCGCCAAATCTTTCTTTGAGTTTAGACAGTTCTTTTTTAGCAACTTGCAATATTTTTTCTGGATGCGCGAGCAAATTTTCGAGATAGGCGATTTCCTCTTTAACCATCGCTAGTTCCTCATCGATTTTTTGTCTCTCAAGAGCCGCTAGGCGCTTCAGTTGCATGTCTAGAATCGCAAGTGCCTGGATTTCGGTTAATTTAAACTTGGACATCAAGTTAACTTTGGCTGCCTGCTGGTCCTTGCTCTTTTTAATGGTTTCGATGACTGCATCGATATTATCGACTGCGATCTTTAAGCCTTCTAAGATGTGAGCTCGTTTTGTAGCTTCTTCAAGTTCAAATTGGCTTCGTCTTGTGATAACTTTTTTTCTATGTTTGATGAATTCTTCTAAGATATGTTTAAGAGTGAGGGTTTGAGGGGTACCGTCGACTAACGCGACCGTATTTACAGCAAACGATTGTTGAAGGGCGGTATATTTGTAAAGGTTGTTAAGAACTGAACGCGGTCTGGCATCACGTTTGAGCTCTATAGAAATACTCAAGCCGTTTCTATCCGATTCATCGCGAAGATCAGCAATACCATCTAATTTTTTATTTTTAACTAGTTCTGCGATTCTGGAAATGAGTGTTGATTTATTAACTTGGTATGGAATTTCAGAAACAGAAATTTGAAAGTGCCCACTTATCTTTTCTTCGATTTCTGCCTTAGCCCGCATGACAATTTTGCCTCTTCCTGTTGCATATGCCGCAGTAATTTCAGTGATATCGTAAATTTGAGCGCCCGTTGGGAAATCCGGTCCCTTAACGAATTCCATGAGATTTTCTACCGAAGCATCTGGTTTGTCGATCAGGTGCACAATTGCGTCTACGATTTCACCCAGGTTGTGAGGAGGGATATTAGTTGCCATTCCAACAGCTATTCCAGAACCACCATTGATAAGTAAATTTGGCAACACTGCCGGTAAATATACTGGCTCTTTGAGAGATCCGTCGAAATTGTCCACGAAATCGACAGTCTTCTTATCGAGATCGTAAAGAAGGGTTTCCGATATGGAAGCCATTCTAGCTTCCGTGTAACGCATGGCAGCCGGAGCATCGCCATCTATCGAGCCAAAGTTTCCTTGACCGTCGATTAAGGGATACCGCATTGAGAAATTTTGAGCCATACGAACCATGGCTTCGTAAACCGGTGTGTCTCCGTGTGGGTGGTATTTACCCAATACTTCACCAACCACCTTGGCACTTTTTGTGTAATGTGCACTATGGGTTACCCCCATCCTGTGCATAGCGTAAAGAATTCTGCGGTGAACAGGTTTTAGCCCATCGCGGACATCCGGAAGAGCTCGCGCTACAATTACACTCATTGCATAGTCCAAATAGGACTTTTGCATTTCTTCCGTGATTTCGGCGTTCTGTATTTTCCCTATGTCTGCCATTTGTTTATGGTTTACTTAAGAAGATATTTTACTTTGGTTAGTTCTGTTCCATCTACTGTAAGCGAAGACCCTTTTCTACTTTGAGAAAGTTTTATTAACTCCTGTTTATTATTTGTATTATCTATTTGATACCATTGAGTAAACTTTATGATGCGGCTAACATTTTGATCAACCAGTTCTCTAAATGATCCAAATATTCTTCCATCAGGTAAAGCCGCAAACATTACTAATCTTTCCCCGGGTTCACCCTCTATGGTTTGATGATTTCTAGCACCACCCTCTTTTTTGGCTGGTATTGCTTCTATTTGAAAATTGACGACTTTGCGGTTGATTTCTGGATGTCCTTCAACTTCCAGTTTTGTTGCTTCACCTAATAATTCACCAATCCTATTTACACTTCTAGTCTCCGTTGTCGTTAATCCGCCTGAGTCTTTAGCGTTTTCGAAAAAAGTGAAAAGAGAATCTAATTCAATAACTCCGGTGGTTTGTACTTTTTCTGCGGCTTGTTCCATGTCTAAATGTCCAGAGTAGCGTTTTTTGCGTGTGTTTGAATAAATCTTTTTCTGGGTGGGACCTCGTTGCCCATGAGCATTGAAAATACACGGTCTGCTTCAGTAGCATCTTCTATACTTACCTGTTTCATAATTCTGGCAGCGGGGTTCATCGTAGTTTCCCATAGCTGATCCGGGTTCATTTCTCCGAGACCTTTGTATCTTTGAATGCTGATTTTTTTACCGTTTGCCCTGAGTTTAATTATGTTGTTTTTCCCCTCTTCGTTATAAGCGTAATAAAATTCTTTACCTATTGTGATTTTGTAAAGAGGCGGCATGGCTATATATAGGAAGCCTTTTTCGATTATACCCGGCAAGTATCTGAAGAAGAAGGTTAGAAGCAGTGTCATAATATGCTCACCATCCACATCGGCGTCGGTCATAATAACAATGCGGTGATATCGGATCTTGTCTATATTGACTGTGTCGCCTATGCCTGTACCTAGAGCAATAATTAGAGTTTTAATTTCTTCAAACTCTAGGACTTTGTCAAGCCTGGCTCTTTCTGTGTTTAAAATTTTTCCCCGAAGAGGTAGGATTGCTTGGAACTTTCTGTCTCTACCCTGCTTTGCGCTTCCTCCGGCGCTGTCACCTTCTACTAAATAAAGTTCGGATGCTGCCGGATCTTTTTCCTGACAATCGGTAAGTTTTCCCGGAAGGCTCATGCCGTCCAAAGCACCTTTTCTAAGAACCGCTTCTTTGGCCGCTCTGGCTGCTAACCTTGCTTTGGCTGCCAGAATAACCTTTTCCATAATTTTTCTGGCCTGATTGGGGTTTTCTTCCAGATACGTGTCGATACCCTCTTTGACCACTTGATTGACGATCGGCTGAATTTCGGCATTGCCGAGCTTAGATTTTGTTTGGCCTTCAAACTGCAAGTGTTCCGAATTCATTTTTATGGCGACAACAGCCGTTAAACCTTCATGCATGTCTTCTCCGGTTAAGTTATCGTCTTTTTCTTTTAGAATGTTATTTTTTCGGGCATAATCATTGATGGCGCGGGTTAAAGCCATTCTGAAGCCGGTTAAGTGTGTACCGCCTTCTGAAGTCGCAATAACGTTTGCGAAAGATTCAATTGTTTCTTGGTATCCGTCATTATATTGGAAGCTGGCTTCGACCATGATTTCTTCAAGGCTTTTAGAAACATAAAAAGGGATATCGTTAACTGGTTGTTTGTCGCGGTTGAGATGGCGGACTAATGATCTAATTCCGCCGTCGAAATAATAATGGAGCTCTTTATCTTCTCTTTGGTCGTAGAGATGAAAGCAAAGACCTGCAACTAAATAAGCTCTCTCTTTTACTTTTTTGGAAAGAGTTTTAAAGTTTACGTTTGTAGTTGAAAAAATTGACTTGTCGGGTAAAAAGATAGACGTTGTGCCTGTTTTTGGCAAGTTTAGTATTTTAGGAGTTTGCGTGTCTTTGACAACGTCTACCTGAGATGTTGGTTTACCACGCCTGTATTCTTGCGCGTAAATTTTATTATCGCGTCTAACTTCAAGGCGCATCCAGTCGGAAAGCGCGTTGACAGCGGATGCTCCTACACCGTGAAGACCGCCGGAAACCTTATAAGCACCCGCGCCAAATTTTCCACCGGCATGCAGTACTGTCATAGTGACCTCTAACGTCGATTTTTTGGCTTTAGGGTGAAGTTCAACCGGAATCCCCCGTCCGTCGTCGGCAACAGTGATCTTTTCGTCTTTGCCAATTACTACCCAAACGTTTTTGGCATATCCGGCTAGGGCTTCGTCAACCGAATTGTCGATGATCTCCTTAACAAGTTCATGAAGCCCGTTTATATCGGTTGAGCCCACAAACATCCCGGGGCGTTTTCTAACCGGTTCAAGGCCCTCCAAGACCTGAATGTCGCGTGCTGTGTAACTATCTTGGGATTTCGACATCGGTGAAACTTAATTTCATACTCTTAAAGTATACGAAAATCCATTACCTGATTTTACCAGAAGATCACTTGGCCATGCAACCTAAAATGAGGCTGAAGTTAGGGATTAGGGTTTAGGGTCTAGGGCTTAGAAATTCACGTGCCGACACCTAAACGATGTTACTTGTCCGACGAAACTTTCTTGATATTCGTAGCTTTTAGCGAAGAATATAGTGAAGTTGGACTTATCCTGAGCACTTCGATAGTACTCAGTGTAAACGAATTCGAAGGAGTTGTCGCTCGTAGCTTTATGCGAAGTGCGAGAACTTTTTGGGTTCAGGGTCAATTTAAGTTTGCTTAATCTTGATGTTCTGGATTAGTTTCGGTTTGATTGAAAACTGGTACGTCCTCCAGTATTCCCTTTGGCAACCTTGAGAATAAAGTCTTGCTGTTTTGTACCCGTAATAATTCCTTGTATTCCCTTTTGAGCTAAATCTTTAAGAACTTTAACTTTTGTCACCATTCCACCAGTTCCTTTATCGGAACCCTCAAAGAAGATGTCATCATCGTTGATTTGCGAACCGTCTTCAATGAGTTGGCCCTTTGCATCGATTACACCTTCTACATCGGTTACTAACAGTAGAGTATCAGCATCTATTGCTTCCGCGACTTCTGCGGCACCGTGATCGTTATCCGCAAGACGCATAAATGCTCTCATCTCATCACTGTTAACTGCATCGTTCCAGTTGACGATGACAACACCGTGTTTGAGAGATTTACGCAGAACGTTTTTTCCTTCCTCGAGGTCGTTTTCAGTAATAAGAGCTTGTCCAGCCACCACTCCAAATTTCTTAAATGCCTCTACCCACGTTCCTATTAAGGTGGGTTGTCCGAAGACTGCCTCAACTTGTTTATCTCTAATATCGTGTTCTTCAATATGCAGCAGATTGCGGCCACTGGCAACTGCTCCTGAACTAACGATTACAACTTCTACACTGCTTTTGAATAGCTCACTGCATTGTCTGGCAACATTATCAATAAATTCTGCATTTAAGGGTTTCTCTTTTGTAGCTCCCTCAGTGATAACGTTGCTACCGATTTTAACGACGAGTCTTTGGGTAACAAATAGTTTCCGTTCAGAACTAGGTTGTCTTTCTGATCCACCGAATTGCATAGGTGAGAATTATACTAAATTTGAAGCGATTTTACTACTATCGGTTTAGTTTTGTGCCGACACGTAGACCCTTCGGTAAGACTCAGGATGAACGATGTTAGTTTACATCGAGCGTAGCGAGACGAACTTTTTGGGTTCAGAATTAAGCTATTGTTTAGTGTAAAATTGGGATTATGGTAATTTTTATTGATGAATCTGGTACTCACAAACAATCCGATCATGCAAGCAATGCACTTGTCTATGTAGAAGTAAAAAATCTCGAAACTTTTGAAAACAAAATGCTTAAGCTGCTTAATAAGTTAGATTTAAAAACTTTTCATTGGGCTGATCATGGCTGGAAAGTAAGAAATAAATTCTTGGAGCAAGTTAATGATTTAAGCTTTACTTTTAAGATTGGTATTTTTAAAAATCCTGTTAAAACTCATGAAATGACTGAAACCGTATTTCAACATTTAATTACCGAAGGTAAAATCACAAGTATTTATATCGATGGCAAAAAGCCCAAATGGTACGAAAGGAGATTAAAGAAAGTGCTTCGTGATAAAAGAATTTCTGTTAAAAAATTAAGAACAGTGCGAAAAGGAAGTGCTCCGATCGGGTTACAGTTAGCTGATGCGCTTGCTGGTCTTGTGAGATATTACTTTGACAATCCCGACAGAAAAGATGCCAAAAAATGGTTCAATAAGTTCCAAAAAGATAAAAAGCTATCTTCTCAATTTATTCTTACCTAAAAGAAAACCCCACCCTAAGGTGAGGTCAGTTAGATGAATAGCCCTTTCGGACTCGGCCAACACGGGCCTTTGTCATCATCAACTTGTTATACATTATACTATCACAATAAATCTCAAAATGCAAAATCTGTAGACGATGTCGAAGACCATGAGCCTGTCGAATGGTTACTCGTCCTGAGCACTTCGATAGTACTCAGTGTAAACGAATTCGAAGGACTTGCCGCTCGTAGCTTTATGCGAAGTGCGTGAACTTTTTGGGTTTGAAATAAAACTATCTCACCTTTGTTAGTGTGATAAAGAACGGGTCATCGTCTGATACTTGAGGAGTTATTCCATGCTTTTCGATAAATTGATATGCTGTTCCTCTAGAGTAGGATCGCATTTTAAAGCCAAAGCGACTGTAATCTTTTGTTCTAAGCCAGCCTATAGGGACCGTATCACCATAATAGTCGCAGATAATTACAGTGCCATCAGTTTTTAAGACCCTCGCCAGTTCGTTGAAGAAGTGCTCATACAGTTGCGAGTCTGTGTATTGGACGCTTCTCCGTTTATGGTCTCCGTCGCTAAATACATTCATCATCCATATTTGCTCGACTAGCCCCGAAGAAATAGGAAGATCTATTAAATCGCCCACAACGAGCTCACCAACGTCGAATGAATCACGATGCAATTCATCAGCGAAGTAATCGATGCCTATATATACTGCCCCATACTTGATTCTTCTTAAAAGTGTTTCTGAGATTTTAGGCGCATTAACAATACCGGGGCCTATTTCGACTATCACTCCATTTTCAACCTTGGGTCGGTAGTTTTCCGGTTTAATCCGTGCCCAGTCTGTAAATCTTTCTTTTGACATGATTAGGGACGAAATTATATCAGAAAAAGGAGACTTTCTCAACTATAGGTCTGTGTGCCGACACGTAGATGAAGTTAGAACTTTTTGGGTTCAAAAATTATTTAAGGCCTAGTTCTTCCATTGAAGGGTTTTCAATAAGTACAGGTTTAGCTTTTACAACTAAATCAATTATAGCTTGGTTAACGCTCTTGCTGCTTATCGTCAGCTCTCCCGTTTCAGGGTTCAACTCTTCCGACCATACGGGAATAATTGCGTTCTTGTTACCTTTTATCTGTGGAGTGTTTGTATTACCTACTTCCCATTCGCTGAAAGCGTTTTGGATTTCCAATGTGTGAGGAGTTTTGGAGGTTTCTCCTTGCTTGTAATAGACAACGACAGGATGCTCGACGGTCAAAGGCCAGTCTACCGTTACATATCCCCATTCGTGCATAGACATCTCCGGCTCTCTGTGGAACCCCCACGTCCTTTTACCGTATTCCACTTCTATGATAGTTCTTTCTTGCGTAGCTGGTGCTTCTGTACTCATTTCGAATGATTTTAGCACGAGATGAAGAATTTATCAACTATAGGCTAGAGTGCCGACACGCTATAGCACTGAACAAGGTTGAAGTGTAGGCGATGTTAGAACCTTTTGGGTTCAAAAACAAAATAACTTTCTGTAATTCTGCATATTTCTTCTATGATAAAATTTATGAATATGAAAACGAGAAAAACATCAAGAAGTAAATATCCGCTGGTTTATGCTTTTATCGACAGCCAAAATCTCAATCTTGGTACCAGCAAAGATATTTATAAGGGCAGGAAACGAGTCTACAGAGGTTGGAAACTGGACTATAAAAAATTCAGAAAGTATTTATCGGACAAATACCGTGTGTCTAAAGCACTTTTGTTTATTGGCTACATGAAGCAAAATGAAAAACTGTACAAATATCTAAAATCATGTGGTTACAATCTAGTTTATAAACCAACTACTAAAAATAGGGAGGGTAAGCCAAAAGGTAATGTAGATGCCGAATTGGTGCTTTATGCGGCTGCAATAGAATATAATAATTATGACAAAGCGGTAATTGTTTCAGGTGACGGGGATTTCTATTGCCTGTACGAATTTCTTGAAAAAAAGGACAAGTTGTTCAAAATTATCATTCCCAATCGCCATTCTGAGTCAAGTTTACTAAAGGGGTACCAAAAGCACAAAATATTTCTATATAGAGAGAAAGAGACTCTTGAATTTAGACCAATAAAAACGGGAGGCGTCGCAATATGACACGCAGTCATATGGTCGTATTCTCCCTAGTGATTAAAGTTATATTACCAAAAGCAATATAGTCATGTCAAAAAATCGACGCTGTTATTTATCCTGAGTTTTCGAAGGAGTTTACATCGAGCGTAGCGAGATGAACTTTTTGGGTTCAGAATCAGAATAACTTTCTTGAGATTGGGGTTTAACGAAGATACTGACTGTGAGCTTCTGCTTCTTCTCGTCTTGCTACGCTCTGCATTATCCGAAACAACCTACCGCTATGCCCATATCTATCTTGAGCAGCGACTTTTAATACTTCTTGTTGAGGTTTACTTAATTCGTCCTCTAGTCGGGTAAAGTAGAGCGAAGAATAATGGGTTCCTTCTCTTTTCATTCTAGCAACAACCTCTGCAAGTAATATATGTGGATAAACTTTAACAAATGTCCTTCTACTTAGAGTATCATCGCTTCTTCTAGCAATAGGTTCTTCCAATTTCAGACCTAGCCTTTCAGCTGCCCCTGGCTCGAATTCCTCCTGTACTGCATCTGTTATTTCTCGATTTCTACGAACTAACTTGTCGTCAAATGCAACATAACCCAAATGTAAGCCATCAGCAGTTTGGTACACAGGGCTATTCAATCCAGGTTTCATGTGGGGAAAAAGATTTTGCCTGAAACTATTTAATCTGTCGGCGTTGAAAATTCCTTCAGGAGGAGCTACAAAATATTCTATCCACTCTGCCCAATTACTTTCAGGATTAATTTTAACAAGTGGTTTGTTATTCGCAATTAGAATTTTTTCTGCCCTCTGAAGATCCTCAAGGGTTTCTAAGACTCGCGCCAAATTAGAATCCTCATGGACTTTAAAGTTTTCCTGCCCTGGTAAAACTAACGCTTCTTTAGATACCATACTGATGAGAATTATATCACTTTTACTGCCATAGTCAAAACTATCGGTCTAATTTTGCTTGCTGTTCGAAACTTTAGTGAAGGACAGTGTCGAGTCAAACTCGACTAACCGCGTTTGACGCGGTGCCGGAAGTTAGGAGTCGAACCGTGAGGCTAGTTATCAGATATTAAGCGTCTAATTTTAAGCTGAAAATTAAGTTTGCCAGGACGAATTTGGCGTCAACATTTGCCTCGATCATTTTTTTTGCCTCGGCACATTTTTCTTGTGCTGTCCGGATTTCGGCGAGTGAATAATTATTTTTATTGCTTCTTATATTTGTAAGTAGAGACTCATGGAGCGAGTTCATTTGATCGTCAATCCAAACGATAGGGTCTTCGATTTGTGAGATTTCTTCGAGCAATTCTTGTGTTTTTTTGTCCGATAGCAGAATTGACGACTTGGGCTCTATTCCATGTTTTGCGGAAGTTTTAATCATTACTGCCCGCGAGACAATCGTTGGAAGCAAGTCCGATTTATCCTTGGCTTCAAGAATAATTATCGCGTGTGGCGGCGGCTCTTCGAATATTTTTAGAAGTGAGTTTTGGGCTTGCTTGGTTAGGTTTTGGGCATCTTTGATTACGATTAGTTTATGAGAATCTGAAACCGGTTTTTGGTCAATCTGTTTTTTTAACTGGCGTATTTGATCTATCGAAATGGATTTTTTTTGAGGAGAGATGATTGAAATGTCTGGAGATTGTTTTTGTAAATTTATGTTGAATGAATCTGCAATCTTGTTACTTTCTGTCTTTGCACCCTTCCCTATTATTAAGAATGATTGAAATTTGGATTGTGTTGTTTTGACCATTTGACATGGTGATTTTAAACGTATGTATAAGAATTTTCAATTTTTAACCCCTTTCTGCTATGATCAAATTAGGTAGAAATTATAAAATCATGGCAGTCACTGCCCCGTTTGCAACGCCTAAAGAAAAGAAAAAGACAATAGCTTCACTTGAAGATATCCTAGCGTCATCTGGAGCAATTACCCAAGAACAGCTTCAATTCGTAAAGGACGAGGTTAAACGAAGGCAAGAAGATAGCGAAAAGATTATCGCTTCGATGAACTGGGTTACTGATGAACAGATGAGCCAAGCAAAATCTAAAGTAATGGGTGTTCCTTATAGCGATCCTGCCGAGCAGCCAATTTCTCCAGAAATTTTAGGTTATATTCCAGAAGAAGTAGCTAAGAGATTTCAGGTTATTCCAATTAATAAGAATAACGAGGTTTTGTCTGTGGCGATGGTCGACCCACTGGACTTGCAGGTTTTTGAGTTTATTGAAAAGAAATCCGGTCTTACTGTAAAGCCGTATCTTGCGACGGCTGCTTCGATTAGTAAAGCAATAGCTGAACAGTATACAAGAGGACTTTCTTCCGAGGTTACTGAAGCGTTGAAAGAAGTTGCACCCGGAATGGGTAATACGAATATCCAAAGCGCAATGACCGGATCTGTTCTAGGGGAAGCTCCTGTTGCCAGGATTGTGTCAACACTCTTGGAATATGGAATTAGAGTGAGAGCATCGGATATTCACATTGAGCCATTAGAAAATGAAACTCGAGTGAGATACAGAATTGATGGAATTTTGCACGAGAAATTAATTTTGCCCAAGAAAATTCACGATTCAATTATTTCGAGAATAAAAATTCTTGGGAATATGAAAATAGATGAAAAACGTGTTCCTCAAGATGCGAGATTTAACTTTAAGCTTGGCAAGGAAGAACTTGATTTGAGACTTTCTACCTTGCCGACTGCATTTGGTGAAAAGTTTGTTATGCGACTGCTTAAAAAAACAGGAGCCGTACCAACACTGCCTGAACTCGGTTTGCGCGCAAAGGCACTGAAGAATCTAGAAGAAAATATTGCCAGACCGCACGGAATAATTTTAGTAACGGGTCCGACGGGAAGCGGAAAAACTACCACACTCTATTCGGTTCTTTCGAAGTTAAACTCCACAAAAGTGAACATTGTTACCCTAGAAGACCCGATTGAGTATCAGATGGCAGGAATCAATCAAGTTCAGATCAACCCTCAAGCAGGATTAACGTTTGCTTCCGGGCTCCGCTCGTTTCTGAGACAAGACCCGAATATCATTATGGTGGGAGAGGTTCGAGATAGTGAGACAACGGAGCTTGCTGTTCAAGCTTCTCTAACCGGGCATTTAGTGTTTTCGACTTTGCACACCAATGATGCTTCCGGAGCCTTGCCAAGGCTTCTGGATATGCATGCGGAGCCGTATTTAATTGCTTCTACAGTTAATTGCGTTGTAGGCCAGCGCGTTATTAGAAAAATTTGCCCAACATGCAAAGAAGCACGAGAGCCGAAAGTTGAGATTGTTGAAGAATTGAAAAAGATATTGGGGAATCTATACGACTTTAACACTAAAAAATTTAAAGTATATGTTGGTAAGGGTTGTTCCGAGTGTAATAACACGGGTTATTTAGGCAGGATAGGAATTTTTGAAGTTTTGGTAGTTAGTGAAAAGGTCGCAAGGATGATATTTTCTCACGAAACGTCGCAGGCTATACAAAGAGAAGCAATAGCAGAAGGGATGATAACCATGAAGCAAGACGGATTTTTGAAAGTTATCGAAGGAATCTCAACCGTAGAAGAAGTATTGAGAGTAGCCGAGGAATAATGACAATTGACCTAATTAACCTAATTTTTCTAATTGATCTAATCAATTTGGGAATTGCAAATTGGGATTTGATTAGAAATTAGAGCACTTAGAAATTAGAAATTTTAAACATGTCTATACAAGATTATCTGGAAACTATAGTCAAAAAAGAGGCCTCTGATTTGCACTTGGTTGTTGGTACTCCTTCAATGATGAGGATTGACGGGCAACTGATTCCGTTATCTTCCGCCCCCTTAACACCCGAGGACACAGAAACTCTGGTTCATGAACTTTTATCGCCGGAGCAAAAAGAAATGCTTTCGGTCAATAAGGAGTTGGATTTCTCTTTTGCTCTGGGTGAAGTTGCCAGGTTTCGTGTTAATGCTTACTATCAGAAGGGTTATCTTTCTGCAGCACTTCGTCTAATTCCTACTTACATAAAGACGCTTGAAGAGCTTAATTTGCCTTCTATTTGTCACAATTTTGCCAAGATGCGGCAGGGATTTATTTTGGTTACCGGGCCAACAGGCCACGGAAAATCTACGACGATTGCTTCAATTATTAATGAAATTAATCAAACGAGGCCTGTTCATATACTTACGATTGAAGACCCAATTGAATATGTTTATCCTCGGGGGAAGGCATTGGTTTCTCAGCGGGAAATGCACTTGGATACTCATTCTTGGGAAGTTTCACTGCGAAGTGCGCTTCGTGAGGATCCGGATGTGGTCTTGGTTGGTGAGATGCGCGACTTTGAGACCATATCTTCGGCAATAACCGTTGCCGAAACCGGACACTTGGTTTTTGCGACCCTGCACACAAATAATGCCGCGCAATCGATTGACAGAATAATTGATGTTTTCCCCGACAGGCAACAAGCTCAAGTAAGATTACAGCTTTCGGCGACTATCGCGGGCATTGTTTCGCTAAGATTAATACCGGCAATAGGAGGAGGTCGAATACCTGTCTCAGAGATTTTACTTGCATCTTCTGCCGTGAAGACTTCAATACGTGAGGGGAAAACCCATCAAATAGATAACATTATTCAGACATCAGGGTCATCGGGTATGAGGCTTCTTGAGGTTTCGTTGGCAGAGCATGTTAACTCCGGAAAAATCAGCGCAGATACTGCACAACAGTACAGTTTGAGGCCTAAGGAATTAGAGCGGTTAGTAGGTAGAGATTCAACATCTGATAAATAATTCTTAAAATTAAGTCGTTATGCCAATTTTTAAATACGTTGCGAAAGATTTTTCAGGGAAAAAAGTTTCCGGAGAAGTTGAAGCTGTGGATAGTAAATCTGTAGTAGAGACTCTTAGGAGAGAAAACTTTGTAACGCTTGGTATAACTAAGCGCGGTGAAGAGAAATTTCTAAACACTTCTGCCGCGATGCCCAAAATGGGCGGCGGAGTAAATATAGGCGAAGTCGTAAATTTTACCCGACAGCTTTCCACAATGCTTTCTGCCGGGTTACCACTCACCGACGCACTGGTAATTTTGCAGAAGCAAACTAAAAATGCCAATTTTGGGCGTATTCTTTCCGAAGTTGTAGCCGACGTCGAAGGTGGAAGTTCTCTTTCTGCGGCAATGGCAAAACACCCTAAAGCATTCGATATTATTTACATAAAACTGATAGAAGCGGGAGAAACAGGTGGAGTACTGGATAAAGTGCTTCTCAAGCTCGCTCAGAGCCTAGAAAAGGACAGGGAATTTAAATCTAAGACACGTGGCGCATTTATATATCCGTTTATTGTTGTACTGGTGATGATATTAGTAGTTGGACTGATGATGGTATTTGTTATTCCTAAGTTGACAGCGCTATATGAAGAAATTGGTACAGAACTGCCGCTTCCTACCAAAATATTAATAGCAATGTCTGATTTTACAAGAAATTTTTGGTGGCTTTTAATTATTGGTACTGTAGTTTTTGTTTATGCTTTTAAGACATATTCAAAGACACCAATTGGGTCCCAGCAAGTTTCCAGGTTGGTATTGTCGCTTCCAGTTTGGGGCAAAATTAGAAAGACTTTAGTTCTGGCTGAATTTTCCCGAACTTTGGGTTTGTTAATTGGTACAGGTATTCCAATTATTACTGCCTTAAAAGTGGTGAGAGACATATTAACCAGTAAAGCGTACAAGGACGGTGTTGATGAAGCTATCAGGCATGTTGAAAGGGGTACGCCGCTTTATCAGCCGATAGCTGCAAACTCCGCATTCCCCCCGTTGATGAGCCAGATGATGAGGGTTGGTGAAGAAACCGGCAAAATGGATGAGGTCTTGGGCAGGCTGGCGCTTTTTTTTGAGGGAGAAAGTGAGCACCAAATTCAAAATTTAACGACTGCTCTGGAGCCGATTATTTTAGTTATTCTAGGCTTGGGTGTAGGAACGCTAGTGCTTTCGATTATATTGCCAATATACAATTTGACTTCGCAATTTTAGCTAATTTTAAATTTTTAATTCTTAATTTTAATTCAATTTTAAATTTTAAAATTCTAAGGCCTATTTAGTATTCTGGGCAATTTTTAAAGTCTTTTTTGCTTGAAGCTCCGTTTGCTTCTGCATAGTTTGCCCCAATACTGGTTGCTGCACGGATTAACTGGCTGATTATGGGTAGTGTAATAGGATTTTGGGGTACTTTTTTACAAAGTCCAATAATACTTTCAGCAAATTTCAGCGTTCTTTCCTCAAGGTCATATTTCATAAGGGCATTTTACATTATTTTAATTAAAACATTTAGATTTGATTTAAAATTGAAAACTTAAAATTAAAAATTAGTTACAGCTTATACATCCACTTGACAAGCAGATGGAGCATCTATAATACTGATATTAAGCTAAGAAAATTATGTTAAAGCTTGGAAGGGGGTGAATTAAACTTAGTGATTAAATCTGCCCAAAAAAAGAAATTATTTTCGAGTTTACCGAGAAAACAAGCTCGCTTATTCGGTTTTACTTTAATCGAGCTTCTAATAGTTATCGCAATTCTTGGTATTTTGGCAGCTGCAGTATTGGTTGCTATTAACCCTCAAAAAAGAACACGTCAAGCAAGAGATGCAGGCCGCAAGAACGATATCGGATCTCTTGCCACAGAACTTCAGGCATATTACACAACTCCAGGGGAAGGTAAGTATCCAATCAACGATGGTTGTGGTTCAGCTGGAGGTTTGACTACATTAACAGTTTCCGGAGGATTGAAGCAGATTCCTGCAGATCCTCAAACTGGCCGTAGTTATTGTTATGATGTTCACTCTAATACTACTGAGGCTTCAGTGCATGCGACAATTGAGGATCCGACAACAGCAGGAGGAGGTCAGTCTTCACATCTTTGGTGTTGGAGGTCAACGACAAATACAGCCGTAGAATTAGCAGTAGGTGCTTGTACAGTAGAATAAGAAGAGTAGAATTTAAATTGAGCACGATAGAATCAAATGATCTATTGTGCTCTTTTTATATTTAAATCTCGACATTGAATTTAATAGCAGTTCATGGTTGAATTTAATTCAAAGTGCAGTTAAAAAAAAAGCATGTCGGAATCGGTACTGTCAATATCAGCGATACTGCCCGAAAAAATGTCTTAAAAGTTTTAGCATCAAATCGTCTTTCACCGGGGAAATATACTGAGAAATTAGAAATAAATCTAGCAAGTCTTCACGACCGTAAATTCGCAATCTTTTGTAACAGCGGAACAAGTGCTCTACATGTCGCGTTAGGTGTTTTAAAAGAAAAATTCAATTGGAGAGATGGGGATGAAGTAATTGTTCCAGCTGTTACGTTTGTTGCGACTTCCAATGTAGTAATACACAATAACCTAAAGCCTGTTTTTGTCGATGTTGAAAGTGATTTTTATGGGATAAATCCGGATTTAATAGAGTCCAGAATTAGTACAAGGACTCGAGCAATTATGCCTGTGCACCTTTTCGGGCAATCGGCAGATATGAAACCCATTATGAAGATGGCTAAGAAATATAATTTGAAGGTATTAGAAGATTCTGCTGAGGCGATGTTTGTGAAATATAATGGTAAGCCAGTGGGTTCTTCGGGCGACATCGCTTGTTTTTCTACTTATGCTACCCATTTGATTACAACGGGCGTAGGTGGTTTTTCAATGACGAACGATCCTGAGCTGGCTGTTATGATGAAAAGTTATTTTAATCATGGTAGAGATCGTATTTATCTGACTATCGATGATGATGACTCGGTGTCACCCAAAAAACTTTTTGAGATTATTCCAAGAAGATTTTCATTTGTTCATATTGGGCACAGTTTCAGGCTTACCGAGATAGAAGCTGCTTTAGGTTTAGCACAGCTAGATGTATGGGAAAAAATAATTTCGCATAGACAAGCAAATGCTCAATATTTAACAAAAGGCCTTGCTAAATATTCATATTATATTCAGACTCCTAAAATTAGAAAGAATTCGGAACACGGATTTATGCTCTACCCTATTTTAATAATTAATCAAAAGATCGATAGAGAAAAACTTATCAACTTTTTAGAACAGAATGGTGTAGAGACTAGATATTTAATGCCTCTTATAAACCAGCCTGTTTACAAGAAAATGTTTGGAGATATAGAAAATAACTATCCGGTCGCAAAAGCAATAAATAGAAATGGTTTTATAGTAGGGTGTCATCAAGATTTAACAGAATCCGACCTTGACTATGTAATTGACAAATTTAGTAAGTTTTTTAAAAAATACGCCTAGATGTGTCAGTAGCAATTGTTATCCCTACTTACAACGAGGTGAATAACATCAAGAAACTAATTGATCAAATTTTCTCAATTAATAAAAATCTTAATGTTATAGTGGTCGATGATAATTCACCTGATGGGACAGCTAAAGCAGTTAACGTTCTCAAAAAAAGGCATATTAAGCTATCTTTAATAAAGAGAAAAGGCAAAGGTGGAAGAGGTTCTGCAGTTGTAGAAGGATTTAAGCATGTTTACAAAAACAGAGATATAAAGCTCTTTATCGAGATGGATGCTGATTTTTCTCATAGACCTGAGGAGATAAAAAAGCTAGTAGAAAAATCTAAAAAGTTCGATGTTGTTATTGGTTCTCGATATTTAAAAAATTCTAAGATTTTTGGTTGGAGTATTGGCCGAAAGGTATTTTCAAAAATTGCAAATCTTTATTGTAGGTTAGTTTTAGGAGTTCCTATTTCAGATTATACGAATGGATTTAGGTGCTATAGCAAAAGAACAGCAAAGAAATTAATAAGCGCAAATTTTAAATCGAAAGGATACATTTTACTTTCAGAAATTGCATATTTTTTACATCGTCAAGGATATAGTTTTGGTGAGGTTCCGACAGTATTTAGGAATAGGGTTCGTGGTAAATCTAATTTTAGTCTTTCTGAAGTCAAAGAGTCTCTAATTGCTATTCCTCGGATAAAGTTGAATTACTAATTTTAAGTGCGATATACAAAAGAATGAGCGAACTGATAAAGTAATAATAATTAACGAAAGCTTGTTTGGTGTTGAATAAGAAAAATGTAAAGTACCATAGCCCCATAGATAGATATATTTCTTCTGTTTTTCTCTTCTGCTTCTTCAAAATAAATACACCAGTTATTACAATTATTGAAATCAAGATTATAGGTGGAATATCTGAGCCACTTAAAAAATAATAAAGGTTATTGATCATTAAGGCCTCATGTCTTACAGGGTTTTTAAAATGGAATAGCACTGTATCTTGGAGGAAATCTTTAGGTGACCAAATTACGAACGGTGCGACTATAAAACCACTTAAAATCCCAACAATAAAGAGCGCTCGCAAACCTTTTTGCAAATAACTCAAAAAAAATAGAGGAATAAATACGAGGGTTTGTTTAGTTGTGGCTACTATGGCAAGAAGAATTAAAACTGAATTCTTAAATTTATTAAAAACTAAGCTTGTTGCGATCAACGTTAAAAACAGGATAACCGCTGGGTCTGTCCAACCTCTTAAAATAATAAAGTAACTAGAAGGGTTGAATAAAAAAATCAGCGGTAAAGTTAGCGAATATGTATTGGGTATTTTCTTGTTTCTTTTTATGATCAGATAAAGAAGGATTGAGGTGATTATGTTTGCTATGGCGAAGAAAATACGCTGATCTTTGAAAAGCAGAATGGCAGGTACTGAAAATGTTAAGATTCCCGGTGTATAGGAAAAGTAATTAGGCTCAACACCTTTATAGTTAGGTTCACTTATAGGTATGAATGTCATTTGATACGGATTCTCTCCTCTAATCAACCCTAACGATCCGAGTCTAATAATGTCGTATGTATCCATTCTAGGATATGGTGAGACATAGATAAAAAGCAATCGAAGTATGGTAGATATAGATAATAATAATAGAAAAACAGTAGTTCTTTTGCTAAAAAAAGGCAGAAAAATGCCCAGAAACAAGCTAACAGCGGATAATGCCATTATTATTAAGTAAACGTCAGCAAAATTTGGAGGTCTAAATGGTATGCCCCCTTGTTGTAGAGTTGGTTTAATTAGAAATAGGGAGAAAATCACCGAAAAATTTAACAGAAAGTACAGATTTAGCTGTGGAGAAAAATCAAAGTTTTTATCGAAAAGATTGCTTTTAAAGAAAAATGCAAACCAGATAAGTAGGCAGAATAAAAGGATGAGTATGCCATTGAGTGCGTAAACCCCGAAAGAGAATATATACCCTAGTTGAAGAAGAGAGTACAGAAATAAGTAAAGATTAATGGTACTTTTCAATTTTCCTCACTTTCGAGCGTAGAGAACCGAAGGATAAACTTAGAATTAGCAGAGATGAGACGAAATAGTACTGATTCAAAAAAGCTTCTCGAAATAAAATAAGACTGCATAGAAACCATATAGCGAAAGTCAGGTAAAATGAGCTAATTTTCTTACCTTGTTTAAATAACAAAATAGGTAAAAATATAATAGGTAAAAGGAAGAAGCCTTTTGGAATTTGTACAGAAGGATAAATGTTATGAATAAATGAGTGGAATGTTAAGGCATCAAACCTTGTTTTTCTGAGAATGGGCTCTTTTACCGTATCCGCAATAAAATCCTTGGGGGATAAAAACAAGAAAAATAAAATAACAGCAATTACTGGTATATAAGCAAGGATTAATTTTTGGAAATTGAAAGGCTTTAGTTTAATCAGGAAAGGTAGAATTAAGAACATGTTTTGTTTAACACCAAAAGCTAAAGCTAGCGTAAAGTATGCCCAATATTTGTTTTTATATGTTAAGAACAGATAACCAAAAAGACTAAATAATGCAACAAGAATTGGATCAAGCCAGGCCTCGCCAACTATGAGAGTAGCTAATGGATGGTACATAAATAATAGTACAGTGTTTTGATAACTATCTTCTTTCATGTTTTGTTTTTCCCCTATTTTGTAAATAATAAAAGAAGTAATCAAAAGGCTAACTACAGATGTAAATCTCACGTCGCCGAGCAATGTCCGAGCTGGAATATTCATTAAAAAAGAAAAAGGCATGTAAGTGAAGTAATCTGGTGTTATGTTTTCGTAAATTTGGTTAAATGTTATGGTATATGGATTTATACCTTGCACTACCGCTGAACTTGCATTTTGTAAGATGTCGAAGACGTCTATTTTCGGATAGGGTGTGTTAATGATAATTAAAATTTGGGATATGACCGGAACTGATAAAAGTGTAAAAAACCTGAATTTTTTGAGACGATAATTTATGTCTATGAGAAATGATAAAGAAATTATAAAAGCAACTAGAAAAATATAAAACTGCAGGGGTTTTAGAATAGTATTCAATTCATAGAATTCTTTTGGTAAATAAAATGTAATTGCAATAGATAAAATTATTAAAAATGAAGAGAATTTAATGAAAATATTATCGTCTTTATCGATAAAGACAGTAGGTAATTTGATAAATAGTGCTACCAGAAGGACAGCAAATACCATGGTGATGATCCAGAATGAAGAGAAATCATACAACCCAATACTAAACGCGTAACCAATTGTTAAGAAAGTATACGAAATTAAGATGAATGTACGTTTACCGATTAACTCCATTTATATTAGTAGATATTATCATTAGGCCAGAAAACATGAAAGCTGACGTAAAATTATTATTCAGCGAATTAAGTTATTATATTATCGTGCTAATTTTGTGTTAATAGCTTTTTGTATATTTTTTTTAATATTTCTTGTTTATTCGCAGGGAATTTCCCCATCAGTTTTTGGCGGTGATTCAGGTGATGTTATCTTGGCTTCTTGGTTTGGGTTGTTGCCCATCCCCAAGGTTATCTCTTAAACACCATGATTGGTTATTTCCCCCCTACTTTTGTATAAGCCAACATCAGGTTGACTGGCAATATTTATGAAAAATTTCCTTGTTTTGACTTTTAATCCTTACATCTAGTATAATTTCCTTGAAATGTCACAAATTGCGACTATTACAAGTAAACGACAATTAACTATTCCAGTCGCACTTTTTAAGAAGGCTCGACTTAAGGAATATCAAAAAGTCCTTGTGGAAGAAGAAGGCGGTATTATTAAAATTCAACCCACTATTAATAAAGTTTTAAGACTTTCGGGTTCAGTAAAAATCCCAAAACGATTGAAAGACAAAACTTTAAAACAAGTAATTGAAATTTCTAAAGGGGAATATTTTTCTCAAAAGTTCGGAAAATCTAAGTGATCTTTGTTGATACCAATTATTTTTTGAGATTTCTTCTTGAGGACGTTGATTCGCAGCATAAAGAGGCAAAAAAACTTTTTTTAGAAGCTGCAGACGGCAATTTAAAGCTTTTTACGTCTATTATTGTTATTTTTGAAATCAACCGGGTGCTTTCGTCCTTTTACAGGAAAGACAAAATAAGGACTTGCAGTATTTTAGATGAAGCCCTTTCGTTTCCATTTTTGAAGATAATTGAAAAAGCAATATTATTGGAAGCTATTGAGAAATATAAGGAAAATAATATAAGCCTTGAGGATAGCTATAATTTAGTATTTGCCAAAAGCAGAAATGCTGCAGCCTTCAAGACGTTTGACGCAAAACTTGCGAAATTATTCAGTCTAAAAATTTAGTTTCCCCTGGTTTGGGTTGTTGCCCATCCTCATGGTTATTTTTAAGTTAATTTTTCTTAAATTCAAAAGGATCAATTCTTTTGATTTCGGTGATTTTGTCAAAGTCTCTATCTGCTGAAATAATTATCTCAGCATCATTTTTGAGAGCGCTGACAACGTGAATAAGGTCACGACTATCGACTTTTGAGTCTGAATATCTTTTTACTATCTTAAGGTAAGAAAGCAAGAGCTTGTTAGTAAATGAAACAATGTTTAAATTAGTAGTTAAAAGTTTTTGACAAAGTAAGATAGTTTTTCGAACAACCTTATTTTTTTGACCATAATGAATAATCTCCTCAAAAGTTTCTACTGAGGTTAATGCTTCAATCTCTCCGGTAATAATTTTCTCTAAGATTGTTTTACAATTTGAATATCTGGAGTCAGAAGGATTTGTAGAGTAAATGAAAATATTTGTATCGATATAATATTTCACAACCGGGCATCGTGGGCTTCTGAGAAGGCTTTTTTCATATTTTGGGGACTTGTTGTTGGCAGGTTAAGATTTGAGATTTCGTCTAAAAGTTTAAGTCTTCTGACTATTGTAGACTTTGATGTTTTAGCGGATTTTACCCCTGTTGTCTTGGCAACCTTTTCGCGTATGATAGCAGCAAGAGTTTTTCTTTTTTCATATGCCTCTCGTCTTAATTCGTCTAAGACTTCTTTTGGAAAATATACTTGTGTTCTTTGCATGATGTATACAGCATAACATCGATTTGCAACTTTTGTCAATAGGATGTTTAACTAAAGTTTAATGTTAAAGAATTTAACATTAGTTTCTTTTATTCTGGTTTTTCTGCTCACTTTTATTTTGTATATTCCCGGTATTTCCCCTTCAGTTTTTGGGGGTGATAGTGGAGATATTATTTTGGCTGCATATACTGCTGGTATTGCTCACCCACAAGGTTATCCTCTAAATACGATGATAGGTTGGATTTTTACCCACCTACCATATGATGCAACTGTTGCATACAAGGCAAATCTGATGGTAGCGTTTTTTCAGGCTTTAAATGTTGGGCTTGCCTTTTTAATAAC
>MFBV01000014.1:0-33739 GCA_001776505.1 Candidatus Curtissbacteria bacterium RIFCSPLOWO2_02_FULL_40_11 | reverse complement strand
ATACAAGGCAAATCTGATGGTAGCGTTTTTTCAGGCTTTAAATGTTGGGCTTGCCTTTTTAATAACTAGATTGTTAACGAAGAATTTGATAGTTTCTATAGTTTCTTCGCTCATTCTAGCTTTTACTCCTATTTTTTGGCTGTATGCTCACGTCGCTGAGGTATTCCAATTGACTGTTTTACTAATTGGTTTAAGTTCATATTTTTTGCTTTTATGGCGGGAGAATTTTTTAAAAAAAAATAAAAGGGCAATTAGCGATAAATATTTACATCTTTCAACTTTTATTTTCGGCTTGGCTTTTTTTCATCATTTTATAGCTTTACTTGTAATTCCTGCGTTTGTTTATATTGTGTTTAAGACAGAAAAGAAAATTTTGATTGACTTTAAGAAAGTTACGAAGTTATTTGTCTTATTTCTTTTGGGTCTACTTCCCTATTTGTTTATTCCTTTTTCAATATTGCAAAAAACACCTATAAATTGGGCTGGATCTTTGAGTGTCATTAATTTTTTAAGACTAATATCGAGAGCAGATTATGGTTCCTTTAATGATTTTCAGGATTTAGCTGGTTTATCTCCATTTACAAAAATTTTCCAACTGCAATGGTACTTTAATGTTTTAAAGGCTGATTTTACAATCTTTGGCTTGTTTTTAGTCTTGGCAGGATTAGTTTTTTTGTTTACTAAATATAGGGATTTATTTTGGTTTTTAACTCTGGCATTTTTTTTCACCGGACCTTTTTTTATTTTATACACCTCGTTTTCGCCTTTCGAAACATTTATTCAGGGTATATTTGAGAGGTTTTTTCTTTTTGGATATTTTTTCTTAGTAATAATTATAGGATTTGGAATATTGGCAATTGTTGAGTATTCTAAAAAATTTTTCAACCAGAAAATTCAGAAAAAGTATGTTTTGCATTTAGTAGTCCCTTTTGTTTTTATTTTGTTTCCCATTAGTCTTTTGGTGATAAATTTTCCGAAAACTGATTTGTCTGAATATAGATTAGGGCAATATTTTGGAGAAGATTTGCTTGCAAGTGCCAGCCCGCCGGGGTTTTTATTTTTGCAGGGAGATTCTGTCCTTTTTAATACTCAATATAGTTATTATGTAGATGAAATTAATCCTGAATCAATAGTTGTAATGACTGGAAGGTTAAAAAGACCGGCTTATAGATATGTTCTTGCTAATGAGCACCCTGAGGTAAATTATCCGGATGAGTTTTTTGAAGAAGGGTTAAAGGATTTGAGTGTATTGTTTCGAGAAATTGTATTAAGGAATGAAAATAAATTTGCAGTTTATAGTAACGTTCAGGCAGACGCCATACCAGAAGGTTACGTTTGGATTCGTGAAGGATTACTCTACAGGATGTATCCGAAGGATAAAATTCCGGGCGCTGATGAGTTACTGGACAAGTATGAGAGGAATTTTAAAAATTTCGTAGATAATATTGAAGAGATTGACAATCAGTATACTCATTTTATTCCCGAAGATTTTAGAAAAATGTATTCGGCTGCTTTAACTAGTGGTGCAGATACGCTATTTTCTCGCGAACTTTATGGGGAATCTGAAAAATATTATTTACTTGCCGTAAAAGCAAGTGATAATTTAGCTGGTCCAAAAATTGGACTAGGAGACATCCATGCTGAGAAAAAAAATTGTTCCGCAGCGGAAAATCATTATATGAAAGCATTGGAAATAGGAGCACTCAATAATGTTGTATACCAAAGATTAATTACTCTTTCTGAAGATTGTTTCAACGACGCAAACAAAGCTGATTTGTATGCAGAAATGCTGAAAAAAAATTCTAAATTCGATGATTCTTTTAGAGAATCTGAAATTTTCTAAACTTTAGAAAAAAGAAAATGAAGATTATTAAACCTAGCGAAGTTATAGTAGTTCCAAGTCTTATACTCTTAGGGTCATATTTAAATTCAAGTAAATGTGTGCCCTTAGGAATAACTACAGCCTTAGAGTTTATATTTGCCGCCAACACTTCTACTTCAATCTCGTCTGTAAATGCTTTCCAGCCTGGATAATAGCTTTCAGTGAGGACGAATAGTCCTTCTCCATCCGAATTTATTTCAAAAGATATGGCGTTTGGTATTTCTTTTCTAGTTATGATGGTCCATTTATTTACAAGTGGTTCAGAGAGATTGATATCTTTTTCTAAAACTATTTCTTCTAAGGGATTAAAATCTGGATCCATTAAGTTGTTAACCACGTCGGATTTGATTTGAGCTACCCTGTAGTTTTGTGTCATGAAGTATTGCTGAGGTGCCAGTTTCAGGGCGCTTACTATAAATTTCTGTTTGATATCTTGTTTATATTCCTGAACCTTTTTCAAAAGAGGGCTATTTATTTCTAAAGGAGATATAAGATGAGTTACATTGCTGGATGCGAGAAGCTGCGCACTTTTTTCTGAAACCTCAATTTTATTGTCTGTCTTATTAATGCCAGAATTTACGATTTGTTTAAAAATTTCTGCTCTTTCAGCAGTCATACTTTCGTATGAAGCAAATTGATCAATGTCGAAAATTAAATTAGAGTTTTGGTCTAGACTGTTGCGCGCAAAGTGATAATAGTCAGTATTATTTTGCCAGCCATTGAATATAAATTCTTGATTCCATTGCTCACTTTGTCCTATAGAATATATTCTCTCGGCGCCGTTATTTTCTAAGTAATTTGAAGTTGATGGTTTTTTGAACCATTCTTTTGCATTTCCAGTAGGGTTGTAATTTATAAAAACGATAAACACGTTTAAAAGCGATATTAATATAATCGGAATTAATATGCTTCTTTTGTTTATTGTTTTATGAATGAAGATAGCTGATAAAACTACTATAGAGAATTGGGTGATTAATAAAAACCTTGAAGGAACTCTGAATATAGAAAAAGGTGGTAGTGAGAATACAGTTTGCAGAGGGCTGAGCGTTCCTAAAGCAAGAAGAAGAGACAATAGCAGTAAGAATAGAAAAATTATGACCGCGATTTTTTGATTGAACTTTTTCCTAAAAGTCAGAATTATTGCTACAAGTGCAAAAATTAATGGGAAAATTCCTACATACGCGACGTTTTCCCAAAAAATTCCCCAAGAACCTGGTACCCACCTCGGGAAAGTTCCATCTTTCGGTGAGCCAAGTATAAACGGATTTAAAAACTGTAAAATATTTTTGAAGGTATAAGGAAAACGAGTAAGGATATTTTCGGGGCTAATTTGCCTGGCAGAAACGTTAAGAAATTCATATTGAGGAATTACTTGAACGGCTCCGATTGAGAAGCCAAATATTATTGATATGAGAATTGGTGTCAGTGATTTAATGAGCCAATTTTTTTTGGTAAATGTTTTTAGAATTAAAAATACAACAAGAGCTACTAGACTATAAAATGTAAGCTGGGGGAAGCCGGCGAAGATTTGCTGTGAGATTATAAAGCTTAACGCTAGTAAAAATATAACTTTTCTTTTTTCTAAAAACTCATTTGTTGCCCAAAAAAGCCAGGGCAGAAGTGTGGCGGTCTGTAAGAGGTTGTGATGTTGGACATGGAATACAAAAAATCCTCCAAGTGGGAATATGGTGCCTGCGTAAGTTGAGGAGAGTTTTGAGAGGCCGAGGGACCGGCAAAACATATAGATTCCCCAGCCTGCAATCAGAAAACTAAGGACAAGAGTCAAATTGTATGCCCAGACGAATGGCAGAGTTCTAAAGAATATAAGATTAGGTAAGAAGAAAATTGCTGTTTGGCCTTCGGCAAGGGTTGGGTAACCGGTGCCAATGTGCGGGTTCCAGATTGGAATTCTGTTTTTCTTTAACTCTTGGGCATAGTAGAATTTGTTAGCGATTGAAAGATGCCATGCGTCGCTTCGGCCGTAATCTGGAGTAATATAAATGGATGGCTCTGGTAAAAAAAGACGAATGTGAAAGGCGAAAATGACTCCGGTAATAACGATTAAAGGCCACCATTTTTCGAGTATTTTTTTGATCATAAAGAAATAAGCAAGAAGTGATAAGAAATAAGATAGCAGATACTCAACACCAGATACCAGATACTGGAAACTTTTTTCGCCTTTAGTTATGCTGGATTAATGTTCTTTTGGTTGGTAATTATTTTTATTTTAGGGAGCGCCGTTGGCAGTTTTTTAAATGTAGATGTTATTTTTCGCCAAGGCCGATATCGTGGGGGCCGATTGTTTTCAGCATTATAACTTCGTTAATTTTTTCAAAGGTGAAACGGTAGTTTTTATCAACTCTTACTTCCCAGCGGTTTATACCTTTCATTTTCTTTGTATTTAAACTTGGGTGAAAGAGGTTTTTGCTTAAGAATATTATTTGTTTATCTGCCTTTTTCTGAATATTTTTGGGGAGTTTTTGGTAAAGTTTAGTGAAATTCTTAGTTTTGGCAATATACATTAATTGCCTTTGTGAAGATCTTTAATTGCCTCATTTACATTCTTGTAAACTGTGTATCTGCCGGCGGCAATATCTTCATCAGCCTTTTTTTCTGCCAACTGCCACCATTCATCACTCCCGTATGGAGGTTCTACTTCTTTCGATAAATACTGACGAATCAGGTTTCTAACAAATTCTGATCGGGTTGCAAAGCCGCCCTCTTTGGTTTTTTCGTCTATTTTTTTTGCTATTGCTTTTGGCAGAGATATGGTAATTGTAGTCATTGTGTTAATATTTAAGAATATTTAAGAATATTTGTCAACTTTCTAATATCAAAGCCGGTTGTAACATTATATTGAATTTGGTTATGCTAAATTAAGTATCATTGTTTATGTTTTTTTGGCTCGTTATTATTTTTATTTTAGGGAGCGCCGTTGGCAGTTTTTTAAATGTAGTAATTGACAGGACGACGCGGGGAGAGTCAATTGCCGGACGGTCTTATTGCGATCATTGCCGTGCTACGCTTTCGACTTTAGACCTAATACCGATTATAAGTTTTGTCAGTTTGGGTGCTAAATGCCGATATTGTAAAAGGCCACTATCTTGGCAATATCCTGCAGTTGAAGCTGTAACCGCTATTCTTTTTACTCTAGCTTTTTTTAATTTATCCTCCAGCGGGAATTTAAGCCTTATCACAGTTCTGTATTTCTTCATTTTGGCTTCTGTTGCTGTAGTAGTTGCTGTTGTGGATTTAAAGTTTTATTTGATACCAACGACATTTGTCTATGGTGCTTCCCTACTAGCTCTTGCCTATAATTGTTTTAATTTGGATTCTCAGGTGTTTATTGAGCATGTGATGGCTGCTTTTGGAATTAGTTTGGCGTTTTTGCTTATTGTACTTGTAACTCGAGGTAAAGGTATGGGTCAGGGAGATATTGTTCTCGCGTTTTTGATCGGTATGGTTTTGGGTTTTGAAGGAACGTTTGCTGCAATATTCTTGGCATTTTTAACAGGGGCAATTGTGTCGATTATTTTGGTTGCACTGCGTAGGAAGAAGTTTGGCCAGACGGTTCCGTTTGCACCCTTTTTAATAGGTGGATTTTTAGTAAGTCTATTTTGGTCAACGCAAATTATCAATTGGTACTTTTCGATGCTATATTGAAAGCATGGATGCTTTAGTTAATAGTTCATTGTTAATAGTTCATAGATTAAAAAAATCGATCGACTGTCAGTTGTCAGTTGTCAGTTGTTGTCAAAGACGACGTGGCTTCACTATCATCGAGCTTTTAGTCGTTATTTCACTTTTGGGGATAACAACTACCTTGGTTTCTGCAGCATATCTTTCATTTGAACGGAGAGAAAGGGTAAAAACAGCAGCTCTTGATTTGAAAAGCAATTTAAGATTTGCCCAAAACAAAGCATTGACCGGAGATAAAGGAATTCCCGGGTCCGGTGAAGAATGTGCATATGGAAATACTCTCGTTGGCTGGTTTGTGAGGCTCGATACTACCGGGAGTAGCTACGAAATTGTGGGTACTTGTCAATCATCGCCTGGGGCAGAGACTGAGTTTTTTAGAAATACCGTACGGTTGCCAAAGGGTGTCAGCTTGACACAGATTTCATACGCTGGTCAATCTAATTTATCCTTAAGCGGAGTTAATATACTATTTAGGCCTATTGATCGAGGTGTTTATAATTTTGATCCGTCTTACCCCACTCCTCCGTTTATTAATGCAGCCGGAAATTTGAACGGCTTGATCGAGCCGGTAAGCAGTCAAGAGTCTGTACGCCTGACACTAAACGGTTTTGATACTACATATGAGGTAAACATTTTCACTAGCGGAGAGATAAATGAGAAGAAATTATAAACTGGTTTCCGGTAACTGGCTCGCCTCGCTTCGCTTGCGAAGCGGGTTTCTGGTAACTGGTAACGGCCAGTCGTTAATCGAGGTTGTAATTAGCATTGCCCTGGCTGCGATTTTGGCAATTTCATTAATTTCTACGACTCTTATTACCCAAAGAACTTCACAATCTGCCAGAAATAATACTGAGGCTACTAAACTTGCCCAAGAATGGGTTGAACAGGTTAGAGTATTTAGAGACAGGCATGATTTTGATGAACTAGAGACAACAGCAGTTCCTCCGCTGTGTAGGATAGATGCTTCAGATCTTGATCCTGATAAATGGACTTTGCAGGGAGGAGTGTGTCCTGTGGATCTGGTTATTGGTACTATAACTTTTCGCAGAGAATTAAGCATTTCTGAACTTGTACCGCCTGATCCTAATAAAAGGCTTTTGACTGTTCGGGTAATTTGGGATGAGCCAGGTGGACAAAAAGAAGTTAAGCATGACACTGTTTTCAGTAAATGGGAAAATTTCTAAAAGAAATTAAAAAATGAAGTCTAGTTTTTTTCTTTCTCTAAAACTAAATAAGATTAAAACCGGGTACACGTTAATAGAGTTATTGGTTGTGTTGGGTGTTTTGACTATAACTGTTGGCGCCCTTACGATGTTCCTGACATCAGTTTTCAGGGGTACTAACAAAGCCAATGCTGCAGCTGAAGTTAAACAGAATGGGCAGGTAATATTAGATTCTCTCGAGAGACATATAAGAGGCGCGGTTGATGTTGTTGATAAAGATCCTTTGGATGATAAGTATATTATGCTAACTAGATCCTTCGGTGATCCGCTTCACATAAAATGTCAAGATGCGACGGCAACTTATAAAAGCAGAATAGCAGTAGCGGAAGATTCTGATCCTGGAGCAATATTTAGCGATACAGCTCCAGAATGGCGCAGTATCTCAAATGACGATTTGGATAATGGGGTGAGTATAAACCCATGCGCAATTTTTGTTGCCTCCGCATCTGTATCTACATCAGGACTGCCGGTACCTGCAGTAGTTTCCATCGGCTTTACAGCACAAAAAGATTCTGACAGAGCGGAATTTACAGGTAGAGCAGATTTTAGAACCACAATATCTCTTCGTCAGTATTAACTGCTTTGAAAGGAGTTGACATTTAACCTTGTACATTTGAAAATGGAATAAGATATGAAGCAAGGTCAAATCTTGATCCTTGTTCTTTTGGTAGTTGTGGTAATTTTAGCAGTTGGTCTTTCTGTTGCCTCCAGAAATATAACAAACTTAAGAACTTCGACCCAAACAGAACAATCTCAGCGCGCATTTACAGCAGCTGAAGGGGGTGTCGAGGATGTACTTTCGAATCTTGAGGCTATTGGGACCGCTATTACTACTCAAGGCGATGCACCAGCCGGATGTAGTTTGGTTGGCAGCGATACAGCAGAGTGTGATATTTCTGTCGGTGGAACCGGTGCAAAAGTCAATATTAAATCTTCCAGCGTTTATCCGGCACCGATTAAATTGGGTAACGTGGCGCAGATAGACTTAGATGGATTTGTCGGTGATAGCGTTAGGGTTGAGTGGGCAATTGAAAACGATCCTATTGAAGTCGTAGCTAATGGATCGGCGGCGGTGGAGATTTCACTGGTTTATGGTCCAGCACCTTCTTACAATATTGAGAGGTGGTATTTCCCAGGTACAATTTCAGGTGCGGCGCGAGGCGAAATATTAGGCCCTAACCCGCCTGGCACTTCACCATGTTCACCCAGTGGATTTATGCACTGCGTTGAGGTAGATGTTTCGTCTCTTTCGCCGGAAGTTTTAAGAATTAGGCCGTTTTTTACTAAGACTACTCCGCGGGTAGCGGGTGTAGGTGCTGATTTACCGCTGCAGGTTTATGATGTATCATCTACGGCAACAACTGAAATCGGAGTCACCAGAAAAGTGCAGGTTACAAGGTCGGCTCTGCCACAGGTTCCGGCAGTATTTGACTTCGCACTGTATTCCGAAACAGATATAATAAAATAATTATGGAACAGAAAAAGATCGCACTTTCTATAATCGGGCTTGGCGCATTGGTAGTTCCTGTAATACTTCTTATTATTTTTGCAAACAGGAGCCAAGAACAACCTCAAATATCTGCTGGAAATAGAAGTATAGATCCACAGACAGTACAGGATGTTGTAAGAAACATACCCTCACCGGACCCAATCATTTTACCCTCCCCTAGCCCAGCTACAGTGTCAGCTGAGTTGGACTTAGAAGGAAGTCCTTCAGCGGAGTAACGCTTTTACGATGGCTGCCCAAATTTTCGGTTTAGATATAGGTAGATCATTTATAAAAGTAGTACAAGTAAAAATTAGTGGCAGTAGCAGATCGTTAGTTGCAGTAGGTAGTGCTGCAACACCCGGGGCAGGTTTGCGATCCGAAGTGAAACCTGAGCTCAAACAACTTGCTGAAACCATTAAAACTCTCGTTAAAAATTCTAAAATTCATAGTAATAAATGTACAGTATCTATAGTGGAAGCACAAGCTGTCACAAGGTTAATTGAGTTACCTAATTTAACCGACAAAGAACTTTCTGCCGCTATAAATTTCGAAGCTGACCAATATATTCCACTGCCTATAAAGGATGTTAATTTACAGTATAAAGTATTGTCCCGTCCACAACCTGGAAGTGGAGGCAAGATGGCCGTTTTACTTGTGGCGGCTCCCAAAAGAGTGATAGAGAAATATTTAGAGGTAGTAAAAATGTCGGGGTTTTCACTTTCCGCGGTAGAAACTGAGTCTTCTTCACTTGCAAGGGCTCTATCAAATAAAAATGATCCGCCTTCACTTATTGTTTCTATGGGAGCTTCTTCAACGGAACTTGTGCTTATTAAGGAGGGTAATGTATTCTTTACAAGATCAATAGCATCCGGTGGAGCAGCCTTAACTAAAGCGATTATGACTGAGTTTAACTTAGCTTCGAAGCAGGCAGAAGAGTATAAGATGGCTTATGGGATTTTGGAAGACAAACTTTCTGGAAAGATATCAAGGATTCTAAGGCCGGTTTTGGAAGTAGTAACCACTGAAATTTTGAAAGCAATTGATTATGCCAGATCACACATGGGAGATCAGCGGTTATCGGGAGTAGTAATTTGTGGAGGGAGTGCCTACTTGCCCGGACTTGCAGAGTTTGTAACTGAAAAAACGAGTGTGGAAGTTTCTCTAGGAGATCCCTGGGCCAATTTTGCTAAGGAAGGGTTAATTTTAAAGATGCCGGGTCAAGGGAGTTTTTATAGTATTGCGACCGGGCTTGCTTTAAGAACTTGAAACTATAAATTAAGTTTGTGCAAAAAGTCTGTAATTTTGATACGCTTAAAATTAGTAATAAAAAATAAATTTTAAAAATGTCGGAAATAAATCTTGTACCCGAGGAAGCAAAAAAAACCGAGGATTTTGACAAAGTAAGAAGTAAAATAGTAATTGCTTCCGTAGCGCTACTTGCTTTGACAGCAATTGTAGCTATAGTGACACTTGCTTTTTTTGGATATTTTGTTTCCATCAGAAAAGATTTAATAAGCAGAGTCGAGGAGGCTTCAGCAACAGTTAATAAATACAAATCAACGGAAGAATTGCTTGTGGTTACTAAGGATAAGGCTGCAAGAGCTAATGATTTAATAAATTCTAGAGTAGACTTTTTAAATTTTTACGGGACTTTGGTTGAAATTATTCCGCAAAGAGTTTCTTTTAACAATATTAGTGTGGGTTTAGATGTCGTTACTTTTAAGGGTAAAGCTGCTTCGAGCGCTGAGGTTGCCGGGTTAGTATCTGCGCTTCTTTCCGAGAAAGGTTCAGCAATAGTTAGTAATGTTTTAGTAAATTCGCTCGTAGCGGATCAAACCCGCGAATATACTTTTGATATATCGGCAGAACTCAATAATTAAATGGATTTATCTAAAGTAAAATTTTCTAAAGTTAGTGAAGGACAAGATGTTGCTAAAATCTTAGAGATTGGTATACCGATTGGTGGGATAATTATTTCAATTTTAATAGCAGTGTTAATAATATGGCCGAAAATCAATGAGATTTTAGAGTTAAAAGCTGATAACGAGCAGCTTGCAGGTAGAGCCACGATTTTAGAACAGAAGGCAGAAATTTTAGCTAATTTAAACCAATCCGAGCTTGAAGATCAACTGGCAGCAGCTGAGCTGTTGTTACCTTCGGATAATAACGTATTTGGCTTGCTGCGGCAAATTGAAGATTCAGCAAGTGCTACTGGAGTATTGCTGACTAAAATTGAAGCTGTTACAGGGACATTTGGTAGTGCAAAAACAATAAGAGCACCAGTTTCGGCTAAAAGTACAGGAGGTGGTGACAGTCCACGAGTAGAAGTAAGACTTTCTTTAACTAGTGAGTACCAATCATTGCTTGAGTTTTTAGCCCGGTTATATTCTTTTTCCCGAGTAGTATCTATTGATAGTATCGGAATTACAGCGGGTAGAGGGGAATCAACCCAACTATCTACATCATTTTCAGTTAATGCCCATTGGAGAGAATTACCGCAAAGTTTGGGTTCAATTGAGGCGCCTGTCGAAGAATTGACGTCTAAAGAAGAGGAACTTCTTCGAAATGTACAATCTCCTGAGACTTTTGTGGCTCCAACTGTACCGTCTGTACCAACAGGTCGCGGTAATCCTTTCGACCCTTATTAAATTATTTTTAATAAACTTCCGAGGACTAAGAGTCCTCGGTTTTGTCTTCAAGTTTACAAGAGCGCAGAAAATCCTCATAACTTGCGAAAGATTACTTCCTCGAAAGTATGTAATCGCTTTGCATTCATCCCCGCCCAAATATTCAATTTTTGGCGGGGTTTTCTGCAAAGCGATTATAAATCGGGTCTGAGCTCTTTGGTTTTTTTTAGAGCCTCTTTTTTTCTCCAAGTACTGATTTGTTGGTGATTGCCTCGAAGAAGTACTTTTGGTACCTTTAAACGTCTAAAATTTTCTGGTCGTGTGTATTGAGGGTATTCAAGAAAGTGTGATTTTGAAAAGGATTCTGATTTGACGGAGTCCAAGTTAATTACTTTAGGCAAGAGTCTTGTTACCGAATCTATAATAACCATAGAAGCTATTTCTCCTCCTGTTAGAATATAGTCACCTATTGAGATTACTTCATCTACTAATTTTTCAACGCGAGAGTCTACACCCTCATAATGGCCACATATAATTGCGACGGCTTTTTTCTTGGAATAGTTGCCGGCTTTTTTTTGAGTATATTTTTTGCCGCCAGTACTTAAAAGAATTGAAAAAGGTTTAGGTTTGAGCGATTCTAGAGCTCTAGCGATGACATCCACCTTTATAATCATTCCACTTCCGCCTCCATATGGGCGATCGTCGACTGTTTTGTGCTTATCGAGTGCAAAGTCACGAATATTGACTAATTTAATTTTGACCAATCTGTTTTTTTGAGCTCTGTTTACTATGCTTTGTGAAAAAACTGAAGAGAACATTTGAGGGAAAAGTGTAAGGATATAGAAAGTCACGCTTCTTCGACCTCGATGGTAGTAAACGATCCTTCTTTGATACTTCTTATTTTGACTAAGTTTTTGATTGATTTAATCATTCGGCCTTCTTTACCGATTACCTTAGCAATGTCTTTTTTGGGGATGTGAATAGTGTATTTAATATTACTACCTTCCTGAGTCTCGTCGATTTTAACCTTTTTGATATTTTCTACAAGCGGCTCAAGAAGACTTTTTATCAAATCTTGCATTTTTATTTTTTTCTAAAAGCTGACTAACTGCTTTTGTTGGTTGGGCACCTTTTGAAACCCAATAGTCAATTCTGTCGGTTTTTATAGTAAGGTTTTTAGATTTAGTTTCGTACGGCAAATAGTATCCTAGTATTTCAAGGAATTTACTGTCTCTTGGGCTTTTGGTATCTTGGGCAACTACTCGAAAAGACAACCTATGTTTTTTGCCAGTTTTAGCTAGTCTTAATTTAACTGCCATAGTTTAATTGGACACTGATTATCTCAAAAAACGGCAGGAGAGTTCAAGCTCAGATATTGCTTAGGGCATTTTGAGCGGCGTTTTGAGCAGCTTGTTGTTTGTTCTTGCCTGTTCCTGTACCGAGTAACTTTTCAGCCATATAAACTCCAATCTGGAATTGTCTGGCATGGTCTGGTCCCCAGCTTTTAATGAGTTTATAAGTTGGCGAAACTTTATGTTTTTTTTGCATGATTTCTTGTAATTTTGATTTATTGTCAGAAACTGCTGATTTAGTAAGTGTTTTCCAGTCTTTAAGCATCGTAGTTTCGATAAATTTGTCCGTAATATCGAATTTCTGGTCGAGATATATTGCCCCCACAAGAGCTTCATACGTGTCTGCAAGAGTTGAATTGTTGCTGCGACCGCCGGAATCCTCCTCACCCTTTGAGAGATGTAGGTATTTGCCCAGAGAAAGCTGCTGAGCAATTTTTGCAAGCGTTTCGGTTCGAACTAGTGATGCTCTCAATTGGGTAAGTTCACCTTCGGGGCTATCTGGAAGATTGTTGTATAAAAACAAAGAGACTACTATAGAAAGAACCGAGTCTCCTAAAAACTCTAAACGTTCATTGGAAAGTTCTTTGAATTTTTTGTGTTCGTTCAAATACGATCTATGGATAAAAGCGTTTTCGAGAAGGCTTTTGTTATTAAATATTATTGAGATTTGTTTTTCTACGTTAGATAGATTGAAACCTGTGCTGATTTCTTGTGTTTTTCGTAGTTTTTTAGTTGGCTGAATCCGCATTTTCGTAAATATAGGCGATTAAATCTGAAATTTTCTTTATTGAAGGTAATTTTTCATCGGGAATAGTTATACTGTATTTTTCTTGAATGTTTGCAACTAGATCTTCTATTTCCAGCTCAGTTATATTTAAGTCGGAATCAAAGTAAGACTCTTCTTCTATTTTTTCTTCCGAAATCCCAAATTGTTTGTGAATGATTTTCTTTAGATCATCGAGTATTTCAGTGTCAGTCATGTTTGATTTCCTTCTTAACTACAGACCCCAGTACCCCGTTAATAAAACTTGGAGATGCTCCAGTACCAAATTCTTTGGCAATCTCTACTGCTTCGTCGATTACAACCTTATATGGTTCTTTTTTCCTTTTGAACTTTAATTCCCATATTGCCAGACGAAGAGTAGCAAGATCCACAGGAGGTATTTGATTTAGGGGCCACGCAGGTGCGTTAGTGGTAATTATCTTATCAATTTTTTTTCTATCGGAGTAAATTTCGAGAGCGTCAGATGGTTTAGAAAGTTCGAGTGATTCTCTAAAGTTTTTTTCGAATAATTGCTTCATTATTTTTACTCGAAGTTGATGTCTGGGATCAGCTTTGCGTTTCATGCTTTATATTTATTACAATTCTGACAGATTTTATGAGGGAACTTTAATTCTTTACAATTTGAACACTCCACTAATTTTGGAAGCCGGATTTTTTTTGTTGATTTACGAACTCTGGTTCGGCTTTTAGCATGTTTTTTCTTAGGTAGCGGTGTCATTTTTAAAAATTTCTTTTAAATTTTATGTAATTAGCTATTTTTTAAAAATATCAGAGGAGCGCCATTGACATTACTGAAAGGTGTCAAAGCGATCTGCTGATATAATTTTTCTCTTATGATAATCAAACTATATAACAGCATGTGGGATCAAGAGTCAAATACTAAACAAGATATATGGAGTCGTGGCCGACCGACCCTTTTTTTGCAATGAATTTTCTATGCGGTAGTTTGATCCTCTGATGGTCGGAAGCTATCGAGAGCCAGGCCAAACGTCTGAAATTCTAACTGTATCTCTTCATGATGTTTAGTAAAGTATTCTTTTAAGGAGTCGCTTATAAGTTGAGAGTTTGAAACCCCCCTTATTGCAGCTACTGCCCTGACG
The DNA here is from genome assembly GCA_001776505.1 of Candidatus Curtissbacteria bacterium RIFCSPLOWO2_02_FULL_40_11. Classification (GTDB taxonomy): domain Bacteria; phylum Patescibacteriota; class Microgenomatia; order Curtissbacterales; family GWA2-41-24; genus WO2-FULL-40-11. The sequence continues at coordinate 19,583 of MFBV01000014.1, read as the reverse complement.
AGTGAATCAATTTCTTTGTCTAGGTAAATACCCGTAACTCTAGTCCGTTTACTGTCATCTCTTTCAGTCATAGTGTCGGATTCTAGCATAATATGCGTAAAAGCCACAACCCGACCGCTAATTTGGTTGTGAGTATTGTTCTTGAAGTTTTGAAATTCTCTCTTTTAATTCTGGGCGCTTACTTAGGTTTGGGTCAGAATTAATCAGTGTTTTTGCTTCAATTTGGGCTGCGGAAATGGTTTTTCTATCGGAAAAATCTGCGACTTTAAAGTTTTCAAAGCCTGATTGTCTTAGGCCGAAGATTTCTCCTGCGCCTCGCATTTTTAAATCTATCTCGGCAAGTTCAAACCCAACATGAATTTTTTCCATGCTTTTAAGCCTTTTTAGTGAACTTTCTGCTTTTGAATCTGTAAACAAGAAGCAATAAGATTTATGCTTGCCCCTACCTACTCTACCCCTTAGTTGGTGAAGTTGTGCAAGGCCAAAACGGTCAGCCGACTCTATAAGCATAATTGTTGCATTAGGTACATCTATGCCCACTTCGACAACAGGGGTTGCTACAAGCAGGTTGATCTTATTTGCCTTGAATTTATTAATAGTAGATTCTTTTTCTTTGGTTTTAAGTTTACCGTGAAGTAGCCCTAGTTTTATTTGAGTTGAAAATTTTTCTTTGAGCTTATCAAATTCTTCCGTTGCTGCTTTTACAGTAGTTATGGATTCGGAGGGTTCGACGAATGGGGTAATAATGAAAGCTTGTCTGCCCCTCTTTATTTCCTTTTCTATAAATATGTGTGCATCTTGCCTTTTATTGTTTGGTACTATAAAGGTTGATATTTTTTGCCTACCTTTTGGCATTTCGTCAAGGATCGAAAGATTAAGATCGCCATACAGCGTTAGTGCCAGTGTTCTTGGAATTGGCGTGGCTGTCATTGTCAGGAGATGGGGTTTTAATTTTGATGACTGGTCGAGAAAAAGTTTTGCTCTTTGAGCTACGCCAAACCTGTGTTGTTCATCGACAATCACCAGCCCTACCTGCCTTTTTGTTTTGAAAGTTGTGAGTAGGGCATGTGTACCGCATGTAATATCGCCTTTTTGTTTCTTGCTGCCTGTCCAAATACCCACTTTCACGCTGAGCGGTTTGAGTAGAGTTTCAAGTGTTTTTTGGTGTTGAAAAGCTAGAATTTCTGTAGGCGCTGCAAAAAGAGTATCAAAATTATTGTCGCATGCTATTAAAGCTGCGTGGGTTGCCACAACAGTTTTTCCTGAACCAACGTCCCCTTCCAACAATCTATTAGTTGGAATACCTTTTTTCATATCAGAGGTTATTTCACTCACTGCTCTTTGTTGGGCATTTGTAAGTGTAAACGGCAGGTTTTGTGTGAAAGTGATGATTCTGCTTTTATTTATTTTTATTTTCGGGGCAGACATTTTTTCTAGCCACTCTTTTTGACGGATTATAGACATTAGCTGTACAAGAAAAATTTCGTCGAATGCCAGTCTCTTTCTGGCTAGTTCAACTTCTCGATAATTTTCCGGAAGGTGAATTTTAGAAAGAGACCAGTCGAGGCTTTTTAATTGTTGTTTCTTGATTAATTTTTCTGGAAGAAAATCTGTTACAGTTTTTACGTACAAAGGCAGGATAACTGCGATTTTGCTTCTTAGCCATTTGGATGATAAACCTTCGGTTTCCGGATAAATTGGTACAAGGCGTCCGGTGTGCAGAGTCGAGTGTTCGCTATTGCTTTTTCTTTTGAGAGTACCGGTGCGAATAACTTCGTAGCTTGGTGATATTAGTTTAACTTTAGAGCTTTCAATTGTAGCTTTGCCCGAGAGCGAAATTTGCATGCCGGGTTTTAGATTTTTGGTGAGATATGATTGGTTGAACCAAATGACTTCAACTGTTCCAGATTGGTCAGCAACAGTTGCAAGGGTGATAAATTTCCCCTTTTTGGTTCTCAAGTTTTTTATTTGCCACAAAACTCCTTGAATACTTAGCTTTTCATCTTGCTTGACATTGGAAATAGAAAATATTTTGGAAAAGTCGTCGTAGCGAAATGGGAAATGGTAAATAAGATCTTCGACAGTTTCAACTTCTAACTTTTTTAATTTTCTTGCGTAATAAGAACCAATTCCAGGAAGGTTATTAATAGGAGTTTGGGGGTTCACGTTAAATTTGCTAAATTTTAACAAATTTAGAAATCCGAAGCGCGAAATACGATTTACCAATTACTGCAGTCCGTAGATCAGGTAAATAGCAAACTGGCCAATAATGAATATCAGGCCGCTGATTAGAATGATAATTTTCCAGGCGTGTTTTAAATAAGATTTTTTAAAGAGTTTCATTTTCCTACTTTAGCATAAGTTTTTTTGCCGATTTTTAAGACCTGACCTTTTTGAGTCTTTACGCTCCCATCTTTTACTATTTGCCCGTCAATTTCAACGGCTCCTTGACCAATGAGTCTTTTCGCTTGGGATTTGCTTGGCATAAAGGCGGAAATTGCTTCCGTCAAAGAAACGTTTTCTTGAACATTTACGTCAATATCTCTTGGCTTAGCGCCTTTTTGGTAAACGGCCTCAAATTCTTTTTGGGTTTTCTTTGCCGAGGTTTCTCCTTTGTAAAGCTCGACGATTTCGTAAGCGAGCATTTTTTTTGCATCGAGTGGTTTTAAGCCTTTAAGCTTACTGATTGGAAGATCTGTTAACATCTGCCAATATTCTTCGATTTGAATGTCTGCCATTGACATTATTTTGCCGAACATCTCGGAAGCTGAATCGTCAAGCCAAATGCAGTTGCCGGATGATTTGCTCATTGGTTTGCCGTCTGTTCCGGAAATTAGAGGTGTTATTAAAACGAATTTTTCGCGCTTGTTCATTTTCTTTTGAAGTTCGCGGCCAATAAGCATGTTAAAAGTTTGATCAGTCCCACCAATTTCCAGATCGACGTCCATAGCGACTGAATCATAACCCTGAAAAAGCGGATAAAGTGTCTCATGTGTCCAAACTGTTTGTCCACGCTTTGTTCTTTCTTGGAACATTTCGCGTTTATAGAGTTGGGTTGAGGAGATGTTTGAGGCGATGTTAATAATGTCCGCATAGTTTAATTTTAAGAGCCAATCGCCGTTATACTTTATTTTGACTTTGTCGAAATTGATAATTTTTTCTGCTTGAGATTTCCATGTTTTGATATTTTCGTCAATTTCGGTGCCGGCGATTTTTTTACGAGCTTCGTTTCTTTGCGAAGGATCGCCGGCCAGAACGGTTCCTGTACCGAATAATAAAATAGCTTCATGTCCGAGGTCGGCAAATTCCTGAAGTTTTTTAAGAGGGATGCTGTGACCTAAATGGAGTTTCGGGCCTGTGGGATCCACTCCAAGATAAACGCGGATTTTTTTTGAGTCCATCAACTTTTCAAGGCCTTCTTTATTTGGCAGGATTTGTTTAACGCTGCGATTTAAGATTTGATCAATCTTGTTCATATTTAGGATTCATTATAACAGTCTTTAATTAGCTAGATTTTCCATATATAATTAGCGATATCGGCCTAGTGTGTTTGCGGGGTAGAAATTCACTGACGAATCCTGGGTTGTTATCTTATGAAATTTAGGCTAAATAGACCTGGTGCCAGAAAATTTTCTTCCAGGGTTTCAAAAATTTCTCGCTATCATCGCCAAAATCATCCATTCCTGCAGCAATCAAATTTCAACCGTAGGCGCTTTTGGATACGCTTTTTTGGTGTTGCTTCAACTTTAATTTTTTTCTCGTTAATATTATTAATTATTTTTACGATTTTTTCATTTGTAATTTTTGCTAAGGATTTACCTTCACCATACAAGCTAACAGAACGTGATGCTTCCCTTTCCACGAAAATATACGACAGAGAAGGAGAGCTTCTGTACGATATTTTTGGTGATAAAAACAGAGCTCTTGTTAACTGGGGGGAACTGCCGGATTATGTAAAGCAAGCGACGATTTCAATTGAGGATAAGAATTTTTATAAGCATCAAGGATTTTCGCCGTTTGGAATAGTGAGAGCGGCACTCAACATTGTATTTCTGCGAAACTTGCAGGGTGGATCGACAATAACTCAACAGGTTGTGAAGAATACTCTACTTTCTCCCGAAAGAACAATTGCTCGAAAAATAAAAGAATCAATTTTAACAGTTCAGGTAGAGCGAAAATATACCAAAGACGAAATCTTACAGATTTACTTTAATGAGGTTCCTTATGGAGGAACTGCTTGGGGTATTGAAGCTGCTTCTCAAACATATTTTAGAAAAGATGCAAAGGACTTGACTCTGACTGAAGCAGTCATTTTAGCCGGATTACCGCAAAGACCTACTTTTTATTCACCTTACGGCACAAATCCTGACGCATACATTGAAAGAGCGGAGGCTGTGGTTCGTAGAATGCGTGAAGACGATCATATAACGCGTGAACAGGAGGAACAGATAAAAAAGGAATTGCCAAATGTAGAATTTAGTCCTGATGATCAAGGTATAAGAGCGCCTCATTTTGTGTTTTACATACGGGATATTTTAGTTGAAAAATACGGCGAGAAATTTGTTGAACAAGGCGGCCTTAAAGTAACGACATCGCTTGATTTTGAATTGCAGAAGGAGGCTCAGAAAATTGTAGCCGAAGAAATAGCAAAACTGGTTGATCTAAATGTAGGCAATGGGGCAGCAGTAGTACTCGATTCCAAAAAAGGCGAGATACTCGCGATGGTGGGCTCAAAAGACTTCTTCGCGAAGCAATATGATGGACAGGTTAATGTTGCTCTATCCTTAAGACAGCCAGGTTCAGCCCTAAAACCTTTTACCTATGCGACAGGGTTTAAGGCTGGCTACACGCCTGCAACAGTAATTATGGATGTGCCTACGGAATTCCCTGGAGGGGCCGGGCAACCTCCTTATAAGCCCGTAAATTACGACGGTACATTTAAGGGGCCGGTTCAAGTTCGGTTTGCATTGGGGAATTCGATTAATATCGCGGCTGTAAAAATGACCGCTTTGGTTGGTGTAAAGAATATGCTTAGGACAGCGTTTGATTCTGGAATTAAATCTCTTGAGCCAACTGATGAAAACTTATCGAGACTCGGCTTAGCAGTGACTCTTGGAGGCGGAGAGGTAAGACTGCTTGAGCTTGCTACGGGTTATGCGACTTTAGCTAATGAGGGTAACTATGTAGAGCCCGCACCTATTCTGAAAATTGAAGACAGGAGCGGGAAAGTCTTGGAGGAAAAGAAGGATGTTAAGGAAAAGCGGGTTCTCGGTGGAGATATCGTATATTTAATTTCACATATCCTTTCTGATAATGTTGCCAGAACACAAGTTTTCGGCGCTAATTCGCTCTTAAGAATTCCCGGGAAAACAGTTGCGGTTAAGACTGGAACTACAGATGATAAGCGCGACAATTGGGCTGTTGGTTATACGCCTTCGATAGTTGTTGGAACTTGGGTAGGTAATAATGATAATTCTCCAATGAATCCTCAGATTGCATCTGGGGTAACCGGAGCTACTCCAATTTGGAATAGAATTATGAGTTTTGTGCTAAGCAAAAAAGAGAGTGAGGAATTCAATAAACCTGACAACGTAATTGCCCTCGAAATTGATTCTTTTAGTGGAGGGCTTCCGTGTCGCGATTTTCCTAAAAGAAGCGAGTTCTTTATTAAAGGGACAGAACCTACACAAGACTGCTTAGTTCAGAAGACACTCGATGGGCAAGAATATTATGTATTTTTGGAGTTTGATCCTGTTTCAACTGACGGGAGAAATCGTTGGCAAGAAGGAATCGATGCTTGGGCTGCCAGTCATCCTGACTCCAAGTTCAGGCCACCCGGTGAATTAAAAACTGAACCGACTCAGGATCCTGACGAAATAAAAATTAATATTAAAAAGCCAAGCGGCAATAGCCAGGTAGACTTCAGTTTTGAAACCGAGGCTGATATTAAATCCGGACGGGACATAACCAAGGTTGAATTTTATGTAGACGGAGCTATTAAAAACACAAAAAGCGGCAATAATTCTAATGTCAAATTTAACTTCACGTTTGCTGAGGCAAACAAAGGCAAGCATAAAATAAAGGCAAAAGCCTACAATGAGGCTGGTAGAGATTCTGAAAGTGAGATAGAAATTTCTGTTGGTGAGCCTTGGAACTGATCAGAGTATTGATTAGCAATGAGGATAATCGTTGGGGACATTAATTGCAGGGAATACCTCGCCTTATTTAGCTTTTGAAAAAACGGATTTTGACAAAGCAATTCGCGAAGGAAAAACTGTTTTCCTGGATTTCTATCGACAGTAAATCTAAGCGCGTAACAGCGCAAGGGGGCGTGCTTAAAACCTCATAGGTTAACTATTTGCGTACTTTGGCTCTGAAAGTTTTTTCAAGGTGTGAAATTATTTTTTCTTTAACTTGATTTGCTTCATCCAAAGTTGGCGTGCCGGAAGTTTTTTGAAAGGTCAGGCGAAGAGTGACAGACTTTTTGTTTTCCCCCAGCTTTTCGTTTTCGAAAATATCGACAACATCTACTTTGTTGATGAGCGGCGTGCCGGATTTTTTAACTTCGTCAATAATTTCTTCAAGCGGTAAAACTGTCGCAACAACTGCTGAAATGTCTTCAATTACCGGCGGGTATTTAGGTATTGGATGATATTGAGGGAGAGACGAGGGTAACTGATAGATTTTTGTGAGATTGATTTCTATCGCGTAAGTTTTTGTGCTGATTTCAAATTGGTTTAAAATCTCTTCCTTGACGGCGCCAATAGTGCCAATAATTTCGTCAGTTGATTTGATTTCTGCTGATTGGTTTTGTCCCAAAAGAGGATGATTTTTAGAAAGTTTGGCGAATGTCATTTTTCTTTGCAGATAGTTGCAAATATTTTCAACAACGCCCTTGGCTTGATAGAAATTGGCATCTGCTAAACAGATGGCAAGCATCAGATCTTGCTTAGGTAAATTATTTTTTTGGGGCAAATAAGTTTTGGCAACCTCAAACAGCCGGATGTCAGATGTCCCGCCAGGGGCCCGCTCCGCAGCGAGGCGAGCGAGGTTCGCTGAAGGCGACAGGTGTCGGTTTTCGGATATTACTTTGAGTAGTGAGGGAATAATAGTCGGCCGCATGAATTGCCACTCCTCCGTTAGGGGATTAGTAAGTTCAACGCTGTTTTTTTCACTTCTTTTTGAAACCTTGAGAAGATTTTTGGAAATTATTGAATAGGTGATGACTTCAGTTAGCCCTAAATATTTCAGAGCGTTTTTAAGACTGATAACTTCTTTTAAATCACTTTCTTTTGTTTGGGGTGTTTCACCAGTTGGCAGCTTGGAAGGTAATTTGTGATAACCGTAGATTCTGGCGATTTCTTCAATTAGATCCACATCGCTTTCTATATCTTGGGTTCGCCATGATGGAACGGTTACTACTATTTGATTTGGATTCTGTTTTGTCTGGAAACCTAAAGATTTGAGGATTTGGACAGATTTTGACTGTTCTAAATTTATACCTAAATAGTTATTGAGTTTATTAAAATTGAGCCTGAATGTTTTACTTTTTTGTTTATCGGGATATATATCAATTAGCTCTGAGGCTATTTGCGCTCCCGCTGTTTGTTTAGCTAAATAGACCGCTCTAGATAAGGCGGGAAGTACGCCTTCAAGGTCTATGCCTTTTTCAAATCGGGATGCAGCCTCAGTTCTAAAAGCCAGGGCTTGTGTTGTTTTTCTGATAGCTTGAGCATTATAAGCTTGAGTGAACAGAAGAACTCTTTTAGTTCTTCTTGAAACAGTGGAATTTAATCCACCCATGATACCGCAAAGATCTATTAGTCTTTCTGAATCTTCAATAACAATCGACCCTTCCGGCAGTTTATGGATGTTACCGTCTAAGGTTTTTATAGATTCACCTTTTTGGGATTTGCGAAGGGTCATTTTTGCGCCTTTTATTTTGTCGAAATCAAATGTATGCATAGGTTGGCCTAGCTCAAGCATAATATAGTTAGAAATATCTACAATGTTGTTAATAGCTCTTATTCCTGATGCTGATAGACGATTGCGAATATATGCAGGTGACGGCTGGATTTTTATATTGTCGACAATTATTGCGGTAAACCGCGGGCAAAGATTTTTGTCTTTAATAACAATATCGAGTAATAACGGTTTAGATTTGTCAGGATCAAGGTTAAGATTTAACCCTCCGGGTTTTACTAGTGATGACTTTAAGCTTTGAGCATTAAGGATCGCATTTGATTCTCGAGCAATTCCGAAAATAGAATAAGCATCAGTTCTATTGGTGGTTACTTCAAGTTCAAAAATTAACTCGTTACCCCTTTTTTCAATTTTTTCTACCGAAGGACCAGAAAGTGAAAGTGCATTTGCTAAAGTTTTAGCTGTAATGTCTGTTTTTACATATTCTCTCAGCCAAGATACTGGGACGCTAATGTTCATGAGAATTGCTCCAAAAACCTGATGTCGTTTTGGTAAAGAAGTCTGATATCTGGAATTTTAGTTTTCATAGAGATGGTTCTTTCGATTCCCCATCCGAAAGCAAAACCCGAGTATTTTTTGGGATCTATTTTCCCGGCTTCGAGTACTTTTGGATGAACCATACCTGCTCCGCCGAGTTCTAGCCATCCACTTTTGCAGATTCTGCAACTTTTTCCACCGCAAACATCACAAGTCACGTCTACTTCAAAAGATGGTTCGGTGAATCGGAAATGGTGGGGGCGAAGACGCGTTACTCTATTTTTGCCAAAAAAATTAGTTGTGAAGTAATCAAACGTACCTTTAAGGTTAGGTATAGAAATGTTTTTATCTATAAGTAGGCCTTCAAATTGATGAAACATAGGTGTGTGTGAAATATCAATTTGTCTTCGATAGCACCTGGCAATGTTTATCATCCTAATAGGTGGTTTTTTAACGTTTTCCATTTCCCGGACTTGGCCATTGGATGTATGGGGAGTCAGAACTTGGTTGCCTAGTTTAGGATTAGGTGGGGCTTTAACAAAAAATGTTTCCCAGTCATCTCTGGCGGGATGGTCTTTAGGCATATTCAGAGATTCGAATGCATACCAATCCCAATCTATTTCAGGATAGCTTTGTAAGCTGTAACCAAGCTTTGAAAATATTGTGACTATTTCTTCTATAGCTTGAGAAACTAAGTGCAGATGGCCTATGGTTATTTTTTTACCCGGAGCTGTAACATCTATATATTTTGTTGCTGAAGCTTTTTTAGTTTTTACATTTCTTTTAGCTCTATCAAATAACTTCTCAAGCGTGCTTTTTGCCTTATTTATATTTTGCCCTGCTTTGGGTTTTAAAGCAGGATCGAGAGTCGATATTTTCTTAGTTAGTTTGTTAAGAGGTGATTTTTTGCCAAAATATTTTACGTAAAGCTGATCGATTTCACTTTCATCGCCCGCCGATTCAAATTCTTTCGCAGCTTCATTGAGAATTTTTCGGATTCGTTTTTCCATGATTTGGGTCAATTATACAAAAGGAGTGACTGTGAGGCTACTTAATCTCAATTGTTTGTCTTTCGATTGATTTCTGCTGGAGCTCATTAACTACATCTTGAGTTTCTTCAATTCTCTGTGGGGTTGTGATTGTTCGAATTTCGTCAGGGGTACTTTTTGTGGCTATTTTGTTTGTTAAAACATAAAGGAGAGCAAGGATGGCTATTGCTATTAAGATAATTATAAAACTTATAAAACCATTAGGCTTCATTAGTTTAGTTTAGCAACTTACGACAAGTATTTAAATGACTTTCTTGACAATCTTCTCGAAGGTATCCGGGTTTTCGAGTGCGATTTGTGAGAGAATTTTCCGATCAAGTTCAATGTTTTTCTTTTTGAGTTTGGCTATAAATTGATTATAAGAAATGTTGTGCTCTTTTAAAGCTGCATTAATTCTAGTGATCCAAAGAGAGCGCATTTGTCTTTTTTTTTCTTTTCTACCGCGGTAGGCATCCGCGCCAGCATGGATAGTTGCCTCACGAGCTTGTTTGTAAAGCTTGGAGCGGCCTCCGCGGAACCCCTTTGCGGCTTTAAGTATTTTTTTGTGTCTTTTACTGGTTGTAACACCTCTTTTTATTCTCATGTTAGCTTGCTAATAACCTGGCTATATTTTTTTTCTGGGAAGGTGAAACTAGCGCTGTTCTCTTATATCTCCCTCTTGCGCTTTTACTTTTTGCTGCTTTTAGGTGTGAGCTCATCTGGCGACCCCTGAGGATTTTCCCTTTTGGAGTTATTTTGAACCTTTTCGCTGCTGCCTTTTTTGTTTTTAGTTTCATCTTTTGTTGTTTCCCTTTTATTTTGGCTGGTTTTTACGGGTTTTATTATTGTTACATAGCGTCTACCATGAAACTTTGAATCTCTTTCCTTTTGAACGTTTTCACCCAACTCAGATAGTATTTTTTCTAAAAGTTTAGGCCCAAACTCAGTGTGGGCCATTTGTCTGCCTTTGAAGACGATGCTTATTTTAACAAGATCTCCCTCGGAAAGAAACTTTTTTACTTTTTTCAATCCTGTTTCCAAATCATGCTTCCCAATAAACGGAGAAAAGCGGATCTCTTTCAGCTCGATTTCTTTAGTTTTTTTTCTGGCTTCTTTCTTTTTCCTTTCTTCTAAATACTTGAATTTTTTAAAATCGATTATTTTTACTACTGGAGGTTTGGCATCAGGCGCGATTTCAACTAGATCCTGTTCACTTTCTTGGGCTTTTTTAAATGCTTCCGTTAGCGGAATTATTCCCAGTTGTTTGCCTTTATCATCAATTAGGCGAATCTCAGATGCTCTTATCTGTTGATTTAATCTATACTGCTTAGCTACCTTCTACCTCCTTGAAAGAATAATTTAAGTTTGAAGATGTTAACATGAACTAACTTTTGTTTTCAATCTTTTTTACTAGTCTATTAATAAAACTCGAAACTTTCTGCTTTTCTAAATTTTTACCTTCTCTGGTTCGGACTGTGATTAAATTAGCCTTTTCTTCTTTTTCTCCTACGATAACTAGGTAGGGTATTTTTTGCAAGATAGCATCTCGGATTTTTGCCTGGAGAGTTTCGTTTCTTTCGTCAAGTTGAGAGCGAATCGACGCTTTTATTAGGGAAGTTACAACCTTCTTTGCATAGGCGTTTTGCTTATTAGTAATGGGCATTATAATTGTTTGAGTGGGTGTTAGCCATAGTGGAAGTTTGCCCTGCGTGTGTTCTATAAGTATGCCAATAAATCTTTCGAGAGAGCCAAAAATACCTCTATGGATCATAACGGGTCGCTTTTTTGCGCCGTCTTTATCAACGTAGCTAAGTTGCATACTTTCCGGAATTTGAAAATCCAGTTGTATTGTTGCCATTTGCCAATCCCTTTTTTGTGAATCAAGTATATGGATGTCGATTTTTGGTCCATAGAAGGCACCTTCTTTAGGTTTTATAGAAAAATCGACTCCTGTACTTTTTAGGGCCTTTTCGAGTGATTTTTCGGCTTGCTGCCAGCTTTTCGTGTTTCCCATAGCCTTTTCTGGGCGTGTTGCTAAATAGAAGCGGGGTTTATAGTCCAGAGTTTTGTAAACATCAATCGTCATTAAAATTAACTTTATAATTTCGTCATGAATTTGCTCAGGAGTAACATAAATATGAGCATCATCGATGGTAAACTGGCGAACTCTCAGCGCACCGCCTAAAACGCCTGATAGCTCGTTTCTGTGTAGAATACCAAATTCACTAAGCCTCAGGGGTAAGTCTTGATAGCTACGTGTGTGTGCAGAAAATACTAATGTAGATTCAGGGCAATTCATGGGTTTTAGGGCATACACTTCGTCATCAACTTTTAGGCTAAAAATATTTTCTCCAAAATGTTGCCAGTGGCCTGATTTTTTAAAAAGTTCGCTTTTGACAATAACCGGTGTGGAGATTTCCCGGTATCCTTCGTTTTCAGTTTTTTTGCGGATAAAATCTTCTAAAATATGATAAATTTTTAAACCTTTGGGATGCCAAAAAATCGCACCCGGGGCATATTCATGGAATGAAAAAAGATCCATCTCGCGAGCGATTTCCCTATGATCTTTTAATTTATTTTTTAACATTAATTGGAGGGTGTGGATGTAGAAGAAGTGGTAATGTCGTTAAGAAACTGGCCTAAAATAGGAATAAAATCTATTTTTGAAATAAAGTAAGTAATTATCGCAATTATTATGGTTGAACTAACGAGTACGCCCAGTCCCCATCCTATGCCACCTGCGAAAGAAATTAAAAATCTTTTTTTCCAGCTTGGCGTAATTTCGATGTAGTATTTTTCTACAATTTTCTGTTTAGCGTCGGTCATGAATTAATTGTATGTTATGAAGTTAAGAGCTTCAAGCATCATTCGATTTCAGGTGGATCTTCGAAAGGAGCATAAATAGGCGGTTTACGTTTTGTTTTTTCTTGTTGCTTTCTTTTTTTAATACGTCGATAAACCCTTAAACCTTCTGCTAACTCAGGCGGGACATGTTTGCGATTTTGTAGCCCATAAACTGCTTCTCTTTGATGAGAGCTTAGAGTAGTTTTTTGCCCTGTTGATGTGTTAACTGCCCCAAAGTTATCATCAGGATGTCCAGGTACAGTAGTTGTAATTCGATTTCCGTCGACTATTATTGGCTGTCGTCTTTTGAGTTTTCTTTGATCTGGTGCTGATTGAGTGTCTCCAGAATCAGGTATTTCTAATCCGATTTTTGATTCCACTGATATCATATTAATATATAAGTTTAAGATTAATCAATTCTGGTGGGTTCGACAGGACTCGAACCTGTGGCCTCTACAATGTCAATGCAGTGCTCTAACCAACTGAGCTACGAACCCTTAATTGTGAACTATAAACAATAAACTTGAAACAATCAACTATTTTTATCCTTGAAGATGTAAGGTTCCTTGTTCGTGAACCTTCATTTGTTTTCCGGAAACCCAAGCGAGCATGCCTGTTGCCCTTTTTGAATTTTGTCTTTGTGCTTGCAGGTCTTTTGCGCTTTTAGATTCTTCTGCTTTTAATCTCAAAAAAGTAATAATTTTAGTTAAGAATTTGATATCGATAATTCCGATCTTTTTAGTTGGGTTTTGCATATGGACTTTAGTGTCAACTCCCGTTGTTTTTGCAAGCTTAGCAATTTCTTCTTGAAGTTCAACCATTTCTTGCCTGAGTTGAGTTTGATGCCTATCAGTTTTTGATTCGTATTTTGCATATTCCTGCTTCATTGCGAATGCTAGTTCTCTTGCCTGCTGTTCGGATTGATTATTATCACTAACCTCTGATTTTTCCAGTTCTTGTTTTTGCCGAGCTCTATTTAATTCTTCTTGAGCTAAGGCTTGATCTCGACTGCGTATTCCCCTTGGTGCTCCAAAAAAAGATTCCAGTTCATTGCCAAATTCTTCAACAAGAGGTTTTGCTACTTGAGATCTTAGAATTTCTAGAGGTTCTCTGGCTATTTTAACCGCGTTTATCGCAGCCTGCTGTGCTATTTTTGGATTATTCATTTAGGTAACATTTTACATTAATTCGTGCCTAAAGTCAAAAAAAGTGAGCCTAGAACTTGATATTCAGATCAACTTCGGGTAAGGCTAACTCAACTAAATTTGCATCCAGAAGATCAACCTCTGTTTGAAGTGATTTTATTTTGTTTTCGATATCTTGGAGTTTCTTATCTATAGGTGGGCTTGGGTTCAATATTTCGGGCGCCGGATTTTCAGCCGGTGTTTGGGAAGTTGGTTTAGAGCCTAGTAATGTGAAAGCAATATAAATAAATGGGATGATAAGAATAAGGCTGAAAATTATAATAAATCTCGGGTTTTTTAATATGTTTGGTAGATTTTCTATTTTTATTAATAAGCTATTGAAGCTTGGAAGCGAAAATTTCCTTTGGGTTTTTAACTTTGGGTTTTTAACTTTGGGTTTTTCATCTTCAGGGAGGTTTTCTTCTGTCAGAATTTCACCTTCCATCGTATTTATTTCTTGACTCTTCATATTATTCGTAAAATTTCTCTATATAGATCTAAAGATTTTTCCAATTCTGCTCTGGCTCCTTTAGTAGCTTCGATAACGTTGTTAACTCTTGATGATTTTCTTTCAATTGAAATTTTTTCGAATTCTAATTTTGCTTTATCGATATCTAGCTGTATATTTTGATTAACAGAGTCAATTTCCGAATCCCAATTATTAATTATTGCCCTATTGTTATCGTTTGATAGCGGATTAATATAATTTTTAATTTGTTGCGTTAGGCTATTAGAATTTGCGTGCGCTCGTTCCGTGCTGACAAGTTCATAGGCGCCTATATTTTTGTCCGTTTTAGCAACTATTGTTGTATTGAGTCTGTCTTTTAATTCTTGAGCTAAGGGCGGAAGTTGTTCAAGGGCAGTAGTTTTATCTACATCAGCCCAATGGTTTTGAAGATAGCTTAGTTCTTCATCTAAAAGTGTCAATAATTCATTCTTGTTGTAATTTGAATTTTCCCAATCAATAGAATTTCCGTATTCTTTTACTAGTCGCAGCTTATCTGCTAATAGAAAATTAATCTCAATAAGGTAACTTTTGGTACTTTCAAATGTTTCTTTTTTTGCCGTAGCCGTTTTAAATGCTTCATAGTTTGCTTTTTTCGTTAAATAATTATTTCTTGCAAGATTATATTTTTTTAGCTGGATTGAGTATTCCTCTTTAGTCTTTTCAAAAGGAGTTTGGCCGTAGGTGTTGGCTGAATGCTTAATGCTGAAGGCTAAAAGCATGATTATGAATATAGAGAAATATACCAAGCGTTTGGCTTTAGGCTTTAAGCTTTTAGCGTAAATACTATGCATTACTTTGATTTTAAATCAAACAGAAGTTTATCTCTAGCTCAAGCAGTAATAAGCAAGTGCCGACAAGTGGATTCCTCGATTGAATCAGGATAAACTCACCTCTGTACCCGGGGGGAGATTCGAACTCCCAAGCTCTTTTGGAGCACTGGTTCCTAAAACCAGCGTGTCTGCCAATTTCACCACCCGGGTTTGTTTTTTCCGTGTTTGTCACTCCCTATTTTATAGGGATGTTCTTTCGCCACCTTGGTTTTTGAATGAATTTTACCAAATTTTAACTTGTGCTGATAGTTTGATGATTTAAATTATTAAACCGATACTTTTGTTAGTGCTTAGGTGTCTATTTAAACCACCCCCGGTTAAACCACCCCCGGTGTGTGGCAGGTAGACACATGAGGTAGTTTGTTAAGGTTTAGGTTCGTTTGATGGCTGCTTTGTGGGCTTGCCATTCGATGGAGTCGTCAAGTGGTTCGAGTTTAATTTGTCCATACCGTCGTTCAAGTGCTTTTGCTATTAAATAGTCTGCAAAGTGAGGGTTTTTAGGCAGGAGTGCTCCATGCAAATAGCAACCAAAAGCGTTTTTGTACCTTATACCTTCTGTTTTGTCTTCCCCATTGTTGCCTGCACCTTTGATCACAGTTCCTAGTGGTTTAAGATTTTTGCCTAAATAAGTTTTGCCGGAATGATTTTCAAAACCAATTAAGTCAGTTGTTAGTTGTTTTTTGTCAACTGTTGGATAGATTTCCTTGATCTCATCTTTAATATTTTTTGATAAATCTATCCATAGGTTTTGGATCATGCGTTCATCTGAGCCTTCAGTGTGTGCATCGAACAAGCCGATCCCCTTTATTGTTTCTCCGGAAACTGTTCTAAAGTATTTTTGGAGTAATTGGTAACCGCCACATATGGATAATAAAACGGCGCCCTTTTCTATAGAATTAATAAGATTTTCCCGTTTTTTTTGTAGGTCTTTTCCAACAAGAATTTGTATTTTATCTTGACCGCCTCCGAAAAAGAATAAATCGAACTTATCTTTTTCAATTTTATCGTTTAACGATTTATTAACTATCTCAACTTTTATATTTCTGGTGGCGCAGCGTTTTTTTAGGGCAATTATGTTTCCGATATCGCCGTAAGTGTCCATTAAATCTGGATATAGATAACAAATTCTTAATATTAGTTTTTGTGCCATTTTTCTTGTGAAGATAATTTACTAAGGTTTTTTTGAGTTTCTAAAAGGGCGGTGTATGTTGGTAGTATTAATAGAGTATCTTTAGTCCCCATATTTTTAATTATATGCCCAATTGGGTAATTATTTTGTTTATAAACATTTTTATTACTCAAATTAACCCCTGCATATTTCAGCCTGTTTGCCAGATCCCATGATCGAGTACCCGAGACTGAAACACTTTTAATTTTGCTTGCTATAATTTCCCAATTAGTATCCCAAATCCAAGATACGTCCGTGCCGTCTGCAATTTTATCGTTGAGAATAGCAAGAATGTTCAGATTATCTTCAAGCGATATGGTTCTTAACACTTCGTTCGCACCTGCAGGGTTTTTGATAAGAAAGATAATTATTTTTTTCCCATTTATCTCAAAACTTTGATACCTCCCGAAGGCGGATGAGAACTTTTGAAGTGATCTTATTAGTTTACTGCTGTCAATTTTCTCGGTTAGGAAAACTGTGCTTGCTGCCAATAAGTTATAAACATTATAAAGACCGGGTAAATTTAGATTTAGCTTCGATTTTTTCTTATTAATGTTTATAGTCAAAGATGTTTTAAATCCCCTTTTAAAAACTAGGCCTGATGCCGATACGTTCGGGATTTTTCTTCTAAAAGAACAGTAGTTGCAATAGTAGTGCCCAATATGGGCGGAGAAAACCGCAGAAAATTCTAAATTTGAACCACAATTTGGGCAACGTTTGATATCTGAAACGTTTATCGTCTTTGGCAATTTTATTTCTTTATCCTGAATTCCAAAAGTAATTGATTTTCCCTTTGCATATTTTTCTAATGATTTTATACCCGGATCATCCTCATTGAGGATGATATTTGTAGATCGCGGAATCTTAATGAGCCATTTTTGCCAAGATTTTCGAATAGAATCAACCTCGCCATATCTATCGAGTTGATCCCTGAATAAGTTTAAAAGTACGACAGTTTTAGGGTTAGTGCTGGTAACAATTTCCGGAAGAACGGCTTCATCTACTTCCCAGAGAGCGATGTTAGCATCTAATTTACCCAAAATAGATGAATTATTTATGAATGTAGAAGCGAGACCACGAAGTAAATTTGATCCTTGCCTATTGTGAATAATCTTATACTTTTCTGACAGTAAATTGTAAATAAGCCGAGATGTTGTGGTTTTTCCATTTGTACCCGAAACAATGATTGAGCCGAAGTGTACTCTTTGCGAGAATTTTTTTACAAAGTCCGGGTCAATATTAAGTGCATATAGTCCGGGTGCAGCCGTTGCGCCGGACCCTTTTAATATAAGTAAGAATGCCGTTAATTTACCGACTATTAAAGCTATGGTGAATCTTAAATCCATCTGTGTGATTTTAACTCTTAAAAAGTTATCAGTCTAATGGTTATTAGAGTGATTCCATTTGCGAGAAGAAGAGGTTAATGTCTTGTGCCCACTTGCCGCCCGTTTCTACTTGTGGAGGTGCGTAAACAACCATGATTTGCTCAGGCGTTACAAGACCTTTTGCTATATAATTTTTTTTCAGAGTTTTCCCTACAGTTTCAATTGCCGATTCCCAGGAAGAAAAGTTTGTTATACCGTTTTCCCAACCCCAGGCATTATGGGTCGATTGGTCAATTGTGACTCCTCCACCGGATTCTTTCATTGCTATTGCAGGTATTAAGCGATAATCAATTCCGTATTTATCTGAAACTTCAACAATGTATTCCGAGTAAGGGGCCAGAGGTGTTTTATCTAAGAACTTAGATAGAGTATATGGTCTTAGATCACTTATTTCCGCGTTTAAGACTTGGCCCTCGATATTGTTGTTTATTTCGAATTCGTTTGAGGCAACAGATGCGTAATTCTCGAGCGAACTTTGGTTGGCGTTCTGTTTAGCGGTAATGAAAATCGCCGAAATGAGTAAGATAGGTGTAAAAATAAACCACAATAATAAAGAGACTAAGTTTTTAGCCATAAAGCGGTATATTTTTACTATTACATTTAGCTGGGCAGGTGTCAAACATTTTTTATGCAAAAGCTCTAAATTTTTTCTGCACTGCAAAAAATGGACAGAGAACAAGAGCTGGTTGGGCTCGCCCGCTTGCTCAAATGATAACAGCGATGAAGCCATCGACTCTGAAGAGTCTCAGATCATTCGATTCAGAAAATCTCAGATTCGATGAACTTAAGAAGAGCTAAATTGCTAGCATTTCTGCTGGCAGTTCTTAACAATCATTTTAGCGGTTTACAATTACAATTAATCGGCGTTTCTTGAGTCGAAGTTAAGAGCCTATTTTATTAAAAAATATAGCCTTCCAGGATTACCAGTTTTTTCCGGATCTTGTAAAGTTGCCTCTACTCTGATGGTCTGAACGGTCTTCTTTTGGTCTTGCCACATTTACTACCAATTTTCTTCCATCAAGTTCAAAGTCATTAAATTTCTTAATAGCATCTTCTGTTTCTTTGTCATTTGTCATCTCAACAAATGCAAAACCTTTGCTTTGACCGGAAAATTTATCTGTAATCAAATTAACGCTAGATACCTTGCCAACTTGTGAGAATAGATCTTCCAGTTGTTGCGCAGTCGTTGTATACGAAAGACTTCCAACAAATAATCTTTTTGTCATTTTTCCTCCTTTCTTTTAAAAACCTAAATGAGAATATATTGATAGTCTTACGATACGAAGATTTCTCTTGTTCGAGTATCAAAGAGTTTTTAACTCGCTCAAATTAAGTTTCCAAAATATAGCATTTACAATTAGATAAGTCAACTATGGGGTTTAATGTATTGTCAGTTCTTGGTCGGATTGGATTTGTTTTACTGCAATTTTAAAGGTGTTGGGAATATTTATACTTGTTGAATTCTTGAAGAAACTTGCTTTTCAGTAATCAGTTTTGCTGCAATAAAGCGATTTACTACCTTATACTGAGATATCAAAATAAAAACAATGAATGCAATTAGTATTTGATTTGTAATCGTTCCAAGCGCAAGTAGTAAAAGCCGAGTATCTCTTTTAAAAGGAATATCACTTGTTATTAATTTTACTCCAGTGATTGCGACAAATTTACTAGACATATAATCTTGAAGAATATCAGCAAGTATTACAAAAATTGCGATTGGTAAGATAAAATTATTACCGGTAATATTCCAATATCCATATGCCATACCCGCAATTATTATTGCATCAACATACCTATCCAAAATCGGATCAATCCATTTTCCCCATTTAGTACCCATAAATTTAAGCCTGGACATTTCTCCGTCAATTCCATCAACTATTGACAAAAATTGGATCATCAAGGCGCCAATTAAAAGCCACGGATAACTGCCTATAGCTAAAATGAAAAATGTAAATATTGCCAAAAAAGGAATTATAAATGAAATTATATTAGGAGTAAGCGGAGTATGTATAAGAAATTTCGTCATAAAAGTTGAGATTTTTCTGTTAAATAATTTTGAAATGCTTCCATCAGCACTCTTTGTTAAACTTGCCAAAAGCTTCTTCTCGGCAAATTTTATGTCTTTATAAGTATCGCAATCCGCCCAAAATTTATCTTTATTATTAAATATTCTTAA
>MFBV01000013.1:2087-26989 GCA_001776505.1 Candidatus Curtissbacteria bacterium RIFCSPLOWO2_02_FULL_40_11 | reverse complement strand
GCCATACGAAATTGTCGCAAATGTCCTGTCAGGTTAAGGGACTGCCAGTATCTGGTATTTAGTATCAAGATAAATAAACTTCCGAGGGTTAAGAACCCTCGGTTTTCACCTATCAAATCGTTCGGCTTTGGTTTAAACTCCGAACTTCCTCGGAAGTATGTTTCCCCTTCGCTTCATCCCCGCCCAAATATTCAATTTTTGGCGGGGTTTTCGCGAAGCGAAAATAAAAAGAAGGCAAGAAATTTTGAGTTATGAACTAATTCCTAAAGCCAGATTTATTTTTGCCCGGTCAAATCCTAAAATGTTTTCCTGACTGCCATCGTCTTTGACGATTGTTGTGAAGGGTACGCCCATTTGCCCGGAAATCTCGATCATCTTTTGTGCTTCATCCGGGTTTTCGTCAACTAGAATTTCAGAAAATGTAATATTTTTCGAATTTAAATAATCCTTCTGCATTTTGCAAAAAGGGCAAGTTCTAGTTGTATACATTGTAACTTTAGCCACTACCCAATTTTAAATAATGTACAATCTAAGATCAATGGCCGATTCTGATTTCAAAAAAATTGAGAAAGATCTGCAAAAGTTAAAAAATTCACAAAAAGCCAAAGCGTGTCAGAGGTTTTTCAAAACCGGTAAAGGGCAATATGGAGAAGGGGATAAGTTCATTGGTTTAACAGTCCCCCGGCTTAGGACAATCGCCAAAAAATACTTAACACTGCCTTCTTCTTCCGTAAAAAGACTTTTACAAAGCAGAATTCACGAATACAGACTTACCGCCTTATTAATCCTGATAGACAAATATAAAAAGGCGGATGGAAAAATTAAAACAGAAATTGTAAATTATTATCTAAAATACACAAAGTACATTAACAACTGGGATCTTGTAGATTTGTCAGCCGATAAAATTCTTGGCGACTACTTGCTAAACAAGGACAAAAATGTTTTATATAAATTGGCAAAATCGAAAAATCTTTGGGAGAAAAGAATTGCTATTCTTGCCA
Source organism: Candidatus Curtissbacteria bacterium RIFCSPLOWO2_02_FULL_40_11 (assembly GCA_001776505.1). Classification (GTDB taxonomy): domain Bacteria; phylum Patescibacteriota; class Microgenomatia; order Curtissbacterales; family GWA2-41-24; genus WO2-FULL-40-11. Next base: position 25,988 of record MFBV01000013.1, on the reverse strand, counting down.
CATTTCACTTTATCAAAAATAATCGCTTTAAAGATACCCTGGCAATATCAAAAATCTTATTAAATGACAAGCACGATTTAATCCGCAAAGCCGTCGGTTGGATGCTTCGGGAAATTGGTAAACGCGATCAAGCAGTTTTAGAAAATTTTTTACAAACGCACTATAAAAATATGCCCCGTACGATGCTAAGATATGCAATTGAAAGATTTAGTGAAAAGAAAAGAAAATACTACCTAAAGTTATAAACTTCCGAGGCCTGAAAGGCCTCGGTATTGTCTTTCAAGTTTACATGAGCAAGCAGATACTTCCGGCCCTCGGAAGTATGTATTCGCTCTCTCGCATTCATCCCCGCCCAAATATTCAATTTTTGGCGGGGTGTTCTGCGAGCGAATATAAAAGAGCTTCTTGGAATATTTTGGCTTCCATTCTACGAATTGCAGGTGTTCTGTAGTTAGTAGACCCTTCAATAGTTCTTGCAAAGGTTTTTACTTGACCGCAACCATCCCTCTTGCATGTTCCCTTAAGCCTTTTACTTGGACGGCTGTCAGAAGGCTCAAGTACCCAGTAGTGTGCGGGCGGATGCCTGAATTGACGGTTAAACTCCCTTGCGTTAAATGTGCCATTTTCTTTTGTCATTTTTTCATTAAAAAACAGACATTATAAGTCTGGGTTTCGTGCATATTATACACTTTTAACTAAATATTAAAAATTAGCGCAGCCTCTAAAATTCTGGTTGTTCCACCATTCGAATTTTATATACAATTGTGATAAAATTTTTAACATCTGAGGCTCTATCGTCTATCGGTTAGGACGACACCCTTTCAAGGTGTAAAGCGGGGTTCGACTCCCCGTAGAGCCACAAAATAACTATCCTTTTCCACAGAAGGTCTATCTGCTTCATGCGGACAAGCTTGGAATCGGGGTTCGACTCCCCATGGCGCTGCAAGCTGAAATTAAGTAGACTATTCTATTTATGAAACTTCTTGTAAAGATCTTCTAATAATTCCTTTGCTGTATGTTGTCCACCCAGCCCAAAGGCGAGTCCCCCGGCTATCGCAATCATGGCAACAAGTCCGGCAAACAAAATTCTTAATAGCTCTTGGGCAACCCCTAGTTGGTGAAGAACCAGAAATGCCACAAAAACCGTAATTGACCACTGAGCAACTAAGCCAACAGTCGCTGCCAAATGCTTGCCTAACCCTTTTGCAGCGTTAAATGCAACTCTTTGGCCAATTCTTGCAAATACAAGACCAATCATAGCAAGTATCACTGCAACAATTACGTTTGGAATATATAAAATTACCCGATTTAAAACAGTCGTAACAGCATCCAGTCTCCAAGCTTGTAGGGCTGGTACCAAAAAGATTATAATCACTGTCCAGCGCACAATTTGAGCGATAATCTCGCTCCACTCAATATCTTTACCCTCAAGTTTGGTTACACCATATTTTGCTAAGAATTGTTCAAGCTTTATTACCCTAAGTCCGCTAACTATTATTCGCTGAAATATGCCAGAAACAATCAGACCGACAAAAAGAATAATTAATCCACCTATAAACGAAGGAATAAATTCAACAAATGTAACAACAGATTGTAAAACTGCGTCACTTACAGAAACATAAAGACTTTCTAAATTCACTTACAAACACCCCCTTTCATACATCTTTCTATTTATTTCATTTAAATACAACTTAATCAAATTATCAAGCAACATTTCTTGATGCACCCATCTAAATTTAATATAATTGTTCTTTGACGAGGGGGTATATCAGCATTTCGTTTGATGTACACCCCAAATATGAATTTTGGGTGGGGGGGAGTATAGCTCAATTGGTAGAGCAACCGCCTTTGGAACAATAGTTCGTTTTTGAAATTTCGCTTGGGGGTATAGCTCAATGGTAGAGCAATCGCCTTTTAAGCGATTGGTTCAGGGTTCGAGTCCCTGTGCCCCCACAGAAATTTCAAAAAGAAGCGGTTGGTTCAGGCTATAGCCCTGAACAAAGTGAAGGAGTTCGTTTATCCTGAGTTTATCGAAGGAAGTCCCTGTATACCCCCACTATCCTTCGCTAAAGTTTCACTTTAGCTTCGGATAGTAAACAATCGAACATATGTTTTATGTTTATGTTTTGTTTAACAAACAGACTAACAGGTATTACATCGGGTACACTCCATAAACTCTAGTTACTATCGGATGAATTGGGTCGACTTTATTATCCTTTTAATAGTTTCACTTTTTGCAGCAGAAGGTATCAAGCGCGGTTTTTTCAACCAAATATTCAATATTTTAGGTTTCATTTTTTCACTGGTTTTGGCGTTGGGTCTTTATCCTTATGCTGCCGATTTGCTCATATCGCTTTTCAATTTACCGCCAATAGCGGCTAACCCGATAGGCTTTCTTATAGTTTGGCTCACAGCAGAAACTATATTCTTCACACTTATTAGAATATTTCTTAAAAAATACTTAAGCTATTTTGAAAGTGACAAAATCAATAAATACCTTGGATTTTTACCGGCTGCTCTAAACGCTTTGCTGTTTTTAGCTTTTGTACTTCTTTTTGTAGTTTCGCTACCCATTAGGCCGGATATAAAAAGGGACATCTACGATTCCAAAGTCGGTTCATATTTAGTAAACAGAGTGACCGCTCTAGAAAAACCTCTCAACAGTGTATTTGGACCTATTACCAAACAGGGACTAACCTTTTTGACAATCCGCCCGGAAGATAAGGGCGCAATTGACCTGCAGTTTACTCAAAACGTCTTGACTGTTGATTTTGCAAGTGAACAGGAAATGTTTAGACTGGTTAATGAAGAAAGAGTAAGAAACGGCACAAAACCTTTAGTTTGGGATGAATCGCTGGCGCGAGTCGGCAGACAACATTCACAAGACATGTTTCAAAGAGGCTATTTTTCGCACTTTTCGCCCGAAGGCAAAGACGTTGGAGACAGACTTCTGGAAAGCGGTATTGAATATAGTTTGGCCGGCGAAAATTTGGCACTCGCTCCTAATGTTGAGCGTGCTCACATCGGCTTAATAAACAGTGAAGGCCATAGAAGGAATATTTTAGATCCTGCCTTTGGCAAAATCGGAATCGGCGCAGTCGACGGCGGTGTCTACGGCAAGATGTTCACCCAGGTATTCACAGAATAAATACTATAAACACCTTCTAAGGAGACTCCTTGACAAGATGTCTGGTGATCTGATAAATAATACCAGTGCCCTCAAAAAATTCTATCAAGCTCTATATAGATAATTCGTATTATCACATCTACAATCGAGGTGTCGAAAAAAGAAAAATTTTTCTCGACAAAAAGGATTATAAAGTTTTTCTCAGCTACCTAAAAGCTTACTTAGAACCTCCAAAAGAACCTAAAAAACTAGAGTTTCAACCGAACAACACGGTCTTTAAAGGTATTAGAAGACCTTTAAACAATTTTAACAAGGAGATAGAGCTTACTGCTTACTGTTTAATGCCTAATCATTTCCATTTATTAATTCATCAAAAAACATCAAAAGCAATCGAATTTTTTATGAGGTCACTTGGTACAAAATACTCACAGTATTTCAATAAAAAGTATGAAAGAGTAGGCTATCTCTTTCAAGGAACCTACAAAGCAGTTCTGGTCGAAAATGACAACTATTTGCTCCACCTCACCAGATACATCCACCTTAACCCTTCAAAGGAGTCTCCTTTAAAGGGTGCATATTCTAGCTATAGTGAATATTTGGGTGAAAGGAAAACAGGTTGGGTAAAACCTACTAAAATTCTGGAGTTTTTTAAAACCGCACAGAAAACATCGTTAAATGACATTCTTTCTTATCAAAGTTTTACTGAAGATTATCTCTTAGATCCCAAAGAAGTGTTAGGAGAATTAACCATCGATTAAACCCTACCTTCTAAGGAGACTCCTTTAAAGTTCGTAACGTAATCTGTAAGCTTTATCCCCAAAATATCCGGTAACTTCCGGCATTATAATTGGCATTCCAAGAAGCTGTGCAGGAAAAACGGTATAGTCGCCAAAACGGTTGTTTATTTGATCGGAGCTTATAATAAGGTTCCAAAGTTTTCTATCAGCCTCAAAAATCGGCAGCGGCAGATATTCTTTTTTTGCTAGCATCCCAAGCGTTACGCCGCAAAAAATTACATCTTTAAAGTCCCAGTTTTCAGAAATTAATTTGCAGATATCAAAAAGCTCTTTACCGCTGTCTATATAGTTTTTTAAGGTTCTGTGTCCGTGCCATGATTGAATTTCGCTATTAACTTCTTTTGGGCCTGACCATTTTTTCCCGGAAGTTCTAAGATAAAAATCAACGTAACGGCCAGCCAAGCCCATTACCCGCGCTTTAGCTGTCGCTTCTTCGCAAAGATTTCTGGCAAGTCTATAAATTTCAACCCTATCCTTTAATGGTCTATGGGTTGTGTATGTTCTGCCGACACTTTTTTGCTCAGATAGTTCTTGAAATGGAGCGACAGGGGAAGTATCTATCCCTCTTGCCAAGTTATAAAGGTGAATTCCCCAAAAAGGCTCAAAATTTCTTTGCAGCTCTGAGAGAGATAACGCCCGGAGTCCGGCAAAAGTATCTATCCCCAATTTTGTTAAATGTTCATAAAGTCCCCAGCCAAGTCCGCAAACATCCATGAGTTTAACTTCATCCAGGACTTTAAGTGCATTATCTTCTGTTATCCAAAAAAGCCCATCGTATTTAATGCGTCCTGAGGCAAGTTTTGAAAGCAGCTTATTATGGGAAATGCCAACTGAACAAGTTAAATAGTCACCGATTTCGCATTTTATTCTGTCTTTAATTTCAAATGCAATATTAAAAACGTTTCCAAACAAATGTTCGGTTTCGGTTACGTCCAAAAAGCATTCATCAAGTGAAAAAACCTCGCAGGCAGGGGAGTAACTGGCGCAAATTTTTATAAAACGTCTGCTGATATCTGCGTATTTTGAAAAGTTTGCAGGAACTAAAATAATTTCCGGACAAAGCTTTTTAGCGTCATAAGTGCGCGCACCGGTCATAACCCCTAACTTTTTCGCTTCGACGGATGACGCGATAATGCAACTTCTGCCTTTTGCTTTAATAACCCCAATAGGTTTTCCGCGCAGCGCAGGATTTGTTTGCTGTTCTGCTGTTGCAAAAAAGCTGTTTAAATCAACGTGGATAATGATTCGTTTATCGTTCATCAATAGAAATTTTTGATTTTTGATTTTTAAATTTTGATATTTGTATCTTACCCGAATAAAACCCGAATATCAACGCCATTCAGGTTTTGCGCAGTCAACAAATTGACGGGCTAAAAACCCGAATTACAAGAACCACTGACATATTCTTGACATCTTGATGACAAGATGCTAATAATTAATTATGCAAAACACAATCCGAACAACTATCGGAATCAGAAAAGATCTTTTAAATATGTCTCGCCAATACGCATTGAAAAGAGGAGCATCCTTGCAAGATACTATTAACGCGGCCTTAGCGGCTGGTTTTCAACGGATTTCGGATCTTGAATCTAGAAAGCAAGCTATGGCTAAAATAGATCGATTTAGAGAAAGTCTCAGAGGTAGGAAAATCAATGTTCAAGAAATCTTGCAAGAGAGCAAAAAAGACCTCAAGTGATCAACCTTGTACTTGACTCCTCAGCAGTCGCAAAATGGTTTTTTCCTGAAGAACAAAGCAATGTTGCTTTAAAAATAAGAGAGGACTTTCTAACTAAAAAAATTACTATTTCTGCACCAACGCTGATCTTTTACGAAGTCAATAATATATTAAAAACAGCTGTGAAAAGTTTAAGAATAGAGAAGGAAAAAGCAATCAATGCTTATGGAGGATTTCTTAACCTTGGTATCATCGTTTATTCTACTAAAGATCTGTTGGAAAATACTTTAGACGAAGCCGTGAATTTAGATATTTCTTCTTATGATGCTTCCTATATTGTTTTAGCGAATTACCTCAAAGCACCTCTTTTTACAGCAGATCAAAAACTATTAAAAAAAGCAGAAAGTCGATTTGTTAAAAACCTAAAAACCTATCCTGCATAACTTAAGCAGACTAGTACGAAAGCCAATGAAAACTGGTTGTATACACCAACTTGACTTATAAAAAACTTATAGTATAATATTACGATTATGTCACTGATTGAAAAAGGCAGACAACAGCTAAGAGAGCAGGAAATGGTGAGAAGTCATAGTCGAGAGATATTTGAGGTTGGTATTAAGCTCCTGCGAGCTAAAGGGCAACTTGAATCTGGGGTACTATTTTTCAAGCAACAAATTCTAACACATACAGTAAATTCTTTGGTTGTGGTCGGGGGCAAATTTAGACAAGGCAAGAGTGCTAAGAATGCAAATCCAAGGCGGAGACAAACGTTTCAAAGTGACGAGAAAAAAGAAAAAAGGTTCAGAAACTTTCAAAGGCGAGCGTACGTATATAAGTTTTAGTAATTATTACAGTGATTTAGACTTAAGAGAAACAGAAGAATTTCTTGGTGCTATGAAGCAATTAGAAAGTGAAGTGTTAGGTAAGACAGAATAGGAAACTTCTCAACATTTCAATCATTCCTGCAATTATTATTTACGACTATCTAGTACGTACAACCCTTCGGTAAATAATGGATAGAGAGTGTAATCGAACTACTCAGGGTCTTCGACCATCGGAGATTGGCAATGGCAATATCGTAATTTTTATCTTAGAATAATAACCCGATAACCTAAAATCCTGATTACCTGATAATTTAACCCATGTTCCCGATTCGTGATACTCGCAATTCTCAAAAATTCCCTTTTATAAATCTTGCACTAATTGTTACCAATATTTACGTATTCTTTCAGCAATTAATCGTACCCGATATCGAACTTTTTATATTTAAATACGCGCTTATTCCAACCAAAGTTGATTTTGCAAGCCTTGAAACTTTAACGCCATTTTTTACTTCGATGTTTTTGCACGCGGGGTTTGTACATATTATTTCCAACATGTGGTTTTTATGGATTTTCGGGGATAATGTGGAAAGCGTCATGGGGCACATTAAATATTTGATTTTTTATTTGTTTGCAGGCGTAGCCGCCAGCTTTATCCAGTACATTTTTATTGCTAACACCACTCTGCCTATGATAGGAGCATCAGGAGCCATTGCAGGGGTACTTGGCGCTTATTTAAAATACTTTCCGCGTAATAAAATCGATACCATTATTCCTGTTTTTGGCCTGCCGTTTTTTGTGGCGGTTCCGGCAAGCTTCATGCTTTTTTATTGGTTTTTCGTACAGGCTTTCAATGGAGTTGCTTCTGTTATTACTCTCAGCGCCTCGGTTGGCGGAGTAGCTTATCTTGCTCATGCTGGCGGATTTGCCAGTGGCCATCTCCTCTCAAGATATTTTGTCTGGCAAAGAGTTTGAATCTCGCGTAAAATAGAGATACCAGTCTGCAATGCCCAAATTTGCTGCCAAAGATCTGATTAAATTCCCCAATGCTTTATATTTTGTCTCTATCTTTTTAATCTTGCTTCTGGTTGCTGTATACCTAATCTACGAATTTCACCGGCAACTGACCATTTCTGCGAAGCAACAATATATTGGCTTAATCAGTGCGAATTTGATTTCAGCTGACCAATCAATAGATGAGCTGCTCAATACGTTAAATGTCGGTCAATCAAGCTACAACAAGATTCTTGGCAGCAAAGACGCAAGCGGTACTTTTAACTACAACATAATTGTGGGCAATAATCAGAAGAGTTTAAACCAAATAGAATTGTTAAAAGATAATCTAAATTTCCAAAAAAACCTGCAGGAAAATGCCAAAACACCTGGAGAATATCGAGGTCTTGAAAACGGTTTTAATAATTACTACACAGAGTCAACTGAATTTCTTGAAAAATTAGAGCAAAATTACGAATATGAAAACGGTTTACTTAAAAACCTCAGTCAAATTAGCGTTGGCAGTGACATTTCTCAAAAAGACCTTTGGCAAACAAATGATAAGGAACTGATTTTAAACTATTTTACAAACTTGAAATCGGGCATAGCGTCCAGCCTTGAAAAGCTTTCGCAATTCAAAACACCACAGAAATACGAAGAGTACTACAATTTACATTTGTCTTATCTGCAATTGCTGACTAGTGCTGCTGAGGAAATAGTAAGCCTCCTTGAAGAAGAGGAGTTAATTCAAGACAGTGAATCGCCAGGCTCAATAGAGGTTGCTTATAAGGTGGCCACTGAAGCTCAGAACGAAATTAACTTGCTTATGCCCAAACTCGTGGAAGAAAGAGAAAGAATCTTCAAACTCAAGGAAACCTTGGCAGATGTTGAAAAGCTGGCGAATATACAGCAGAATCTCGAAGGTGAAATCAAAAATCTTTACCAGCTCCTATATGCTCAATCAAGTTCAAAGTATAGTTTTGGCTTTTAGGGGTTTACAATTGTGGCGAAAAGTTTGTTAGAATTAAGGAAAGGAGGTTGAAAATATGCTTATGGATAGCGACGATCAACAAGGTGGTCCGTTAGATTCCCCTGCCCCTGATGATATAGGAGGAGGGCCAGCAGATGCTCCACCGGTAGATGCTCCTGCTCCTGCTGATGATGCAAGCGGAGGAGTACCGGCTCCCGATGTCCCCGCTGAGGATAGTTCCGAGCCTGCAAGTGACGCATCGACAACTGAGCCTGCAGCGGACTCCGCACCCGGAGACGAAAATAATCCCAGCTAAAGGACGACGAATTGTTAGTTTAGTAGGTAAGGCAGAGGGCAGCGTAAGTTCCTTTCATTAACACAGTAAGGAGCTTTTAGTGACGCTTAAAAAATTTCAAGAAATCACCAAGGCAAGCCTATTTTTGTTGGTTCTTGCCCTGTATGGAGCTATATCGTTTTTTGTAGGTAAGGTTGCGGCTAACGGAACCACTACTGATGTAAAGGGTGCTTCTGCCGTTGCTTCAAGCCGAGGATTTATCGAAAATCCTTTGCCATCTTCTGATTTCCAATCACCGGAAATAATCCCTTCCGCTATAAAATTATGTTCGAATATGTACTTTGGCTTTGAAATCGGGTATGAATCAGATTGGTTTACAACATACAATACTGAAGATCAAAAATGCACTTTTTTTGCACCTTATGCGTTCGTAGTGCCATATTTTGTAGATAAAGACTTTACACCTGTTAACTTAGGAATAATTGAGGCGGATGATTGGCTTTCCACTTTGATGTTTTACGAAAATCCTAACGATTTTTATAATGTTACATCCTCTGAGAATATCGAAATGAATGGGAAATTAATAAAAAAAATAGAAGCAAGGACTACCGGAGAAGGGATAACTCCGCGAGGATTTTCAATTATGCATCTGCTAGTTTTCGATGGCGAAAAACCTATACGTCTCTCATATACACAGCTTGACGAGAATGAAAACGTTGATGAGATTAAGTCCTTAGTCCTTAATATGGCAGGAAGTCTTAAGTATTTTTGACAAAAGAAAAGGCCTCTCTTGCGAGAAGCCCTTTCAAGTTACCTATCTTGCGATAAGCATAGATTATATACATCGGGAAAAGTTATCTGTCAAGCCCCCAAAAATCGTTTTAGGTGCTATACTGCCATCAGTGAGAATTATTGAAGGCAAAAACGTATTTTCTGTAACAGAAGTAAATTCAATCGCTAGGAAAACTCTCGAGCAAATTAATTTCTGGGTCGAAGGAGAACTATCTTCTTTTAAAGATTATAACCCAAAATATCGTTATTTATATTTTGATTTAAAAGATCCTCAAACAGGATTTAAGCTGCCTTGCATACTAGACCCCGAAATCTATTTATCAGAAAATTACCAATTCGAAGATGGTGTCAAAGTATTGGCGCTTGGCACTCTAACTCTTTGGGAGAAAGAGGCAAAATTACAAATGCATGTTCTAAAAATGAAGGACTTTGGTGAGGGTTTTTTACTGGCAGAATTTGAAAAACTCAAAGAGAAACTGCAGAAAAAAGGATATTTCGATGAAAAAAATAAAAAAGAATTACCTGATTACCCAACAAGAGTAGCGGTTATTTCATCTAGATTATCGGACGCATTGCAGGATTTTAAAAAACACTCACACGAGCGATTTCCGGCATTAAAACTAACTTTATACGATGTGAAAGTTCAGGGGTTTGAATCCGCCCAACAGATACGAAAAGCACTGACAACTGCTGACAAGGAAAAATTTGATGCTATAGTTTTAGTTAGAGGAGGAGGGTCAGTTGAAGATCTTGCTTCCTTTAATGATGAGAAACTCGCTTCAGCAATTTTTAATGCAAGTACTCCAGTCATAGTCGGCGTGGGTCATGAAAAAGATGTAACAATAGCGTCACTAACTGCAGACGTTGCTGCATCAACTCCAACAGATGCCGCTAAAATCCTTACTGAAAATTACGTAAAACTAGAGCAAAAGTTGAGTGATTTAAAACTGCGAGCACAAAAAGCTATGAGAAGTATTCTTTGGAATAAATCTCAAGAACTTGATTTCATTTATCAAAAACTAATTAGCTCAAAAGACAAGTTTATTTACTTACCTCAAAATTTAATATTACTGAGAAAATCCTTACTTACAACAGTCAGTGGATTTTTAGAGAAAAGAGAACACAAGCTAAATCGCTATAAAAACAGCCTGCTTGTAAACTGGAAAAGCCAAAAGTTGCGAAATCAGGGATTTCTTGACTCCTACTTGGATAAATTAATGCTGGTTTCCCCGAAAAATGTACTAAGTAGAGGTTATAGTATAGTCACAAACTCACAGGGTAACGTTGTCAAGGATGCAGCCATCGTTGATATAGGGGAAAAAGTTAAAGTAAAATTAGCACGCGGAAGAATATCAACAAAAATTATAAAAAAGAGTAATTGATGGCAAAAGATTTAAAATTTAGTAGTGCACTTGCAAAATTGGAAGAGATTGTAGAAAAATTAGAAGGGAATGATGTGGATCTCGACGAAGCAATGAAGTTACTCGAGGAAGGCTTAAAGATTCACAAGAGTGCTGAAGAAAAATTAAAGTTAAATCAAAACAAAATTGAAAAAATAATTACCGGTGAGGAGGTGAATTAAAATAGCAAACACAAAAGTCGGTACCATTACTCACTACTATGACAAAATAGGCGTCGCTGTTGCCAAAATCACCAAAGGCGACATCAAAAAGGGTGACAAAATTAAACTTGTAGACAAAGAGGATAACGAATTTATGCAAGAAGTCTCCTCAATGCAAATAGAGCATGCTGATATTGATATCGCCAAAAAGGGTGATGAATTCGGGATGAAAGTAGAAAAAGAAGTAAAAAAAAACTCTGACGTAATTAAAGTTTAATGATATATATTCTTCATGGAAACGATACTCTGGCTTCCTATAATAGATTGCAGCTGCTTCTGAATAATTTTCAAGATTTTGAAAAAATAAAATTGGATGAGAAAAGCGAGAAGGATGAATATGTGATGGCTCTTTTTGGGCAGGATTTGATTGAAGAAAATAAAGTAATTATTTGCGCTAACTTTCTATCCGCAAAGAAAGTAATTAAAAAAGATATTGCCAATATCCCTGAAGCGAAACCTGTAATTTTTTGGGAGAAAGAAAAAATTAATTCAAAGTTTCTAACAAATATTAAAGCGAAAATACTAATAGAAGAATTTAAAACTCCTGCTAAAATTTTCTATTTTCTCGATTCGCTTTCACATAAATCAAAGCAATTAATGACAAAATTGAAAAGCCTTTCCGATGAAGAAACCAGAAGCCTAATTTGGCACCTTTCTAACAGAGTGATGCTGTTACTTCTCGCCAAATTAAATACGCCGATTGAAAGCGTCAATATGATTAACGGTCGTCCACTGCAAGATTGGCAATGGGATAGGATAACTAAACAGGCACAAAGTCTGGACACTAAAGTGCTCCGAAAAATTTTTCATGGAATCTTAAAGATCGATTTCTTAATAAAAAATGGAAATACCGATTTAAATGAAAAAACTTTAATTTCAATACTTTTTTTGAAGTATATTCACACTTAAAATTTGTTACAATTAAATTAATCTGCCCGCAGTCTAAATTGGGCATATTGTATTGTGCCTATATGCAGGATCAAAACATTGTTTGGTTTTCTCAAGTAGATAAAGATGATATTCAACTAGTCGGCGGTAAGGGAGCCAATCTAGGTGAGCTTACTAAGATTAAAGCACCCATCCCCGAAGGTTTTATTATAACTTCTCAAGCTTACTTTCAATGTCTAAAAAGATCGGGGGCAATTGATCGAATCAGGGGTATTCTTTACGATCTAAATGTAGAAAATCCTATTCAGCTAGTACAAAAAGCGAAAGCGTGTCAACAAGAGATAAAGAAGCTTATAATAGATAAAAAACTTGAAAAGAAAATTTTCGAATACTATAGGAAACTTTCAGGTTCGAAAAATGCACTCGTAGCCGTTAGATCATCTGCTACCGCCGAAGATCTCCCTCAAGCTTCATTTGCTGGCCAGCAATCAACATACTTAAATATACTGGGGAAACATCAATTAAAGCAAGCAATCCTAAACGCATGGGCTTCTTTATTTGAGGCCAGAGCAATTTTTTACAGAGTGTACCAAAATTTTGATCATTTTAAAGTTGGTTTAGCCATACCTGTTCAAAAAATGATTCAGGCTGAATCGTCTGGAGTAATGTTTACTCTTGACCCCATTACGAACGATAAGAAAAAAATAATAATTGAAGCAATTTTTGGACTTGGGGAATTAATAGTTGGGGGCCGAGAAACTCCGGATCACTACGAAATATCTAAAAAAGATTTCGAAATTCTTGATAAAAAGATAGCCGCTCAAAACAAGCAACTTGTTTACCAAAAGACTAAAAACAAGGAGGTTGAAGTTGCCAAAAGCCACAAAAGAGACCAAAAACTTGAGGACAGGCTAATTATAGAACTGGCTAAAATTGGTGCAAAAATAGAGAAGCATTATTTTTTCCCACAGGATATTGAATGGGCTGTTGAAAATAACAAGGTTTACATTACCCAAACCAGACCGGTTACAACCCTAAAATTAAAGAGTGTAGAAGAAAAACTTAAAAAGAAAATAGACATAAATGAAAAAGACATTATTCTTCAAGGTTCTCCGGCATCACCGCAAATAGCTTCCGGAAAAGTAGTTATCGTTTCAAGCGTAAAAGAAATTTCTAAAGTAAAAACTGGGGATATTTTAGTAACGGAGATGACTAACCCGGATTTTGTTCCGGCTATGAAAAAAGCGGCGGCGATAGTTACCGATAGAGGAGGTAGGACTTCTCATGCTGCAATTGTTGCAAGAGAACTTGGGATAGCTTGCGTTGTAGGTACGGAAAAAGCCACACGTGTACTCACCGAGGGAATGGTTATTACTGTTGATGGATCAAAAGGTTCAATATATAAAGGTCAGTTTATCAAGACAAAAAAAGATCTTGACTTGAAAAATAAAGATATAGAAAAACAAAAAAAAACAGCCACAAAATTATATGTCAATTTAGCAGAACCTGATCTTGCACACCAAATTGCGGCAAAAAACGTCGACGGAATAGGTCTTTTGAGAGCTGAATTCATAATGGCCCAAATTGGCGTGCACCCAAAGAAATATATAAATGACAAAAAAGAGGAAGAATTTATAAATATTCTGGAAAATAAACTCAGTATTTTTTCTAAAGCATTTGGGTCAAGACCGGTTATTTACAGGGCGACAGATTTTAAATCTAATGAATATAGAAATCTCAGGGGAGGAGACAAATTTGAACCAACCGAATCAAATCCGATGATGGGATATAGAGGGGCTTTTCGCTATATCAAAGACCCGGATGTATTCAAGCTTGAACTCAAAGCGATTAAAAATGCCCGCAACAAGTTCAGAAACCTGCATCTAATGATTCCCTTTGTGCGGACAGTGAACGAACTAAGAACTGTACGGAAAATTGTGGACAATATAGGGTTGTTTAAAGATAAATCGTTTGAATTCTACATGATGGTCGAAATTCCCTCAAACGTAATTTTACTGGAAGATTATATAAGGGTGGGGCTCAGTGGAGTATCAATCGGCTCAAACGATCTAACAATGCTACTTTTAGGAACAGATCGCGATAATGAAGAGGTTGCTAACGAGTATAACGAATTAGATGCTTCTGTACTTTGGGCATTAAAAAAGACAATTGAAACTGCAAGCAGGTTCAAAATAAAAAGTTCGATTTGCGGACAAGGCCCATCAGTGTACCCTGAATTAATTCAGAAATTAGTAAAGTGGGGAATTAGTTCAATTTCTGTTAGCCCCGATGCAGTTGAAAACACTAGAAATAATATTTATGAAGCTGAACTTAAGAAGCTGAGTAATTAATTTAAAAACATGGCAAATATTAAAAAGATCGTTGCGCGAGAAATACTGGATAGTAGAGGTTTCCCCACCATTGAGGCTATTATTGAATTAGAAGATGGGTCGGTGGGAACTTTCGCCGTACCTTCAGGGATATCGGTCGGGAAACATGAAGCTGTTGAGCTGCGCGACGGAGACATCAAAAGATATGCCGGTAAAGGTGTTCTCAAAGCCTTAATCAATATTTACTCAAAACTTTCCCCTCTTTTAATAGGCAAAGATGCCGTAAGTCAGAGTGCAATCGATAAGCTAATGATCGACGCTGATGGCACTTCTAATAAAGGAAAACTTGGTGCAAACAGCATTTTAGCGATCTCTGGTGCTGTTGCAAAAGCTCAAGCTAATTCTCTAAAAATATCGCTTTATAAATATATATCCAAGTTACTCAATAAAGAGGAGATGCTCCCGTATATCATTCCTACACCCATGGTTAACATCCTAAACGGAGGAAAACATGGAGGCGGAAACATTGATTTTCAAGAATTTTTAATAGTCCCGCCAAAATCGAGTTCGTATTCAAATAGCTTAAAAATGAGTACAGAAATTTACTATGCACTAAAAGAAACAATTGTTGCCCATAGTGGAATTCCTCTACTGGGAGATGAAGGTGGCTACGCCCCTACATTATTTTCAAATGCAGATGCATTCAAGATCCTCGAAGAATCTGTGCTTCGAGCAAATTATAAAATCGGACTCGATGTTTTCTTCAGTATTGACGCAGCAGCCTCATACTTTATGAAAGATCATTCCTATAAAATAAAGGACCGCCCTGTTGTACTCTCAGCTGCTGAATTTATTGACTACTATGCAAATTTAAACGAACAATATCACTTGCTTTCAATAGAAGATGGTCTTCATGAAGACGATTGGGATTCATGGCAACAGCTTACTGAGAGAGTCGGTCAGGAAACTTTGGTTGTAGGGGACGATTTGATCACAACTAATCTGGCAAGACTAAAAAAAGCCGTTGACAAAAAAGCATGTAACGCAGTGATAATTAAACCTAATCAAGTCGGAACAATAACAGAAACCTTAGAAGTTGTAGCTGAAGCTAAAAAGAAGAATCTGAAAATTATTATATCTCATAGATCCGGTGAAACCAATGATGATTTCATTGCCGACTTTGCAGTTGGTGTGGGAGCTGATTATCTTAAATTTGGTGCTCCTGCAAGGGGCGAGAGAGTCGCAAAATACAATCGGCTTCTTGAAATCGAACATGAGCTTTCTTAAATGCTGCAGATTACCCAAAAACCTAACCCGGTAGTTCTTTGTGTTTTAGATGGCTGGGGTATTTCTCAGGACAGCCCCGGTAACGCTATAACTCGCGCAAATCCGGTTAATTTTAACAATATGTGGTTTTCTTACCCGCACGCTCTTCTTGTGGCATCCGGCCAAGCGGTAGGTTTACCCGAAGGTCATGTGGGCAACAGCGAGGTTGGCCATATAAATTTAGGGGCCGGTAGAGTCGTTTTCCAAGATCTTCTAAGAGTAAATAATGCTATTGCCGATGGTACGTTTTTCGAAAATACAGCATTTCTTGAAGCAATTGAACACATTAATAAAAATAATTCGGATATTCACCTTGCAGGACTTGTTGGGTTGGGAACCGTTCACAGCAGTGTTGAGCATTTGTATGCGCTGCTCCAGCTTTTACAAAAAAATAAAGTTCCGTCTTCAAGAATTAAGCTTCACTTGTTTACTGATGGCAGAGACAGTCCCCCAACTTCCGGCAAAGGTTACATTGCCCAACTTAGTGAAAGACTCGAGAGATCTAATCTAGGACAAATAGCATCTATTTCTGGGAGGTATTACGCAATGGATAGAGATAATAGATGGGATAGAACCGGTAAGGCATATCAGTGCCTAGTTGGTGCGAGTGATCGCAAAGATACTGACCCGGTGGCAGTACTTAGCAAATCTTACGCAGATAATGTTACTGATGAATTTGTGATACCCACCATAATAACCGATAGTTCTGGCACACCTATCGGGAGGGTTACCGAAAACGATGCTTTCATGTTCTTTAACTACCGTCCAGATAGGGCAAGACAGCTTACGAAATCGTTTGTTCTCGAGGACAAAGACTTAAAAAGCTTAAAAACGCATTCAGGAGAAAAGGCTAAATTTTTCGATCGCAGTCATAAAATAAAAAATTTATTCTTTGTCTCACTAACTCGCTATGAAAAAGAAATCATAGTAACTAAAGTAGCTTTTGAACCCGAGGTGGTAACAATGCCCCTGGCGCGGGTGTTTTCCGAACGTAACGCAAGACAACTGCATATAGCAGAAACCGAAAAATATGCACACGTAACCTATTTTTTTAACGGTGGATTAGAAAAGCCCTTTCGCGGAGAAGATAGAATTTTGGTTTCTTCCCCAAAAGTAGGATCATATGTTGAAAAACCGGAAATGTCGACACCTGAAATTACTAAAAAACTATTAGCAAAACTAGACGAAAGTGTATACAGCTTCATTGTAATAAATTACGCTAATGCTGACATGGTAGGCCATAGCGGTGATATAAAAGCAACTATTAAGGGAATTCAAGCAATCGACTATCAACTCGGAATTATATCAAAGGCAATAACTTCAGCTGGCGGGGGTTTAATTATTACTGCCGATCATGGAAATGCGGAAGAAATGATTAATTTTAGAACCGGTGAGCCCAATACCGAGCATAGTCTTAGCCCCGTACCCGCACTCTTTATATTCAACGAGCTTCGAGGACAAAACCGCCAATTACCCCAAGGTTTGCTCGCCGATATTGCCCCCACAATCCTTGCAACCTTACAAATTCCTAAACCATCGACGATGACCGGCAGAAGTCTTTTATAAAGTTCTCCAGCATTAATGCTGGAGAATTATCTTAAGTTTACATGAGCCTTGCTGAAGAAGTATGTATTCCACTTGCTTTCATCTTCGGCATAAATGCCGAAGTTTTCAGCAAGGCGAATATAAAGTTCGAATTCTAGTCCGGCAGCTTTATCTCCTACTACCAGAACTTACAAAAACGTATTTACCAAATAAATCGTTCTTTTCACTTTTGGAAAGCAAGGATGTAATTTTCTTATCCATTTGATCAGTAGGCAAATTGGTAGAAACCCCGATTACTCCAGATTGTTGCTTTGTGGCAACAAGTTTTTTGAAATCTTTGACGTTATAGGTTATCACCAAACGTGTTTCTTTAATTGCAAGTTTCCAGACATCTTCATCCGAGATACCTGATCTGCCTAAATCGTGTTTTATGTGTTTTAGATTATGCCTGGAATTTAAAATCTTGAATCTGTCTCTTGGGGACAATCCTTCGTCAAGAAGCAACTTGTACTTTCGAAATTTTCTGGTCATTCCTCGATGAATCTACCATATTAACAACCTCGTCGATAACGGTCTCAATCACATTGGCAGGAACATGAGGATAATCTTGGTGTATCGCCTCAACTGTATAACCTTCCTTAAGTAGAAAGATTACTCGTGACACAGGGATTCTAGTACCTTTTATTACTGGTGTACCACCTAGAATTTTTGGGTCGGAAGTAATATATGATTTCATAGTCCCATATTATACTCCCTAGCATTAATCTTGCAACCTACAATGGTAATAGACAATGGAAAAATAAGATTTCTGCTGTTTTCGCATTCATATTCAGCAAAGTTGATTGTTAGCAATCTAACAACCAAGAAGGACTCTGGCAAAAGCATCAATAAAGAAATTAGCTTACTGGCAAGGGTCCTTCGCCTTGAGAGAAGGAAAATAAACGAACTAGTCCTCAATAAAAAGTTTTCAAAAGATGCTCCAAAAAATCGTTCTGTTAACTTGCAAATTTTCCTTCAAATTGAAAAAGAGTTAGCGTTTCTGGCAACAGAAAAACTCAACTGGTACTCAACTATAAAAGATGATTACCAAAGACAACTGCTTTATCCTGCGATTGAAAGAATTGCTGGCAATTCATTGTCAAAGATAAAGGATGATACAAAGTTTCAAGAACTTCTAACAATCAAGATTAGAGAATATGGAAATATCTACTATAAAGTTGCCCACAAGTATAAACTTCCAACCATGAGAATAGTACCATTTATATTAAGACTTATTAGTGATGATTGATACAGACCATTGTTAACTTGAGCCTCAAAAAACTATATTAAACTGATTAATCGCAATCAGGATTCGAACTTTAGGTTTGAATTTGCTAAAATTTAATTAATGTCAGAAGGGCAAAGTTTTGAGCTAGAAGGCAAAAGAGGTCCTGTATCAAGAATAAAAGACTCTCTAAGTAGTAAAAGTTGGGCAAAAGAAGTGGCTCAACAATTCGACTCTTCAGTAGAACAAATAGGAGATATAACCGAAAGCCAGGGTATAGTCCCAGTATTTTTAGAAGAAACAGCTAAAAGTGAATTTTTAAATCATTGGCATCGTCATGGAGGCGACGAGGTTGGAGGATGGGCAGTAGGAACTGAAGGGGAACATAATGGTCATAAATATCTTCATGTTACTAAAGTAATCCCAGACTCAGGTTCAGGTTCACATGGAGAATTCCATTTTGCGGGGCATCACGTGGCATATGACTATGTTAGGCAAAGACGACAGGAAGGTGAACAATTAGTGGTTATTGGAACTGTTCACACTCACCCCAAAGGATGGTCTGGAAGAATTACGGGACAAGACCGCGATTCTACTATGTTTTTGACCTTGGAAAACATATATAAAGGAGGAGAATTACTATCAAATAAGCGGTCCCATATTGTTATAACACCTGCAGATGATAACCAAGTAGATATTTGGCAAGCCAAAGAAACCAGCGAAAAGTGGCACAAAAGGTTAGTCCGTATTGGCCATTTCCTTTTAAAGAGCAATAATTCTCCATCCAGCAGGGTCCGTGTGGTAGAAAAATCTTCACCTAGTCGGGTCAGGATCGTAGATAAACCAAGTAGAGTTAGAATTATAGATTAATTAGCTAAAAAGTGCATCGACTTCTCATAAACTAAATCTGCTGATGATTCAAACTTAGAATATTAAATGATATAATCCCAAATAATGGAACGACAACCATCACGTACGGGTATAAAGACGGGCATTATTTGAAGTTTCCCTTTTTGCCAGAACTTCAGGGCACATTATAAAAGAATCGGTACTACATCCAAACACTACAACTATCATCGACAGGAATCGAACAACAGGGGAAATAAAAATAACAAAGGAAACTAGTAAACCAAAGTAATCTAACCCTGCAAAAATTGAACAGATTTCTGACAAACTAACTCTGGCCGTTCAGGCTCTGAGAACCTTCAGGTCTTCGACTCTGAGGTCTAGCGACCTCGTCGCTCAGACTCGATGAGCTAAGTCAAATGGAAGGTGATAATTGTGATAAAATATCACGGTAATACCCGAGAAATACCCTACATTCGATCTGTAATCCGAACACCAAGATGTTATCACCAGAAGCTGAACGCAGACTTTATGCTCTATTCGAAGGTAATATCACGGAAGAAAATTTAGGGGTTGAAGGTTTAAAGGACTTATGTGCTTTGTTTGCTCAAAATATAGAAGACCCTGTTGAAAAATTAATAGTGGCTCGTACTTTTTTACAGGTCATTTTTGAGAATAGCCCAGATGCTGTTGAAAATTTTCTAGACATAAGGATTGCAGAAAGATGCGATGCTAGACCCCAAGGTACAGATTGCTTTGGTTATTTGTTTGGTCTTGATGCGAACGCCGAGAAGACGTTAACTGATCTCATTATTGGCAGCAAAATTTCTATTGATCCGATTGTGGATTCACTCGCGCTATATGTAAATGAAGAACTAACTCATCCAATACATATCGGAAAAGTTACGCCTGAAAAAAAAGTGCTTTCCAAATGGGGTCTTAATGGGCATGTTTATGAGCATCACCCTCTTTTAGTTCCACTATCCTATGGTTGGTCGGTTGCCTACTTGTCTAGATAAATTAATTCAATTATTTATTAATTAGAACAAAACTACAAATTCGCCCTTAGGTTTAGTGGCCAAAAAATGATTTATTAAAGCAGAACCTTTCTCCCGTCTTATTTCTTCATGTAATTTTGTCAACTCCCGGCAAACAACAATTTCAACATCACCAAAGATTCCAGTAATGGATTCAAGAGTTTTTACAAGTCTATATGGCGCTTCTAAAATGATAGTCGTTGATTTAAGATTTTTCTGATTTTCACGCACACCTTCCAGAATTTTTAACCGTTTAATCTCTGGTTTTGGTAAATACCCCAGAAAAGTGAATTTGTCCGGAGGGAGTCCGGAAACTACAAGTGCGCTAACAATACTCGATGCCCCGGGTATTGATTCTACGCGTATTCCCCGGTGGATCGCACTGCGAACAAGCCTATACCCGGGATCGGAAATTAATGGAGTTCCTGCGTCAGAAACTAACGCAACAGATTTTCCCATTTCTAAATCTGCAATAACATTTGGAGTTTTTTTATCCTCGCTAAAATCATTAAACGAGACCATCTGCTTAGATATCTCGTAGTGATTTAATAATTTTCCGGTAACTCGTGTATCCTCACAAAGAATATAGTCGACATTTTTCAATGTTTCCAATGCTCTTAGTGCTATATCTTTTAAATTACCAATCGGTGTCGCGACGATATAGAAAATACCCATTGTTTATAGTTTATTGTTCATAGTTAGTTATCAGTTGTCAATTATTGACATCTCAGATGTTACTATACCTACAATAGATTAGTGAAGAAAAAATTAAAGAAGCTCCTTAACAAGCTCGGCCCCGGGGTTGTTACCGGAGCTTCCGATGACGACCCTTCCGGCATAGCCACCTATTCACTCGCGGGTGCTTCTCAAGGTTTCTCGCTTCTTTGGACAGCTTTTTTAACCTTCCCCTTAATGGCTACTATCCAGGAGATGTGTGCCCGTATCGGTCTAGTTACACAGAGAGGTCTTGCCGGTAATATCAAAACTCATTATAAATCTAAAATTCTTCTTTATTCTTTAACCCTATTAATTGTTGTGGCTAACACTATCAATATTGGCGCCGACCTTGCAGGTATGTCGGCAGCAATTAAATTATTTGTTCCTATAAGTCCTTTAATCACCAATTTTATAATTACGGCTCTCATTATTGGCTTATTAGTTTATTTTCCATATAAATTTATTGTTGGCAAACTTAAATGGCTAACTTTTGCCCTTTTTGCTTACATAGCATCGGCCGTAGTCATTGAGCATGACTGGGGCCAAATAATTTTTAGTACTTTTGTGCCCAAATTTACCGTCACTAACGACTTTATAATCTTAGTAGTTGCAATATTAGGTACGACTATCTCTCCTTATCTGTTTTTCTGGCAAGCTTCAGAAGAAGTTGAAGAAATCAAAGAAGAAGAAAAGGAAAAACACAAGAAAATTATAGTTACCAAAAACGAACTAAAGATCGCCAAAGAAGATGTTTCAATCGGCATGCTTTTTTCTAATATTGTCATGTTTGCAATAATTGCTACAACAGCTTCTACTTTATTTTCCGCTGGTATTCACGAAATAAATACGGCAGATGAAGCCGCCCGTGCACTTGAACCAATTGCCGGTCGTGCATCTTCCTTTTTATTTACACTTGGAATAATTGGCACGGGATTTTTAGCGATTCCAGTTTTGGCCGGTTCTGCCGGCTATGCAGTTTCTGAAACTTTTGGGTGGCGAGAAGGCTTAAGTTATAAATTTAGGCAAGCGAAATCCTTTTACGGCATTATTATTGTCTCCATGGTTTTGGGACTTTTAATAACGCTAATAAACGTTAATCCTTTTAAAGCACTTTTCTATACGGCAGTAATTTATGGGCTAATATCACCAATATTGATCTTTTTTATATTACTTCTTGCTAACAACCCCAAAGTTATGGGCAAACACGTTAACACGCCCGTTACTAATATATTAGGGCTAATTACTTTCTTAATTATGACTGCGGCCGCTATTGGATTCTTTGTAACACTCTAGTTTTTAGTTCTGATATCTGCGAATGACCGAAGTAACTTTTCCCTGGATAGTTACGTTTTTGGCATATATGGGTTGCATTGAAGCGTTTGCCGGCATCAAGCGAATTCTATTTTTCTCCTTATAAAACCTTTTCAAGGTCACAACGCCATTTTCTATCATAGCAACAACAATATCACCATCTCTTGCCTCATTAGTTTCTTCAACAATCACAAAGTCCCCATCCAAGATCCCATCCTCAATCATAGATTCACCTTTAACCTGAAGAACATAAGAGCGTTTTTTAGGGTCAACCATATTTTCGGAAACCGTAAACTTTGCATTGGGGTCTGTAAACGGTTCAATTGGGGACCCGGCTGCGATAAAACCCGAAATCGGAAGTTCGAGACCTTTTACAACATTACTAATTCTTTTATCAATAAGCTCTATGCTGCGGACTACTCCCGAAGTTTTCTTTATCAAGCCTTTTTTTTCAAGTGCCGTAAGATGTTCGTGAACTGTTGCAAGTGATTTAACGCCGATTTTATTGGCAATTTCCGTCAAACTAGGCGCGTGGCCATACCTTCCTATAAATTTGTTTAGAAATACTAAAATTTCTTTTTGTCTTTTGTATAAAATCGCTGCCATGTCTATACTTTACCAAATAAAACCCGAAGTTGTCAATACATAAACATCAACAGAAATTAGTTATATAATATATGTTCATGAAATTTAAGATCAGCTCAGTATACAAGCCTGCCGGTGACCAGCCAAAGGCGATTAGCCGTCTTATAAGCGGCTTAAATAAAAATTTCCGCCACCAAACCCTCCTCGGGGTAACCGGTTCTGGCAAAACTTTTACTGTAGCTAGCGTTATTGAGAAAATACAAAAACCCACTTTAATTATTTCCCACAACAAAACACTAGCTGCTCAGCTGTATCAGGAGTTTAGAGAATTTTTCCCTCAAAATGCTGTTGCCTACTTTGTTTCCTATTACGATTATTATCAGCCGGAAGCCTATATGCCCTCAACCGATACCTATATAGAAAAGGAAACTGAAGTTAATGAAGAAATCGACAGATTAAGGCTGGCAGCAACTACGGCCCTTTCAACCCGAAATGACGTGATTGTGGTCGCATCAGTTTCTGCTATTTATAACTTGGGGTCTCCCACAGAATATAAAAATGCCAGAGTGGATCTTGAAGAAGGCCAAACGTGGTCAAGAGTTGATCTCCTGCGGTCTTTTGCTAAACTCCAGTACGAAAGAAACGACCATGACTTTGCACGCGGAACTTACAGAATTCGAGGCGAAAACATCGAAATACTGCCTGCCTACGAAAACAACGGCTTAAGACTAACCTTTAGAGGAGTCTCCTTAAAAGCACTGGAGATTATTCATCCGATAACGGGAAAGACGCAAAGTAAACCTGAAACTTTTGCCCTGTATCCGGCTAAACATTACGTAGTGTCCGACGACACTGCAATTCACGCTCTTGAGTCAATAAAAAAAGAGCTTGAGTCAAGGCTCAAATACCTTAAATCAAAAGCTAAAGAACTTGAAGCCCGCAGACTGGAACAGAGGACAAA
>MFBV01000013.1:0-2034 GCA_001776505.1 Candidatus Curtissbacteria bacterium RIFCSPLOWO2_02_FULL_40_11 | reverse complement strand
TCCAAACTTTGGGTTATTGCAAGGGTATTGAAAATTATTCGATACACTTCGATGGCAGAAGTCGCGGCGACCCGCCGTATTCCCTACTAGAGCACTTTCCCAAAGATTTCTTGATGGTTATTGACGAGTCGCATATGACAGTCCCCCAAATCAATGGAATGTATAACGGCGACCGCGCAAGAAAACAAATGCTCGTTGATTTTGGTTTTCGCCTTCCTTCCGCCTTTGATAATCGACCTCTAAAGTTTGAGGAGTTTTTGCGAAAACTGAATCAGGTTATCTACACTTCGGCAACACCTGCCGATTATGAAATGAACGTTTCCAGCCAAGTTGTTGAACAGTTAGTAAGGCCGACAGGTCTGATAGACCCTGAGATTTCCGTCAGGAAATCGAAGGGCCAAATAGATGATTTAATTACAGAAATAGATAAAAGAGTTAAAAAACGCCAAAGAGTATTGGTAACAACCCTAACCAAAAGAATGGCGGAAGAACTTTCTAATTATTTAGAAGAAAGAAAAGTTAAAGTAAATTACCTGCACAGTGAAATACAAACTCTGGATAGAACAGATATTTTAGATGATCTTAGACTTGGGAATTACGACGTTTTGGTTGGAATCAATCTTCTCAGAGAAGGACTTGATCTACCGGAAGTTACCCTCGTAGCCATTTTGGATGCCGACAAAGAGGGATTTTTACGCTCAGAAACTGCATTAATTCAAACTATGGGAAGAGCATCAAGGCACCTGGAAGGTCAGGTCATCTTGTATGCCGACAGTGTAACCGGTTCGATGGGCAGAGCGATCAAGGAAGTTAAGAGAAGACGTAATATTCAAATTGCTTTCAACAAAAAACATAATATTAAGCCTGTTTCTATAGATAAGCCAATTAGAGAAAAAATCATTGAAAGAGAAAAGATTTATGAAGAGAAGAAAAAACTTTACAAAGACACGGTAATTCAGGGTGCGCTAGAGCGCGCAAAAACTGGCAATATGCTGCCAGAGGATAAAAAGAAATTTATCAAAATCCTAACTCGCGAAATGAAGGATGCGGCCAGAATCCTAGACTTCGAAAAAGCTGCAGTTTTAAGGGATCAAATTTCTGAGCTGAAATAAAATATATCCCGATGTGTCAATAGTAATCCACACCCGATGTGGACTAATATACTTTAAATTATTGGGTTAAAATCAACTTCCGAGAAGAGCCTTTGACTCTATTGGAATAAAGGTTTGTCTGATTACAGTCAATAAGTTTCTGGCTGCATCGAACTTTTGGTCTTCTCTGTATCGAGCCAACTCATTACTAAGATTTGGATGGTGGGAGTATAAAAACAAAGCGTCTGGATAATTCAGCCTTGAACCCATAAATAATCTTTCACCAGTGAATGGATTGGTTACTATTAGATGAACTTGTCTATGAAAAGAAAAATCGAGTTGTACTTCATGCACTGAATTAGTATTCTCTAATGATTTCTTAACAACCTGTTTTAATGCCCAACATTCAGCTTTAAAGCTAGAAAGATCAACTCTCCCTCTAAGAGTTTGTCCACTTAGGATATCTTTTCCCGCTTCATCAATATTCACCCCTAGAGATTCAGCCAGTCTTCTGATCTCTCCTTTTAACACTTTTGACCCAAGTCTTTCCCAGAAGCTTAGTGAATCTTTTGCATTGTCTAGTGCCTCAATACTTCTTGACATTGCGACCAATTATCAAGAATCTAAACACAGTTTGTCAAACGAAATTTTCCTCACTTAATCCCTTGAACAACTATTGAATTTAATGATAAAATTTATGATTCGCGATCTTTAGCGCAAAAAGGATTCTCCTTTGTACAAAGGAGAATCCTTAGTAGACCGTAGACCCATGGACAAAATAATAATTAAAGGTGCAATGGAACAATCCCATACAATGCTTACTCTGACTCGAGATCTACGTTCTCGCAGCCAAAGGGCGCATGTACGGGACAAGTAACCTAAAAATGGATGCAATAGTTATAAAAGGGGCCAGAGAACATAATTTAAAGAATATATCCGTTAG
>MFBV01000012.1 GCA_001776505.1 Candidatus Curtissbacteria bacterium RIFCSPLOWO2_02_FULL_40_11 | reverse complement strand
GTATCTTGTAGGCTCGCATATACGAACCATTGTAACGGCCTGACATTGTTCATCAAACCGTTCTCTATGTATCGGGGCCTAGACAATTTAGCTAGGGTTTTTAGTTTTAATTAGCTTAGTTTCTGCAATTTGATTCATTAGCAATTCAAACATTGGCTCGTTTCTGTGGTTAAAGCGAAACCCATACTCATCAACATAAGCCTGTAAATACTTCTTGCTCACAACTCTGTAAACGCCCGTAACCCCTCTCTTGAAATGACTCCAAAAGTTCTCAATGCCTTGCGTGTGTACTTCGCCTCGTACTGACTCAAGTCTGTGATTTACTGACTCGTGGTAGTAGCCAAACTTTGGCAAGTGATAGTAACCTGCAAATTCGTCTGTAAAAACTCTTGCTCTCGGGTCAACATTCTCTTTTATTTGTTGCAGTAGCGTCCACTTGCCAGTATTAGGAATGTGTTTTAGATAAACTTTCCCGCCTCTTTTTAACATTCCCATTACTATTTCCTTATCAGTTGACCCAACACCATATTTATTTTTGCGGTTGCTTGTTTTACCCCCGACAAATGTTTCATCAATCTCTACAATGCCGTCAAGCAAGCCGTCTTTTGGTTCTGCCATTAGCATTCTAATCTGTTTAAACATTCTCCAAGCCGTCTTATATGAAACTGCAAGTTCACGCTGTAATTGCTTTGCTGATACCCCTGATCGGGTATTGGCCATTACAAACATAGCGTAAAACCAGTATTGAAGTGGTGTAGTGGTTTTTTCAAAGATAGTTCCTGCAAGCGGTGCTATTTGATAACCGCAGGAGCATTGATATACCATTCGGCCTTTTATTTTGTAGAAGTTAGATACTTGCTCGAAGTATTTGCATTTCTTATTTTGGCATTTAGCACCTTTTGGATACTTAATCTTAAATATCTCAGCAAGACACGATTCATCATCTTTATATTTTCGCAAGAATGTTGCGAGACTAAATTGATTTTTCATTTTAGTAACATACCTCGTGGGGTGTTTGTGCAGGAACACAATCGTCCTCGACATTACTAGAACTGCCTCCAGAGTCTTTAAATGAGGAAATGATTGCGAAGATTACCGCTATTACAAATGCGATGACTAGAATGACTTTGATGAGATTTAAAGATTCTTTGACAAAGTCTTTAGCAAAAATTAAGACTATTTCTCCAAACGTATATCTCTTTTTCATAGCCTCAGTGTAGCATATTATCTACCTGTTGTCAAGGGATAAGTGCCATTGTCAAGGGGTTATTAATTAATATGCTGGGGGTCGTTGACGATCCTTCGACTTCGCTCAGGAATATATTTTCCGTTTATGCTGAGTAGTTCGACCCGTTCGATAAAACTCAGGGTCGCCCTGAACAGAGTTGAATGGGCGACAAGCTCACTATAATAATTTATCGAAGTGAACCACCAAATTGCTTAAAGCCATGAAAGAACATGAAGCTACTTACTGTAAACGCACCGCACATTTTCGCAGTAAGTATACATTAATATAGATGATGAGGGGCTATAACGATTATTTTCCCCGATTCTTTTCGTACATAATAATCGTTCTTCTTAAATCCTTTTTCTAATTTGGATAAAACTTTAGCTATGCTCTTTACTTGTTCGTAAAATTCAAATTGATAGTTTGTATTCTGCATGTTTATCTCAAATCCTACGTATTTCAAAGGAATGTTCATATCTGCAATCAAACCTTCAATATGCCTTGAATTGCGACGAATTTTTGCTGTCAACGGATATCTGATTCCGTCTGGATTTATTAAATTAAAAGGAAAGAACTGTGTGAACCAATCCATAAAATCGACCATTTCATTTTTTGCATAAATTAAGTATAGAAAAATAATAGAGTGAGGCTGGGTATACAATTTTTTAGGAGTCATTTTCCAAGGTTGTCCACTTAGTGTTGTATTTAGTTCATTTACATTATGTTTAACTTTTCTAATCGCCCGAAGCATAGTCATTACCACAAGTACGGGCATGTAAAGTGCCCAGACAGCTAGAATAATAAATGTACCAACCGTAAAAAGTGCCTCTATTATTTTTTGGACACTTAAAGGTATAAAACCGGATATAAAGAAATAAGGAATTACGAGACCAAAATAGAGATAAGTGGATTTAATAATTGGAGAAAGGCCCCATACGTTTCTACAACCATCGTTAAAAAAATCGTTATATTTTCTCCAAGGAGTGAGCAGCAATCGTGATGGTTTCTCAATAATAGAATGTACTATGATAGTTTCTAGTCTCATACAGGCTAACTTAAGTTACTTTGACTTTTTTAGTACTTCCCGCGGCTTGGCACCTTCTCCTGCGCCAACAATTCCTTCTTTCTCAAGCAGGTCAAGTAATCGAGCAGCTCTGGCATAACCTGTCCCTAATCGTCTCTGCAAGAGACTTGCACTTGCCCTATCGTATTTAGCGACTATATTTTTAGCTTCTTCTAGTAATTCATCAACATCTTCTCGTTCTTGAATATAATCCTCTGCGTTTGGCATGCCGAGCAAGAATGTTTCAATTCGCCTAATACGAATCTTGAGGCCAGCAACGTCAGTCTTTAGTTCATCAAGTAACTTTTGAGTCTTATTCATCAGCCTTCCAATTCTCTAACATCCATTCGATATTTACAAAATTTACAGTCGTCTGCAGCTTTGGGCATTTTGCCTTTAAGCACTTTCATGGCATTTTCTATTCTCGCCTCTGTTTTTTTAGGATCACCCTTAACTTTGACAACGTGAATAACCATTGGGAAGCCATTGTGCAGTTCTTTGCCGTGGTCAGGATAGACAAAGACTAGGTAGCCATAGCCTGTAACTTTTAAATTATTCTTCTTTATGATAAAAACGTAGTCGTCAATTTGATTTTCGTAAGCCTGCAAAAGTTCTTTCTCTCTCGGGTCTGAACTTGCAGTTTTAAAATCAACGGGAATAAGTTCTCCTTTTTCATTAACCAAGCACTCGTCGAGTTTACCCAAAAAACCAAACTCCTCATTTATGCGCACAAAGTATTTTTCCTGGAAGGGATTTTGAAGTTGTCCGGGAAGTTGCCCCTCGACCATTGGTGGCAGCTCACCGGTTCCCCGAAACGAATTAAAGTAATTTTTTAAACCCCCGTCAAATCTGTTTGCCAGACGCGAGACTATTCCTTCCGGCTGCCGTATTCTCTTTATATATTGCAGCCAGAAGCACCTTGGACATCGTTCTAATCCTTCTATACCTGTATGAGAAATCCAAATTATTCCTGATTCAATAATTCTAATAACTTATTATGAACCACGCCATTAGAAGCGAATATATCTGGATTAAAAACATCCCAATTACTGCCGTCTGGTGCTGTAATTTTGCCTCCTGCCTTTTGTATGAGTAATGTTGATGCAGCAACATCCCATGGTTTTAGCCCTGAGTGTATGTAAGCATCTATTTGCCCTCGTGCTAAAGTGGCAAGATCAGCAACAGCACTTCCCATAGATTTAATTTGCCTAACATGGGTGCTAACATTACCCAGCCATCTCACAACATTCAGTCTTTTTTCCAGACCCCATGCCCAATCACAGCCAACTACAACTTCTCTTAAATCGGTTGTTGACGAAACCTGTATCGGGCTTCCATTTAGGTATGCGGAATCTTGATCTGCTTGCGCCCAATATGTATCTTTGCTAATTGGTGCGTGGACAACGCCAAGTTTTGTAACACCCTTATCAACCAATGCTATTGAGATTGCAAAGTTAGGATGCTGCCGAAAGAAGTTAATTGTGCCATCTAAAGGATCGATCACCCATAGATTTTCCGCATTTCTTAAAGAGGAATAATCCTCTGGTGCTGTTTCTTCGGTTAAGAATTGCGAATGTGGATATTTGCTTTGAATTGCACGCCTCAAAAATGCATCAACTTCTTCGTCTGCTTGTGTTGTAAAATCGACACCCTCTTTTTGCTTGGAAGAATAATCACGGGAAGTGAAGTGTTTCTTTATAATTTCGCCTGCTTCGGGAACTATCTTAACGAGATTTTCTCTTGCTTCTGTTAAATCTATAGAATTAGGCGACATTTCGTTTATAGTACCTTCCATACATGTGCGATTTTAACATTCCTAAACCTAAAGTTCGAATCCAGACCTGGTTATCTCTAAATTTGTCCATTTTTAGCGATTTTTGAGGCTAACAAAGTGGTCAAAATTTGGCTGCGGAGCAGGGATTCGAACCCCAATAAACGGATCCAGAATCCGTTGTCCTACCGTTAGACGACTCCGCAATAAGTCCTTATTCTATGACAATTAGAGCAAATCAAATCACACTTTTCAATTTCTTCCAAGATTTTCTTTGTAGCATAACTATGAAAATTAATCATTCTATTGATACTCGCGAGTTTAGTTTTCCTATCTCTATGGTCAAAATCCATTACATAATGTGGATATTTTACTCCACAATCCATGCAGGGTTTTTGTTTAAGAGAAATAACAAAATCAATTAGCAACTTTTTTCTTCGAATGTTCTTCTGTCTATAAAGCTGTTTATTCTTGAGATAATATCTTTTATGAGCCTCTCTCCTTTTTGAGAGATCTTTATACGCCATACAAATACTCTACAGAGCATGGATCACGTCGTCAATTCAGAATCCGTCGTCCTACCATTAGACCTGCCCGCAATGCTTCGCCCGCCAGAAACGTTGTATCTACTGCGGGCTGGCATAGCGATGCAGGCAGGCGATCCGGCAATGCTATCAAATTTTATCATTTTCACAAAAAAATTTTAAAGTGCCTCTATTTTTCTAAGCATCCTAATTTCAACTGGATGAGCCTCACCAAACCTTAACTTTTCCTGAGCTCTTAGAATTTCAAATTTCCGGCGCCTTTTGATATCTCCTTTAGTTGCGGAAGCCAAGATGTAAGAGTCAGGCGGTTTTAATAAATCTTGCAAAACATCTTTATCGTAAATATTGCCATCAAATTTTTTAACGTCAATTGGTTCAGTTGAATGACACTCAAAACTAAAATAGTCATGTCCTTGTTGGTTCAATACAAGCTTGAATATTCCAATTTCTATTTCTTCGCCAGGTTTACGCAATTGAACTATCAAATGGGTTATTTCTTCAGCTGGTATTATCTTAAATGATTTTTTCTCTTTAACGACTGCGGTACTTCTCTGAATTTCCAATTTTCCAGGAGCAAATATCGACAATTTGGCTGAAGATCCATGTTCGAGTTCTCGTTGACTAAAATGAGCTTGTACCAAAAATGCTGAGTTAACTATCACAGGGGTGCCTGATGTTACAAGAAAATGTTTCTTAAATATTTCGTGAGATTTAGGTTCTGTTTCAGAATTCATCTCGGTACTTTATCGACAGAAAAGGTAAAAGTCAAGTTATCGGCTATCCTTGCTATACTGAATTTAATGAAGCCTGCCGGGTTCGCGCCCATTTTAATAATTATTCCGGTTGCCGTAGTCAGCTTAGCTTCTGTTGCGCTTGTTAGCTTAAAATCAGAAAGTCCCCAAGAATCACCTCAGCCCAGATCAATTTCCAGATCGATTATTGAGTCTCCTTCACCGCTTGAAGCTTTAGCTAGCACCGAATCAGAAGCAAGTGTTGAACCTAGTCCGACACCGAGTCCTGAAGATGAATTGAAAATTGACTATCAGACGTTTGCCAGAGAAGCACCGAGCCCATCACCTACACCGAAAGTAATTTCTACTCCATCTTCAACGACTTCCGGCGGTAATTACACTGTATCGACTTTTGATCTTGCGTCTACTACTGTGGTTACAGATACTGCCAATGACAACGATTGCCCTAACGATTGCCCGACAAAAGCACTGGCCCAATTTGTCGCCGAAAACGGTGGCAGGGCTGGCATCCATGGTAGCTACTTTTGCCCACCAGATTATTCTTCATGCGGAGGTAAAGTTAACTCGTTCGATTTCTCTGTCTGGAATAATCGCCAAAAAAAATGGATAAACGCTTATTCACTCTTTTGGAATGGTCGGGGAATGATGGTTTTTCGCCCCGGTTCAGCTCAATTTTTCCCCTGCGCTGCCTGCGTTGGTGCCCCTTCGGATATTACCGGGGGCTTAACTAATTATCCTTCTTTACTTTCCGGTGGGCAGGTTTTAGTCTCCGACGGTCCTAAAGGAACCCGCGGCGGCATTGGTTTTGGAAGCGGCAAACTTTTCTTAGTTGTTGCCCGAAATGCCAGTTTTTTGGATCTTGCCAACATATTTAAATCCCTTGGCGCAACGGACGCCCTGAATCTGGATGGTGGAGGCTCAAGCGCACTTTATGACGGGGGATACAAAGCCGGACCGGGCAGAAGCCTGCCTAATGCAATAATTGTTAAATAGAAGCTAAATTAACTACTTGTTTTTCTGTGACTATTAAATCCGTCTTCAAATCATGTGATTCGGCAGGCAGCCGCTCAACAATTTGAAATTCATAAGCAAGGCCAATTTTTAACCCTTTAAATTTTTTGAGCAAGTTATCATATACTCCCTTACCATAACCTAAACGAACTCCTTTTTTATCAAAAGCAACTCCTGGAACAATCGCTACATCTATTTTATTCGAACTAACAGCACTTATTTTTTTGGGCTGCAAGGTTTTGTATTTATTTTTTACCAAACCATCCAAACTTTTAAATTGAGATATGGTCCAATCATTTTCAACCAATGCAGGTACATAAATATTTTTCCTGTTTTGAATTAAAAAGTGTATTAAAAGCTTTGTATCCACTTCATTTTTTGTCGGTAGATAAATTAAGTA
>MFBV01000011.1:8043-8647 GCA_001776505.1 Candidatus Curtissbacteria bacterium RIFCSPLOWO2_02_FULL_40_11 | reverse complement strand
AGAACTTATCTCTCGCCGACAAATATTTTCAGGAGTTTGTAACTAAAGCAGATAATTCGATGAGCGATCTAAAAATACGAGCAGAAAGTTATTTGGGAACTATTAAAAAAGAAATAGGATACTAAATATGCAACTTCTTAAAACAATCAATCCTGAAAAAGTAGACGAAAAGAATATCCCCGGCTGGGAATACAGAAAGGCCGCCAGAGCCGTGGTTTTAGATAACGAAAATCAAATCGGATTACTACATGTGAGTAGTAAGAATTATTACAAACTTCCTGGCGGCGGAATTGAAGAAGGCGAAGATATAAAAATTGCACTGGATCGGGAGTGCGAGGAAGAGCTAGGTGTTCAAGTTGAAGTACTAAAAGAAATTGGGAGCATTATTGAATATCGAGCGCAATTCAAACTCCACCAAACATCATATTGTTTTCTTGCAAAAACTAGCTCGGACAAGAATGCTCCCAATTTCACTGACGAGGAAAAATCCTCCGGTTTTGAAATTGTTTGGGTGGGGCCAAAGGAAGCATTGCGATTGCTCAACCTCAAACAAACTTCCGATTACGAAGGTGGGTTTATTGAAGAAAGAGATTTCTGCTTCTTG
>MFBV01000011.1:0-8029 GCA_001776505.1 Candidatus Curtissbacteria bacterium RIFCSPLOWO2_02_FULL_40_11 | reverse complement strand
AAGCCCGCGCGGATTCCTCCCCAGACCCCTCCTCCGCGCGGGCGAGTCCGTCGCCCCGCCTCCTTTGCCCCAGAAAAATAGTGGCGGGGCGCATTATTTCAGATTTCGCTTTTTGGATTTGTGTATCAGATTTGGCAAAATAATTTCAAAAGTTTGCAAAGGTTTTAATTCGGGAGCCAGATGGGACGCGGTGCCTCTTCTTTAGGTCTGTGCTAAAATATAAGATAATAGTAGCTCAAAGACGCAATATGAAAACAATCTTCTGCGAATTCCTTGATAGCAAAGATAAAAACGGTGCTATTAAAATCAAGCCCTTAGGCCTTGCAAAAAATAAGGTGCGTAAACCAATGTTACCCGGTTGGAAGGATGTTGTTACTAAGATTGTCATTGATAAAAATTATTCCAAAGGACTCGATGGCATTGGAGATTATTCGTACATTATTGTCGTCTACTGGATGGATAAAGAGAAAGAATGTCACCTTAAACATCATCCGCAAGGGAGAGAAGATGTTCCGTATGTTGGAATTTTTGCCTGCCGTTGTCCTCAAAGGCCAAACCGTATTGCTATCTCAACCGTTAAGCTCCTTTCAAGACGCGGGAATAGCATAAAAGTCAAAGGTTTGGATATTGTCAATGGCACACCTATTTTAGATATCAAGCCCTATACCCCTGCCTACGATAGAGTGGGTAAAGCAAAAGTTCCAGACTGGGTAAATAAACTTGTTTTCTAAAAAAGCTATAAAAAACTTGTAAATTATGCATATTTTCTCTCCCTATCAAGAAGATCAGATAGAATTAATTAACCAAATTGAACAACAAGTTAGTGGTAGTTCTTTTAGGCTTAGTACAGTTTCTCCTGTTGATGATTTTGAAAAAGACACTCGTATCTGCCTGACAAGCGTGCACATACCGCATGAACAATTAATTAATAAGATAGAGGGTTTTTTGGAACCATTGAAAAAAGTATCACCTAATTACTTCTACTATCCGGCTGATTCACTGCATATGTCTATAAAAAATGTTAGAGTTATCAATGACCCTCCTCATTTTATAGAGGAGGATATAAATAAAGCAAAACAAGTCTTTGGATCGGTTATCCCACGTCACAAAAAATTTAATGTTTACTTCTATCGTTTACTACTATTTCCTAATAATCTTGCTCTTGTTGGCACAACAGACCCGGAACTGGATAATATTATTATCGATTTGGACAAAGAACTGAAAAAAGCAGGCGTGCCGGATGATAAAATATATATAAGCTCGCAGCGCTTTTTTAGTAATACGACTTTAGCAAGGTTCAATAGCGCACCTACTCGCGAGTTTTTAAAGCGGGTCGAGGAATTATCAAAGTCACTTTCGTTTGAGCCTTATGTCGTTAATTCGGTAACGCTTCTTACATGCAATGCAGTGTTTTTTGATAGAAACATAGTAAAAACATGGGAACTAGAATAGCAGAGTCAAGAGACAGCCAAAGATGGAGAATGTTCTATCTCATTTCTTCGATATAACTTACATTCTGAAAAGCATATAAATAATAGGTCCGAATAGTTAAGTTCTCGGAGTCAATAACCTATAGTTTGTTGACATTCGTCTCTTCCTATGATATAGTATCAAGTACGGATATAAAAGAATATATCTGCTTAATTTTGACAAAGTTTGAATAGTTTAAGATAAAGGTACCCCAACTTCATTTTTTGTATCTTTTCTCCATATTCACACGTCTGGTTCTTATTTAGGCAGGTATATTCTTTTATCAACCTAATTTATGTATAAAAAACAATTTAGATCCAATTGGCAAAGAGGAACGAATAAATCTAAAAAGATTAACCGCGCTTTTTATATTAAAAAGGCAGAAGAAAGAGATGAAAAAACTTTTATTCCAAAGCACAATTTTTCGGATTTTCTTATAAGTAATGAATTAAAGCAGAATATTCTTGAAAAAGGATATACTACACCAACCCCCATACAGGATGAGGCAATAGAGCCTATACTTTTGGGAAAAGATATTATAGGTTTGGCAAATACCGGTACGGGTAAAACTGCCGCATTCTTAATTCCTCTAATAAATAAAGTTTTGTACAACCGTTCACAGAAAGTACTTGTCGTTGTCCCTACAAGGGAATTGGCGGTACAGATCCAGGAAGAATTTATTGCTTTTACCAAAAACATGAATGTTTATTCTGTGTTATGTATAGGCGGAGTAAGTATATATAAACAGATTCATAATTTAAGGCAGAATCATGATATTGTTATTGCAACGCCGGGGCGAATAAAAGACCTTGAAAAACAGGGTAAGCTAAAGTTATTTAAGTACAATAATATAGTGCTTGATGAGGTAGACCGAATGATGGATATGGGTTTTATTAATGACATAAAATTTATTATTTCCCGCCTGCCGCAAAACCGCCAGTCGTTATTTTTCTCAGCCACTTTTCCGCAGAGTATAGGAAGCATTGCCCGTACTTTTTTAAAAAATCCTGTTACGATCTCGGTAAAATTACAGGAAATACCTCTTACGGTTGAGCAGGATGTTATAAGAGTAAATGGCAGAGTGAGGGCTGATGTTCTCTGTGAACTCCTTTTAAGACAAGGCTTTGATAAAGTTCTCGTTTTTGGCCGGACAAAGTGGGGCATGAACAAACTTTCTGTTATTCTAGATCGGCGCGGTTTTAAAGTTGCCGCAATTCACGGAAATAAAAACCAGGCGCAGAGACAGCGCGCGCTTAACCAGTTTAAAGATGGATTGGTTAATGTTCTTATTGCAACGGATGTTGCCTCCCGCGGGCTGGATATTGACGATGTAACTCACGTAATCAACTATGATGAGCCTGCGTCCTATGATGATTATATCCATCGAATAGGAAGAACCGGAAGAGCAAATAAGACAGGCATTGCATTAACTTTTGTCGACTAATATCAAATTATTTTAATATGAAGAATATAAGAAATGTAGCAATAATCGCGCACGTTGACCATGGAAAAACAACTTTGGTCGACGCGCTATTGAAGCAATCAAAAACAAAACTTGCGAAAAATTCTTCCGACTCACTTATTATGGACAGCAATGAGATTGAACAGGAAAGAGGGATTACTATTTTTTCAAAAAACGCCTCTATTATGTGGCAAGATACAAAAATAAATATTATTGATACGCCGGGACATGCAGATTTTGGGGGAGAGGTAGAACGCATTTTAACAATGGCCGATGGGTGCCTTTTGTTAATAGATGCAAAAGAGGGTCCTATGCCGCAGACTCGGTTCGTTTTAAAAAAAGCGCTTGAGCGCAAACATAAGATTATTGTTGTTGTAAATAAGATCGATAGATCAGATGCGAGAATCGAGCACATTTTAGATAAAACCCTCGATTTATTTATAGAACTTGGAGCAGATGAAAATATTGCTGATTTTCCAATAGTCTATGCTTCTGCAAAAAATGGAAAGGCGGGAATATCTAAAGATCTTTCCGGGATGAAGGATATATCTCCCGTCTTTGAGGCAATTTTAAAATATGTGCCAAAGCCTTCGGGCACTATTGATCAGCCTCTACAAATGCTTGTTTCAACACTCACAAGTGATCTTCATAAAGGAAGAATTGCAATCGGCAGAATATTCAACGGAAAAATTAACGTAGGGCAAGATGTGATGCATATAAATAGAAACGCAGATATTAAAAAATACCGTCTTACATCGCTTATGACTTTTGAAGGACTTAATCGAGTTGACGCACAGGATGCGATAGTTGGAGATATTGTAGCAATGTCCGGAATCCCCGATATCAATATTGGAGAAACTATTGCAGATGTGGATAATCCAAAAGCACTTCCCCTTCTTAGTATTGAAGAGCCTACAATTAAAATGACTTTTATGGTTAATAACTCTCCATTTGCGGGAAAAGAAGGAGATTTTAAGACTTCGAGGCAAATTCATGAAAGACTTATGAAAGAACTTGAGACAGATACGGCTTTGAAGATCATAGAGCTTCCAAGCGACGGATGGGAAGTTTCAGGTCGCGGAGAACTTCATTTGGCGATTTTTATCGAAAGATTAAGACGTGAGGGATATGAATTTCAAGTTGCCCGCCCGCAAGTAATCGAGAAAAAAACAAGTGAGGGAATTCTCACTCCATATGAAGAGTTGTTTATTGAGGTGCCGCAAGGTTATTCGGGAATTGTCATGCAAAAACTTGGTAATAGACGCGCAGAGCTTCAAGATATGAAGCTTGAAAACGGAATTGCCTATATGGAATTTATTATTACAACACGCGGGCTTTTCGGTTATAGAAGTGAGTTCGTTACCGATACAAGAGGGCTTGGCATTCTAAATTCTTCATTTGATCATTATGGAAAAAACAATGGTTATGAACATGAAAGGGAACAGGGATCCCTCGTGGCAAATGAGAACGGTAAGACAACTCTGTATGGGCTTACCAACGTACAAGATAGAGGAGATTTATTTATCGGACCGGCTATTTCTGTTTACAAAGGTCAGGTTGTCGGACAAAATGCCAGAAATGTTGACATGAGAGTAAATCCTTGCAAAATAAAACAGCAAACGAATATGAGATCAAAGGGTGAGGGAGTTTCTGTGCATTTCAACGCCCCTCATATAATGGATTTGGAGGATGCTCTTGAATATATCTCAGACGATGAGCTGGTAGAAGTAACACCAAGAAATATTAGAATAAGAAAGAAAATATTAGATGAAACAGAGGAAAGAAGAAAAAAATCACAGGGATTCAGATAGATTCTGATATGATTACCCCGTGAATGTTAAGGATAAAGTCGCAATTGTAACGGGTGCATCTTCGAGTATTGGGCTTGCGACTGCCAAACTTCTTGCAAAACACGGTGCAAGAGTTATTTGTACAGGCTTTTGACTTGGAAAAGAAGATAAAATCCAATAAGCGCAGAAAGTAGGGCACCTACGATATTTATCTGCACCAGACTTGAGATAATAGAAATAAGTTGCGCCCAAAACATATATCTCCACGCCACAATTTTTCTTGAGAAAAGTCCCGGTACTGCCATTGCTTCAAGGATGACTGCAGGAATAAGAAGAAGTATTCCTATCCACATTGTCGGAACGCCTGCAACAGAGCGCGCGCCACCCAAGGGCGCAAGTATGGTCGCAAGACTTCCAAGCCCAAAAAGTGCCAAGATTGCGGGGATTGTAAAAATTAATGAAATGATTACTAAATAAGGAGCTATTTTTACGATAATTTCTTTTATATTCTGAGGGAGTGCGGGAGCCTTCTTGCCAAAATACTCATCGAGCATATTCTCAAGTTGTGTCATGACATTTTTACCGTTAGCATCCGCCATATATTTATAGAATAAGCTGTTGAAACTTGTTTGTCAAGCAGAGAATGAAGTTCCAATCTCCCTACCTTTGATCCGCCCGAACATGTTGCAGAAAATAAATGCTAGCTAGAAAATAGGTTCTAACATCGTCTATCCTTCTTCTGATATAATTGCCCCAATTTGATATTTCCTTTTTCGAAGTTTATAATCCTTTTCATGATTGAAAGACGCGATGTTCTAATATTAACCGAAAAAGGGACCTTTGTTAAAGGATGGGTGGATACTGAGAGCGATAGAATAAAAGGGGTTCAAGTAGATCTTAAAACTCATCCATATTTAGGAGGGGTTAATAATATTAGATGTATAGATATTTTGGCGCGATATGCCCCAATACCCGTAAAATAATAGCTGCTTTTGAGCAACTTAAAAAAAGATTTAGAAAATCAAGGTTATCATCCGCTTCTTATCACAGAAAAACCAAACGATCATTTAGACGCGCATTCTCACTCCGCAAGTCATATTTTGATATAGTCATCTTATGAAAGTTATTAAACAAACGTATATCATAAAAGCTCCGGTTGAAAAAGTTTGGCAGGCTTTAACAGACTCTAAGATAATTGAAAAATGGGGAGCAGGACCTGCGGTTATGAACAGCAATGAAGGCACAAGGTTTTCTTTATGGGGAGGAGATATTTTTGGAAAAAATATTAGTGTTGTGCCAGAGAAAAAACTTCAGCAAGAATGGTATGCAGGAAAATGGGATGAGCCATCGATAGTTTTGTTTACTCTTACATCAAACGGAGATACAACAACCGTAGATTTACTTCACAAAAATATCCCCGATAGCGAAGCTTCGGAAATAGAAAGCGGATGGAAGCAGTATTACATGGGTCCTCTAAAAGACCTCCTGCAATAATAAAGGACACTATTATGTTTTGTAGATTATTCTGGGGGCTGGTATTATTCCCGAGTCGCTTCTTGCCTGAGCTTGAATTACGCGCTGGGAGACTATAATATCTTGCTTGGTTTGCTCACTTAAGGGAAGTTTTGTTATTTGTTTGAAGGAAAACCATGAGAGCGCGTCATTATCGGGCAATGATAAATTATTCATTGTCTTAACTTGTGCATAGAATACATAATGGATTGTATCTAAGGTATTGTTAAAATAATCATAAACAGGATGA
The DNA here is from genome assembly GCA_001776505.1 of Candidatus Curtissbacteria bacterium RIFCSPLOWO2_02_FULL_40_11. Classification (GTDB taxonomy): domain Bacteria; phylum Patescibacteriota; class Microgenomatia; order Curtissbacterales; family GWA2-41-24; genus WO2-FULL-40-11. The sequence goes on along the minus strand of MFBV01000011.1, from coordinate 1,545 downwards.
ATGCACTTTTCATTGAGTTGCAGATTGAGTACTTGATAAATTATCCGCTGAAATGCTTCTCGTGCATCTTCTCCTTCTCTTCCCGTGCCGCCTGGCATAGTCCAAAAAGATGAAGAATTACTATTAAGGTTAGGTTGATGCAAGAGAATTTGCTGCGTTCTTAGATGATATAGGAATCCGCTTGCATAAAAAGATTTATGCACGCTTTTATTATAGCACATTCAAAAGATAATTGCATTAAATAGGATCAAAATCCTCCCAAAGAGCGAATATGTTTTTCTCATTTTCAATTCCAAAAAGCTTGATAGAGTGCTCGTTTGTTGTTTATAATAGAATAGATGAGCAGAACCACTTCTTTGGTATTATGGTTTAACGAAATAAAGCTTAACGACACGCCTTTGGTTGGAGGGAAAAATGCTTCCTTAGGAGAGATGTATTCAAGCCTTAATTCTCTTGGGATTAATATACCAAACGGCTTCGCAGTTACAAGCGTTTCTTATAACTATTTTATAAATCATAATAATTTAAAAACAAAAATAGCCAAGATTTTAAAGGAACTTGATACCAGAGAAATAGAGAATCTTAAGCATTGCGGCAAACAAATTAGAGATTTAATTCTAAATGGGAATTTTCCGGAAGATTTGGAAAAACAAATAGAAAATGTATACGGACAATTAAAAACCAGAGACGAGTCGGAGGCAACTGTTGCAGTCAGATCTTCGGCAACCGCAGAGGATCTTCCGGGAGCTTCTTTTGCAGGACAACAGGAAACTTACCTAAATGTTAAAGGAAAAAAAGATTTGATGAAATCTACTAAAAAATGTTTTGCCTCGCTTTTTACAGATCGTGCGATTTCCTACAGACAAGATAAGGGATTTGGCCATTTTAAAGTTGCTCTTTCTGTCGGAGTTCAGAGAATGGTTCGCTCTGATCTTGCTTCTTCAGGCGTTGCCTTTACCCTTGATCCGGATACAGGCTTTAATAAAGTTATTGTTGTTAACGCCTGTTATGGATTGGGAGAGCTTATTGTTCAGGGAAAAGTTATTCCAGACGAGTGGATTGTTTTTAAGGAAGGCTTAAAAAAAGGCTACTCTTCGATTATTTCCAAAAAGCTTGGAGATAAAGCAAAAAAAATTATTTATTCCAAGGAGGGTGAGACAAGATTGGTCGATGTTCCTCAGAATGAAAGATTTAAGTTCTCTCTATCCGAAAAAGAAGTTATAGTTCTTTCCAGCTGGTGCTATAAAATTGAAGACTATTTTTCTATAAAGTATAGAAAAAGACAGCCAATGGATATAGAATGGGCAAAAGATGGGCAAACAGGTGAGCTTTTTATAATTCAGGCAAGACCCGAGACAGTCCAGTCTCTTAAAGAAAAAAATGTCTGGGAGGAGTATAGACTTACCGGGAAAGGAAAAAAGATTCTTTCGGGGATTTCGGTAGGGACAAAAATTGCATCGGGGAAAGCCAGAGTTGTTAAATCAATAACTGAAATAAATAAGTTCAAAAAGGGAGAAGTCCTAGTTACCGCAACAACAGATCCTG
>MFBV01000010.1 GCA_001776505.1 Candidatus Curtissbacteria bacterium RIFCSPLOWO2_02_FULL_40_11 | reverse complement strand
GCAAGCCATTTTTGCTTATGCGACAATGAATTTATGCTTTCTATTGTAAAAACCAAAGATATTGACGAGGAAAGTTTTGGCGCGGTTAAAGTAAAAAATTTATTTAGTGATCGGGATCTTTTGATAATTAGTGCCGCCATGATCAGAGTCGAAGGGGTAAACAGGCGCCACCGAAATAATAAGAGCGATGAGTTCCATTTTATACTTTCTGGCACAGGTTCATATGTTGACGAAGAAGAAGGTAGTCAGGTAGGCGCGGGAGATCTTGTCCATATTCCTCGGGGTCAGGCTTATGAAAATTCCGGCCAGATGACATTACTGGTCTTTTCATCTCCCAGCTACGACGAGAAGGAAATTGAGTATCTAGATTAGGGTTAAATGGTTGACTTCGGTGAAATTAATCTTTCTAAAAAGAGCTTTATAAATTACAAGCAATTTAATGAGAATTTGTATCAAAAAGTCATAAGTGCTTCTTCAGCTCTTAAAAATAAAAAGATAGTTCATATAAATTCAACAGAAAACGGTGGCGGTGTTGCCGAACTATTAATTTCTCAAGTTGCCCTCGAGCGAAATTTAGGTCTCGATTCCCATTGGTATGTAATACACCCCCCTAAGGAATTTTTTGTAATAACCAAAAAAATTCACAATTTACTTCAGGGTGAGGATTCGACTTTAGACGATGTTGAACAAAATTATTATTTGGAAAAGAGTAAAAAAGTTGGAGATGAACTGGACTATTTTCTAAATAAGGAAAAAGTTGATTTGGTAATTACCCACGATCCGCAACCACTGCTAATAGGTTGCTGTAATCTTTTGCCAAGGGTGCCTAAAATTCTTCGTTTGCATATTGATTTAACAAACCCCAATCAAGAAACTTTATTTTTTTTAAAACCTTTTATAGAAGTTTTTGATAAAGTTATTGTTTCCAGAGACGATTTTCGTTTTCCCTGGCTTAAATTGGATAAGGTTAAGACGATCATGCCGGCAATTGATCCACTGGCTGCGAAAAATTTACAAATTACCGATGATGAGGCATGGGAGATTCTTTCAAGATTCGGTGTTAGGCGAAAAATGCCGTTAATTTCCCAAATTTCCCGATTTGATAAATGGAAAGATCCGATTGGAGTTATTGAGGCATTTAAGGCGGCCAAAGAAGAAATTGACAATTTACAATTGGTTCTTCTTGGCCTAATTGAGTCGGTCGATGATCCCGAAGCTAAAGCACAGGTAAATTCAGTTCTTAAGGCAGCAAAAGATATTCCCGATATCTTGATTTTTTACGACGAGAATCAGTTAAAAGGTATTGCCAATGATAATTTTGTTAGAGCGCTGCAGACGGCCAGCGATGTTATTCTCCAAAAGTCTCTAAAAGAAGGTTTTGGTTTAACTGTTTCTGAAGCCATGTGGAAAGGTAAGGCGGTAATCGGAGGTAATGTTGGGGGAATAAAGATGCAGATTAAAAATGGTGAAGATGGTTTTTTGGTAGACAGTATTAAGGAGACAGCAAGTAAGATTGTCGAGCTAATAAATAACAAGGCTTTTAGAGAGATAATTGGTAGGAGAGCACAAAAGACTGTTGCTAGTAAATTTTTAATGCCCAGATATCTGCTGGATAATTTGGAAGTTTATAATAAAGTATTAAAAATTAAAAATGAAAATTTCAATTAAAACATCAAAAAATAAAGAAATTGTTGATATTACAGAAAAAGTTGAAGAAGTTTTGTCAGAGCAAAATATAAAAAATGGGGTTTGTAATATTCATTTAACCCATACGACGGCGGCACTAACTACTGCCGATCTTGATCCGGGAACAGACGAAGATCTAAGTACGGCGTTTGAGGCAATAGTTCCAAAGCTTGTTTGGCGGCATCCGCATGACCCCGCTCACACTCCCGATCATATTGCATCGGCACTAATCGGAACGTCGATTAGCATTCCCTTTGAAAATAAAAAATTAATTTTAGGATCGTGGCAGAGAATCATTTTGGCTGAATTTGCTGGACCAAGGGAAAGAACAATGGTTATAACTCTTTTAAGTTAGTAGTTGTTTTCAACCTTCGAAAATTATGGTAAAGATATAAACTGTTAAAATTCCCAAAGCAAAAAATATTAATGTTTGCACGCCTCTTCTCTTGTTTCCGTCTTCGTGAATTTCCGGTATTAGGTCGCTGGCTGCTATATAAGTAAAGTGACCGGCAGCAAGTGCTAAAAAGAAATATAGATAATTTTCAATAAGAGTTGCAGCCGCAAAAGCAATAAGTGCTCCGGCAAGAGCAGTGAGAGCCGACAGGAAATTAAAGATTACTGCCCTTGTTTTAGAGAGTCCATTGGCAAGTAAAACTCCCATATCTGCTATTTCCTGTGGAATTTCGTGGGCAGCAACGGCAATTGATGTAGTGATTCCCAGTGGAATACTATTAAGAAAAGCAACAGCAATGGTGACACCGTCGACAAAATTATGGATACCATCGCCGATTAGAACAAGTAGGGTACTAGGCTTTTCGCCGTGGCCATGATGATAGTGGAAGAGCCGAATGTATCTTTCGGCTATAAAAAAGCTTAAAAATCCCAGTAGTGCCGGTACAAAAATGTTTGCATCGTTTGCTTCCTCCAGCGCTTCGGGGAAAAGGTCTAAAAATGCAGTTGCCAGAAGAGCTCCGGCAGCGAAGGCAATTAATATTCCTGCGAAAGCCTCTGTGATTTTTCTTTTGAAAAGCAAAAAATAGCTGCCAGCCAGTGAACCGATACTGCCAATAAAAGTAAAGAGGATAATGTATGCAAGAATCATTGCAAATTACTTTTTACTTCGGGGTTTTTCTTCTTCGTCAGGGACTAAAAAAATTGCCAGAAAGATTAGGCCGGCAAAAATCGGCATAACAATTGTAAAGGCGCCGACCGAGAGATTCATAACAATAACTGTAAGTATGATAAGGGCAATAATGAAGGCAACGGTAAAGTAGAAATTTTTGTCGAGCTTAAATTTTTTGAGTGACACTAGTTAAGAGTATGTCAAAATAATATTAATTTATCAAGAGTTTTTATGTTTTTCCATTTAATCGAACATCCCATTGAAGGGTTTTGCGCGGAAGGTGGGGGATTGTTAGCAAGTAGAGAGTTGAGGGCTTCTTTTAATTCTTCTTTTACCTGGTGATCCGGCTTTTTGGGTTCATATTTGCCATCGATTTTTTCAACCGGTGGCCAATTATTGTTAATTCTTCCTCGATAATAAAGTTTTCTGTTTCTATCAAACACAAAAATATCTGGAGTGCATTGGGCGTTGTATGTCCTAGCGACTTCTTGCGATTCATTGCGAAGATAAGGAAAGTTTATCTGCCACTCACTGGTTTTTTGTTTCATGACTTCAAAACTGTCTTCGGGATATTGTTTTTCATCGTTAGGATTAATACCGACAAAACTTACGCCTTTTTCTTTATATTCGCTGGCGAGTTTAATCAGCAGGGGCCAGGCGGCTTTTGCATAGGGGCAATGGTTACAGGTAAAAATAACTACTAAACCATTTGCGTTGGCAAATGAATTAAGTGAATAGTTTTTGCCGTCGGTTGCCGGTAAATTAAAATCTGAAGCTTGAGAGCCAATTTTAGTTTGTGTTGATTCTATTAAAGCCATAGCTTGCGTTAAAATTTACTTGGATTAACGCGGATTAATCTATCATCTTCGGAAGTTGGAATTCCTCGACCATCACGATTACTGGTAGTAATATAAAGCATGTTGTCGGGGCCAACAACTACTTCGCGCATTCTACCAAGTTGCCCTTTAAGATGTTCTACCAGGGTTGCCTCGCCGTTTTCGATTTTTGCTTCATACAAAGCTTGACCTCTTAGACCCACAAAAAATATTGATCCGTTTAAATATGCATTCCCCGAAGGCGCCCAAGTATCTGAGCCACTGTGAATTATAGGGGATTTAAGCCCTTGTTGAGTTTCGTCTCCGCGAACTTGCGGCCAACCGTAGTTGGCGCCAGCTTCAATTAAATTAAGTTCGTCTGTAGCGCTTTGCCCATGCTCGTTTTCCCATAATCTGCCTTGGCTATCCCAAGTTAAACCCTGTGGGTTACGGTGGCCATAGGAGTATACGAGATTGCTAAACGGATTGTCCGGCACGGGGCTACCGTTATCGGTAACTCTTAAGATTTTTCCAGCGAGAGAATTTGTGTTTTGTGAAAGCGAGGGTTCTCTGGCATCACCGGTTGCAATATATAGAAATCCGTCCGGGCCAAATTTGATTCGGCCTCCGTCGTGAAATATAGCGCCGGGGATACCGTTGACTATAAACGTTTCATCTGTCAGGCGATTATTTTCTAAGGTAAATCTGGAAACCCTATTACGGGTTTCATCGCCTTCGCCTTCATAAGTGTAGTAAAGATAAATAAATTGATTCTGGTTAAAGTTTGGATGGATTGCAATGCCGTGCAACCCGCTTTCGCCAATGGTTTTAACATTTATTTGGGCAACTGGTTTATTGGATAAATTGCCATCCGTATCAATTAACCAAACATTACCTTTGCGTTCGGTGAACATTAAAGAGCCGTTTGGTAAAAAAGCCAGGGCCCAGGGGATTTCTAAATTTGAAGCAACAGTTGAAAGCAAAGGAATATTTTCAGGATTCGTTTCCTGAGATTGATTAAGAACACCAGTATCTACTTGAGGGATGTTCTTTTCTCTTTGCAAAATGCTCAGTGGGTTAGAAAAAGGCAGAAGTGTGTAAGCAAAAGCAAGTGCGGAGACTACAAAAATGAAAATAATAAATTTTCGAGGCATTTGCTATATTATAGCCGCTCTTGGGGATTGGAGAATTCTTTCAGATGAACTTAAGTCTGTTAGTGAGTTAAGTTTAAGAATTAAACTTAGGGAGTAAAAATTGTTTTAAACTTAATAAATTGTATTTGAGCAGAAGTTTACCAAGTTTTGGCACCCGATATAAATACAGTTTTTCGATATCTTCATCGTTTTTTTCCATTTTACGAATTAGCCCAAATCCTTCCAAGTAAGATGCGTCTTTAGACAAACCTCCCGGGTGGCTTGTGTTGCCAAGACCACGCTTAATTCTATATGTTGTGATATATGCTTTGTCTGCAGATATGAATTTTACCAAGTGGTTAAAAATTTCCCTAAATGATTTATGAGATATTTCGACCGCTTCAAGTCTGGCCTTATAAATATCATAGGCGCTTTTGGTAATAGTGTTAGTCTTAAATTCGTTGTATACAGCCAACCCTTCCATATAGACCATACGATCCTTGTAAGTGACCAACTTAAGAAGAGGATTTTGGGATTTTTTAATATTTAGTTTTTGCAGTACGTGAGATTCAATTTCGTGGACTATTAACCTTCTCACATTATTGGGGTTCCTTTTAACACGAGCCCCAATTTTAAGCTTGGTTAAGCTATCGCTGATTATATGGCTGTTAAAATTATTTATTTCTAGGGGATAATCTTCAATTCGATATTTTTCTTTGAGAGCTTTTAGGAATTCTTTTCGGATAGCGTTAGCATCAAGCGGTTTTTCTTTTGATGATTTAAGTGATATTTTAGGAAGGTTTCTTTTGATGTTTTTAATATTATCAATATCCCAGTGAAATATTTTTTTGGTTGCTAATGTAAACTCATTGGTTCCCAAAACTTCCAGTGCTGTATACAAATGGAATAGATCATTTAAATATTTTTTTAGGTAATTCCTCAAATCGTTTGGAAGGCTAATAAGATTTAACCTGATATGGAGTTGATTGATTTCTTCTTTATAACCTTGCAAATCCTCTTTTTTATATTTAAATTGGGGATTATAATTATTGGAACTGTAAAACTTTTCTTTTTCTTCCTCAAAATTTGTTGGTGTTAGGCGATGAGTGTCGAGAAGTAATTTGTTTCCAAGACTGGCAGCTTTTTTGGCAAATTTCAAAAGTTCTTTTTTGTTTTTATCTGAAATACGATTTTGCATACCTAAGTTATATTTTACACATGCTAAAATTATTTAACTTTTGTGAAACTACCGCTGGGAATTTTGATTATAGTTGTTATTGCGATAGTCGGCTACTTTGGTTGGCAGTACCAAAAGGAAGGGCAAATAAAATCACCTTCAATAACTTTTCAAGAAAAAGAACAACCGCTTGATAGATATTCTTTTAATGCACTATCAAGCAGAGATTTTGAGCCGAGTGAAATAGAACTTGGTGATGTTATTGAAGATAATGCGGATTTTACATCGAGACTATTTTTCTTTACAGCCGGCGCAAAACGGGTTAGTGGTCTTATTAACATTCCCAAAGGAGATGTAGTACATCCGGTGATTGTTATGTATCGCGGTTATGTTGATAGGGAAGCTTATACAACCGGAACAGGTACGCAAAGAGCGGCAGAAGTTTATGCTCGCAGCGGTTTTGTAACATTAGCGCCCGATTTTTTGGGTTATGGTTCTAGTGACAAACAGACTGAAAATGAAATGGAAGAGAGATTCCAAACTTATACGACAGCAATTACGCTTCTTAAGTCAGTTGAAAACTTAAATAAAACTTTCATAAGTAATAATATTTTTGCGCAGGTAGACCCAGCTAAAGTCGGTATTTGGGGGCATAGCAATGGCGGGCAAATTGCAATTTCAACTCTGGAAATAATTGGTGAAAGCATCCCCACGGTTTTGTGGGCACCGGTAACTAAGCCGTTTCCTTATTCCATTCTTTATTATACGGACGAATTTGATGACAGGGGAAAATATTTGAGAAAGGTAATTGCAGAATTTGAGAAAGATTATGACGTAGACAAATACTCTATAGAAAAATTTTATGACCAAATAAATGCACCTATCCAAGTCTATCAGGGAAGTAGTGATGATTCGGTTCCACAGAAGTGGTCGGATGAATTTGTGGCAACAATGAAAGAACTTAAAAAAGATATAGAATATATTGTTTATTCGGGTGCTGACCATAATTTACTTCCTAATGGTTGGAACAATGCAGTCAGTGAAGGAATGGAATTTTACAGAGCTAAATTTGGTTTATAAATAGATATAATTTAGGTTAGTGGCGAAGAAAAAAATTAAACAGGAAAAATCCCACTACGAACTCCTTAAAAGCGAGTGGGTTAGACGCCATAAAAAGATTCGCAGAACAATCTACAAAAAACATAAAGAAACTTTTGAAGCAGTTGTTGATAAATTTCCGGCAAAGGAAAAATTGGCACATGGTGCAATAGGGGCACTGATGCTTAGTTCCGTTATGCCGTCTTCGCCGGCAATAATAAGTGCGATTGCTGGTAAGGGGGAGAAAGTAGAACAGTCAGTTGAGGTTGATAGAACAGGGGAAATGCTTTCTGAAATAAAAACAATTGTTCCAAGTGAAGTTAGGCAACTGTCTGGCGAAGAAGAAGTTAAAGTAGGGGAAATTCTCACAAAATATTTTAAGACCCACGTATCTGCCGAGTTGGATGGCAAAAGGTTAAACAGAAGTTACGGGGTGATTGGGGCTGAACAGCATTTAATGAGGTATCCGGGTGATACTATGGCTACGCATTTACCAAAAGAATTGCAAAGTAACGAAATGATTTACTCAAGCGGTATGGCACCGGGTAGAGGTGCCTGGGGATATTTTGCAAAAAGTAAAGCCGAAATGACAGCACGCGATATTGAGCGCGAAAAATGGTATATCGCGGTCCAAACTTTTGCGGCTCCAAACTATAATTCTAGACTTAGTGAATACCGGGATTTTTTTAAATACAGAAAAATGATATTAGTGAATACTAAAACTGGTCAGGCGGTAATCGTTGACATAGCGGATGTCGGGCCGGCTGTCTGGACCGGAAAACATTTAGGGGGTTCGCCGGAAGTTATGAATTATATCGGGTACGGAGATAAATCTCGAAAAGGGCCAGTGCTGTATTTCTTTGTTGATGACGTGGAGGATAAAATACCATTGGGATCAATAGTCGCAAAATGAGAAAATTGCAAAAACATTTTTACAGCAATTTTGTTGATCTGGATTCTTTGGAGACTGATTTGGATTTATTGACGCTTTCAAAAAGTGAAAAAGACGAACTTCTGGAGCTTGCCCATGTTCATGTTCATCAAACTGTAATGGATGCGATTTTGAATGAGCTAAATGAGACCGATAAAAAAAGATTTTTGGAGCTAATGGCCGAAGGAAGGGACGAAAAAATCTGGGAGCACTTGAATGCAAAGGTTGAAAAAATTGAGGACAAAATTGTGATTGCCGCCAAGCAAATAAAGCAGGAGATGAGAGAAGATATTAGGAAAGTAAAGACCTAAACTATTAATGCCAAAGCAGGGTTCGTTTCATGAATATGTGACGGGAGAAGTATTTAAAATATGACTGAGAGAGAAATCCTTGAGCAGACAATAGAGATGGAAAAGCGTGTAACGCCATTTTAAGCCGTGCCAACAAACCCGGCTTCTCAGGTTTCTGATTTTTCCTTGAAAATTCAAGATTATACGAAGGTTAATGCGGTGCCGTGTTTGTTGGCACGGCCGGTTCTGCCGATTCTGTGGACGTAGTCATCGTAAGTTTTAGGAATATCATAATTTATAACGTGGGTGACATCTTCTATGTCCAGTCCGCGAGAGGCTACATCGGTTGCCAGCAATACCTGGATTTTGTCCTGCTTGAATTCTTTTAATATCCGCTGCCTGTGTGCTTGCGATTTATTGCCATGAATCGATCCGACCTTAAAGCCTCTTCTGTTTAAGTCTTTAGTTAAGTTTTCAACACTCCACTTTGTTTTGCCAAAAACCAGAACTTTATCAAAACCGTTTTGGATTAAAAGGCTGTGCAGCTCTTCTATTTTTTGGTTTTTGTCTTTTATGTAGACCACGTCTTGATCAACGTACTGGGCTGTTTCCTGTTTTTTTACGGATACGGTTGTTGGTTCGTTTACAAATGACTGGAGAATGCTGCTTACTTTTGCGCCTACAGTTGCCGAGAAAAAAAGCGATTGCCTGCTAGTTGAAAGCAGAGAAATAAAGTATTCGACAGTTTTGATGAAACCGATATCAACCATCAGATCTACTTCGTCTAAAATTACGTTTTGAAATCTTGTTAAGTCCAGTGCCCTTTTTTCTATCATGTCTTTGATTCTACCCGGGGTGCCGATAACAAAATGAGGATTTCTTTTAAGTTCAAACATTTGTTTACTATACCCTGCGCCGCCGATAAGCAGACATGAATAAATTCCCATGTTTTGAGCAAACGATATTAGCTCGTCGTTAATTTGCCCGGCGAGTTCTCTGGTTGGTGTTACAACAAAAACCTTTTGGTTTCTGTCTTTTTGGATTTTTTCGATCATAGGAATAAGAAAAGCCGCAGTTTTTCCTGTACCTGTGTTGGCTGTACCTATGAGATCCTTTCCGGACATAATCGTAGCGATTGTTTGGTCCTGAATAGGGGTAGGGGTGATATATCCTTTTTGCTTAATGTTTTTAAGAAGTTGGGGAGACAATTTAAAATCTTCGAAAGAATTTTGTGCTCTGTAATGATCCTTTTCCAACTCCTGGGCTTTTTTAATAAAGAGATTAATATCCAGAGGTTTTTCGCTTTTCTGCCTAAAGGATTTAAAGCCACCAGAATAACTGCGGAATCTTTTCCCCGGACCGCCATTGCCAATGGAATTGTAATTGCTCCTTGAAAAGGAGCGAAAGTTTTTTCTGTACATAGTTAGTTAAAAAGAAGATATGTAAAGTGAAAACCCGATAGGCTCTACTTTTGAGCTATCAGATGTGAGTGGCTCCTTTAGAGGGAAACAAATACAGCTCGAATCTTAATTCAACTATAGGGTAGTGTAGCATATATTGTTTGTTAAAACAACCCTTTTTGTTAAACTGTGATTCATGGATGTATTGACACTTTTGTAACTTTTATATATACTTTAGTTACCCTTCGACTACGCTCAGGGTCTTTGACTATGCAGACTGTAATTCACATCAAAGCAGATAAAGAAGTTAAGGAAAATGCGGCTAAAGCAGCTCGCGACCTTGGGCTTAGTTTGAGTGATGTAATTAACGCATCCCTTAGAAATTTTATAAGAACCAGGAAAATAGTTTTTTCCGATACTCCACAAATGACGCCGGAGCTTGAGAAGCTTCTGGATAAGGTTGAGGAGGATATAAAGCATAATCGTAATTTAATCGGACCTTTTAAGACTCCCGAGGAGATGGATAAGCTTCTCGATTCACTTAAATAAACCTCAAGTAGTAGATGAAAATCTATCTCCATAAAAGATTCCTGAAGGATTATAAAAAATTGACCCTAAGTCAAAAGAAAAAATTTAAGGACAGAAGAAATTTATTTTTAAGAGATGAGTTTAATCCAATCTTAAATAATCATGGATTAAAAGGTAAGTGGTTGGGATACAGGAGTATAAATGTGACAGGCGATATCAGAGTAATATTTAAACGAGAAACGGAAAGTGCGCTTTTTGTAGCAATTGACAACCATAGTAATTTGTATGGATAGATCATTTCCTACTTGTTTTTAAATTCAGGCTTCCACACCTTCACTACCTCTTTTGCTATATCCTTCGCCAAAGCTTCGGATATCAGAGAAAGCTTCAGAGGTCAAGAAAGTTTCGAAGGACAAGCAAAATTGAGGAAAGATAGTTTTGAGTAAGGTGCCGAAAATGAGAGTGCTTCGGTGATATACAATGGGTAAATACTTACGGTATGAATTATTACTTTGTAGACTTTGTAATACATTTATGTTAATGTAGGTAAATATGCAATACACGACAACTATTACACAAAAGGGTCAAGCTACTATTCCAGCACCAATCAGAAAGAGTTTGGGAATTAAACCGAAAAGCAAAATAACCTTTGAATTATCAGGTAAGAAAGCAACAATTTTGCCGGTTAAAGATTTTTTATTGCTTAAAGGTTCACTAAAATCAGACAAGAAATTTGATATCGAAGCCATGGATAAAGCTGTAGAAAGACAAATTGTTAACGAATATGCCCAAAAAGCTCCTCGACGCTAATATAATTATCCGTTTTTTAGTTAGTGACGATCCGAATAAGGCAAATAGAGTAGAAAAACTCCTGGCGGGTCAAAATAATAAAAATATTTTAGTTGATATTGTGGTAGCCGAGATTATTTGGGTACTTGGTTCTTATTATCAATTTGATAAGTCATCGATCATAGAATCCCTTAAGGCTTTAATTCATTATAAATCTATAGTGTGTAATAAGACCCTACTAGAAAGTGCATTAACACTCTGGGAAAAATATAATATATCTTTCATAGATGCATACCTGATTTCCGTTGCGAAGTTGAAAAGTTTAAACATATATTCATATGACGTTAAGTTTGATAAAGTCGATGGTGTAAAACGACAAGAGCCATAATCTCGCTTACATATAACCACCTTCCATTTGACTTAGCTCTTCGAGTCTGAGCGACGAGGTCGCTAGACCTCAGAATCGAAGACTTGACACATCTCCTTTTTCTAATTAACACATTGGGATCAGTTTAACTTGATATAATCTGTACATGGCTTCTGTCTCATGCGGGATAGTTGGGCTATAAACTAGAAGATATTGAGAAATTTATAAAGACTTAATATGAAAAATTATTTTGCATTTATCGACGAAAGTGGTAATTCAACCCAAGAAAGATTTTTTGGTTTGGGACTACTTTTAATTGATGATGAAGTTGGCGACTTTTATGATGCTATAAAACCTTATTACAGCAAGGCATTTGAACTTGCGAGAAAAAATAAAATTGCAAGAATAAGCGACCTAGAAAAACAAAATGATTTCGAACAAATACCGGAGATTGCAAAAAGCAGTAAAAGATTTGAACTCAAATTTACCCACATCAATTCTACAAATAACGCTATTTATAGAGAATTGATAGAAGAATATCTTTCTTTTCTCAAGGTAAGGTTTTGTACTTTGGTTGTAGATCGGCAAAAAAAAAGAAAACTGGTAAATGGCAACCTGCGTTAAACCCCCGGGAAATCTATATACAACAAGCGGCAATGCTTATTGCAAATAACATAAAACACATTTCTCCATGCCAGTTGTGTGTTTTGGCAGATGACTTAACTCGCCCCTCAGATATCAAAAAGTCGTTTGAGAGATTTCTTGCTGATGCTATTAGTTACAGACTTAAGAAACGTAACGCATTAGATAAAATTTTTGGTGTTAGTCGCCTGGAGTCCCACTCCTCATTATTACTACAGGTGGTAGATATTTTACTAGGCTGTGTGATGTTTGATTACAAAAAGAGGAGTGGATTAATTTCCGAAAAACTCGCTGCAAGGCAAGAAGTAGTAGTTGAAAAGTTAAGAGAAAAATTAGGTGTTAAAAGTCTGGCTCAAAACAAGACTTATCATAAACCTAATTATTTTTTTGTCTGGGAATTTAATGAGAAATAAAGGAATAAAAAAGCGGGTCATGGACAAGAAACCCACACCCGCATAGTTATTATAAACACAATAATATAAAATGGCAAATCTCTGTACTGGCACCCTAGATAGAGAACGGTTGTCCTCCTCTCTCGAGTAAAT
>MFBV01000009.1 GCA_001776505.1 Candidatus Curtissbacteria bacterium RIFCSPLOWO2_02_FULL_40_11 | reverse complement strand
AGGTAGTCGGGCTATCTGGATCGTTTCTTCCTGCCTCCTTTTTTCTTTGCCTGTCTCTTTGTGTTTTGTGATCTTATATCTTTTTTCTCCTGATCACCTGATGACCTGATCACCTGATGACCTATTGATTTGAGCATTTTTTCGAGTTCTTTTTCAACTTCTGCGGTGATTTCCCGATTTTTGTCCAAGTTATCCTTGAGTTTTTTGTTAGTGGTAAGTAGAGTGAGAATTTTTTCCTCAACTTTGGCTATATCTTCGATGGCAACACTGTTTAGATAACCGTTGTTAACTGCCCAAAGAATGACAACTTGGGCGTTAACATCCATTGGTTGGTATTGGGGCTGCTTTAAAATTTCAACGATTCTTTTGCCGCGCTCGAGTCTTTTTTGAGTTGCTTCATCAAGGTCGGAGCCAAACTGGGCAAAAGTTGCCAGTTCTCTGTACTGGGCAAGATCAAGTCTAAGTGATCCTGCGACCTGCTTCATCATTTTAGATTGAGCTGCTCCACCGACTCGAGAAACAGAAAGTCCCGGGTTAACTGCCGGCCTGATGCCGGAATTAAAGAGTTCTGATTCTAAATAGATTTGTCCATCGGTTATGGAAATAACATTGGTAGGGATATAGGCTGAAACATCACCGGCTTGAGTTTCAATAATAGGAAGAGCAGTCAAGGATCCACCCCCGTGTTTGTCATCCATTCTGGCAGCCCGCTCAAGTAGCCTTGAGTGAAGATAGAAAATGTCGCCGGGATAAGCTTCGCGGCCGGAAGGTCTTCTCAAGAGTAGCGAAACTTGTCGATAAGCCCAAGCGTGTTTGGAGAGATCGTCGTAGATTACAAGTGCGTTGCGACCCTGATCCATAAAGTATTCTCCCATTGCTGCTCCTGTGTACGGGGCAACATACTGAAGGGTTGCGCTGTCAGAGGCGGAGGCCGCAACAACTATCGTGTGAGCGAGTGCATTATGCTTCTCAAGAGTAGCAACAACTTGGGCAATTTTGGAAGTTTTCTGGCCAATAGCAACATAAATACAAGTTACGTTTTGACCTTTTTGATTGATGATTGTATCCAAACAGATGGCGGTTTTCCCAAGACCTCTGTCACCAATGATTAATTCCCTTTGCCCTCTACCAATTGGTATCATAGAATCAATGGCTTTGAGTCCCGTTTGAAGGGGAGTATCTACCGGTTGTCTGAAAATTACACCAGGTGCGATTTTTTCGGCTGGATACGTTTTTTTAGTTGTAATTTTACCTTTGCCATCCAGTGCTTCACCCAGGGGATTAACTACGCGACCGATTAACTCACGACCGACTGGAACCTCGAACATTTTTCCGGTAGTAGTGCACTTATCACCTTCTTTTAGCTTTACCCAGTCACCGAAAATAATAATACCAACAGAATCTTCTTCCAGATTTAGTGCAAGACCGGTTATATTGTGTGGGAAAGCAACAAGTTCGGAAGATACAACATCAGAAAGGCCGGAAACTCTAACAACACCGTCGCCGACCTCGATAATTTTACCCACATTTCTAGGAGTTGTAGTGAGTTTAACTTTGTCAATTTGTCTCTCGATGTCTTCGATTATTCCCATGTTTAATTTTTAAAACATTTAGATTTCATTGAAAATTTCAAATTATAAACTTCTCCAGCTTAAAAGCTGGGGTTTTGTTTTAAGTTTACATGAACTCTGCTGGAGAAGTGTGTATTCTCTTGCTTTCATCTTCGACATAAATGTCGAAGTTTTCAGCAGAGTGAATATAAATTATAAATTTAATAATCTGAATTAGTCAGATTATTTAGCTTTGCTTGCAATGTTTCGTCAAAGACCCAATCTCCATGGGTAATTTTGGTCCCAAATACAAGATTTGGATTAATTTTGTAGTTAATTCTTTTGGCTCCTGTTTTAGCAAGGATATTTTTCTCAAATTGTTTCTGATTTGACAATTTTTGGGCTGTTTCTACTGTAAGTTCTTCGCTGGCTAGAGAATTAGTGACTAGTTTTTTATAGATTTTTAGAATGTTAATGAATTGAGGAGGTGTTTGGCGAGTTACTTCACTCAAGATTAACTTTATTTTTTTGGCATCGATTGTACCATCTTCGGTTAAACTTTTTTTCAAAAGTATTTTGGCTATTCTCTCTTGTTTTCTTCTATTTTTCATTGAATTTGTTTAGTAATTTGTTTTGCAGCCGAGGTTGTTAATTCCTGTTTTTCTCCACTCTTTAAGTTTCTATCCAGTACTTTTTTGACTACAGCTGCAACTAGCTCCAAAGTATCTTTTTCTAACTTTTTCTGCATAGATTGCCTTTCTGCTTCAATTTGGTCTTTAGCATCGGCTAGTGCTTTTTCTACTGCTTTTTTTGCATCAAGCGCTGCTTTCTCACTTATTCTTCCAGATTCCTTTTTGGCGTCGGTTAACAAAACTTGGGCTTGATTTTGGGTGCCCTCAATAATTTTTTTCGATTGCTCTTGGGTTTTTTGCAGCCTTTCTTCAATAAGATCAGCGTTTTTTAAGCTTTCTTCGATCCTTTGTTTGCGATCCCCTAAGACCTTTAAAATAGGTTTGTAAAAGAATTTTTTCAAAAGAAACAAAATAATCGCAAAATTTACAATTTGCGCGGCAAGCAGTGTTGGTTGTATTCCAAAGTTTTCCAGAATTTCCATTTTTATCGAACTAAATCATTTAGCCGGTGAAGGCTAAGATTAATGAATAAATAGCAATGGCTTCGGCAAGGGCCATCCCGATAAGCATGGCAGGTAAAATTTTTCCAGACGCGTCCGGATTTCTACCCATGGCTTCCATCGCCTTAAAACCTATTAGGCCAATGGCAATTGCTGGGCCAAAACCGCCGATTGCAATTACTGCACCTTTGGCTAAAATTATTTCCAAGTTTTAATTCACCTCCTATAAGTAATTTTTAATTTTAAATTCTTAATTTTTATTCAAAGAAAAGCTTTGCTTATTCAATTTTAATGATTTAATTTTTAAAACATTTAGATTTTATTGAAAATTTCAAATTAGAAATTGAAAATTTATCTAGTGTTCGCTTTTCTGCGTTAAGATTACCATAAAAACTAATGTTAACATAGCAAAAATTAAGGCTTGTACAAAGCCAACTAGAATTTCTAGAAAGTAGAAGGGGATAGGGACAACATAGGCGAACAAGTTGGTTGTTGCCGTTGTCAAAAGTACTTCTCCCGCGAAAATATTTCCAAAAAGCCGAAAAGAAAGGGAAAGGATTTTTGTAGCTTCGCCTATGATTTCAAGAAGTCCTACAAAAAGGAAAATGGGGTTTAGTGCGAAGAATTTGCCAAGATAACCGCTAACCCCTAGATATTTGATTGCAAGATAATGTGTTGCAAATAATGAAACTAAAGCGAGGGCAACTGTTGTATTAAGGTCGGAATTTATTGACCTTAAGAAGGGGACGAAAACTTCTTTGCCATTATGATACTCAAAAAACCCGATCGAGCCGATTCCGGGGAGTAGTCCTAAATAATTACCAAATAAAATAAAGAAGAAAAAACTGGCAACAATCGGCAAAAAAACTTTGGTTTTGTCACCGGCAATTGTGGAAACTAAATCGTTGAAAGTGTCGACCATAATTTCCGCCAAGTTTTGAATTGTGTTTGGAACCAATGAGACTTTTTTGGTTGCAAAATATGCAAATCCAATTAAAACTGCCGTGACGATCCAAGTAGTAAGAATAGAATTAGTTATGGGCAGTGGCCCAACGTTAAATAAGGTTTCTGCTGCGAGTGCTACGTGTACATCGGCCATTGGTTATCATATTTAATTGAATATTTTTTGAAAAGATAATACTTAATGATATCTTCCCTTCGCATTATAAATCTTTGATTTCTTGAAGGGTAGCTATTAAAGTTTCAACTTGCAACTGGGGTTTTTCTTTAAGCAGTGCCTTTTTTAATTTTGTGGCATTAGACTTGTGTGCTGCTTCAGAATTATTATCACCGTAGGCACCGCAATCTTCGTGTTCGTAGATTAGTACCTCTTCCGGATTATGAAGTTTTAATGATGTGAGTGCGGCACTTAGAACGTTTCTTAAATCCTTTGATGTTCCAGGCCATAAAATACGGTCAAATTCTCCATAGTGAGATCTAATTTGCAAATCTTGATCTACGATTTTCTGAAATCGAAGGTCTGTGCAACCGATTGCCAAAATTTTTGCTTTATGCATTTCAACCTAAAAAAAGACGCTCTGCGCATTTGCAGAATGTCCTGTTGGGTCAAATATTAGCAAATTTGAGGTTGGAGATACAAGTGGTAGAATTGGGGTTGGAGGTGAGAGGTGCGAGATGGGAAATTGGATATCGAAGTGAGATGCGGGACCTAGAAATTCCAACTTCAAACTTCAAAATCCACGTTCTCGTTTCAAGCTTCCCACTTCGAAAGGGAGATGAACATAGCAGTCAAAATTTTCTTTATAATCCTGGCAACAGGCGGAATAATATTAATTTTTTACGTTTCTTGGTTCTGGCGCGCACTAATTGGGCCGATGGTTGCGATTTTACTTTGGGATGTTGGGGCGAGTTTTTTGAGGAAGAGAAAGGGGACTAAAAAATAGGTTGTTTTCAGTCTCTGCTTTGAGATAAAATACGTATCATGCAAACACAGAATCAAATTTTAACAATTCTAAATAAAATGCAGAAAGACTTGACTGAAGTCAAGAAAAAGATAGAGGATCTAGAACCTGTTTATGGCAGTGATACGTGGTGGGCTTGGTCAGACAAGCGTGCAATGGATGATATCAAGGCAGGTCGTTACACTACTGTTCGTTCCAAAAAAGAACTTGTCAAATTTATGGATTCTCTCAAATAGTAAAAAGAGTGAAGATCCATTTTACAAAACGGGCAGAATCCACATACCGCAGGCTCCCACCACAAATTCAAAAGAAAGTTGATAAACAGTTATTGCTTTTAGCTTCGAATTACCGACATCCTTCGCTGAGGACGAGAAAAATGGGAGGCGAGGATCATTTTGAGGGACGAATTGATAAGAAACATCGGTTCACTTTTGTTGTTGAAAGTGGGGATATTTACATTCTTACCATTGGTCTTCACGATGAAGGTTTAGGGAAGAATTGATTTTACTTTGGGATGTTGGGGCGAGTTTGTTAAGGCCTAAGCCAGGCTCGGTAAAGAAAAAAGGGAAAAAATAATTTATCGAGGTTGTTCGAGTGGGGGTGGAGTTGACTGTGAGCTTTCGGTGGGTTGAGTCGGCTCTGTTGGAGGAGAACTTTGCGGTGGTGGTGTTTCCCGCAAGGATTGATCTGATTCTGCTTGTGTAGGTTGTCGACCTTCTGCGCCTTCGCCGTTCATTAAAATCCAGTTTAACTCAGTGTAAACTGCTCACCTCGATAATCTCAGTGTAAACTTCAAAACTTATAATTGCTCTAACTTTAATTTTTCTTCACCTTTGGGGATTTCAACCAAGGGGAGGTAGCGCTCGGTAGTGGAGAGGCGCTTGTGGCCGGCGATTTTGGAAATTAGAACAAGTGAAGCGCCAGACGAAAGATGATGGGCGACCCATGTGTGCCTGAGATCATTTACTTTAGCTGCCGCAATCCCGGCTTTTTTGTAGTATCTGTCGATTGCAGTTCTAATGTTTCTGACAAGTAAGGGTTTACCGGTTTTGGTCACGAAAAGCGCTTTGTTTGTTGTTTTTGGTCTAATTTGAATGTATCTTTTGAGTGCGTTTTCTGCAGCTTTGTTCATTGGTACGGTTCTCTCACCCCTATTTTCCATGGCTCTAATAAACAGGGTTCCTTCTTTGCCACCTTCGGAAAAATAGATATCGTCAACTCTCAAATTAGCCAGTTCGCCGATTCGGATTCCGGTTTGCAGTAATATTTCTATAATTGCAGCTATTCTTGCGTCATCGCGAGCAGCATCCCTTAGAGCTCGGTATTCGATAGGGGAAAGAATTCTGGGTGGTTTTGTTTCAAATTTTGGATGATCGACCAAACTTGCAGGATCGTCGGTAATGTATTCTTGAATTTTAAGATATCGGAAAAAAGTTTTTGTTGAATTGAGTTTTCTGGAAATAGATTTTTGCGTGTATCCACTCTTTTCTAGGTTAGAAAGGAATGTTCTGAGATCCTCCGTCTTAACTTCGTGAACCTGAGCTTTTTTAAGATCGTCGACAAGAAATTTAACAAGTTGTTCTATGTCTTTGCCGTACGCGAGCACTGTCGCCGATGCGCGTTTTTTGCCTTTTAGATGGTCGACAAATTCGGTATGCGCTTCGTTTAAATGTTTCACTATATTAAAAATTTATTGACAGTTTTTGACAATTATGCAGGTTTATTGTCAGATAGCAGGCTGGCAGCTGGATACCATACGGTATCAGGACACTCAGGTACTGCAGATGTACCTGAAAAGTTAAGGGTAAGTATACTCTCGCGCTATGGGTCTTGTCAAGATTTTTATGATATTGTTATAAATTCTTGCTATGAGTTGCTAATAAGTTAGTATCTCTTGGTCTAAAAACCCAACAATTACGGGATTTTGGCTTTATGTGAGTAATGGGTTTAAAGAATATATCTATAGGTGTATTCTTGCTAATTTAGGTTGAGCCAAAATATCATAAGTGCATCATCCTTTATGACCAAAGTCGGTTCTGACTCGTGGAGGATGCCGAGTTGATCTGCTGCTATAATTTATAGAAGGATTCTATCCCTTGAGCCTGTGAAACGTAACCTGCTTCTCATTTTTGCTGTAGTTTTCGCACTTTTTCTGATGGTGAATAGCGCTAGGCGAATAGTGACTTTTAGAGGAACCAGTGAAAAAGTTGGTAATGCAGAAAAAAAGCTTGTGAAACTATTAGAAGACAACAAAGAATTAAAGCTGGAGCTTGAATATAAAAAAGGCGAGGAATTTAAAGAAATGGAAATCAGGAATAAACTGGGGTTGGTAAAAGAAGGGGAGGCGATTGTTATTATCCCAAAAGAGGACGATGTTGAAGAGATAGAAACACTATATGTGCCTAATTGGGTTAAGTGGCGAGAGTTGTTTTTTGGCGATTCTTAAAAATATCTTAATAAAAAACTCACTCCGCCTAAAGTGTTTACACTCAAGCGAACCATGGTGGTGAGTGAAATCGAACCACGAAGTGAGTCGAAGTGTGCTTCGATAGACTCAGCACCATCTGCCGCGCTCTGAGTGCTTGCCATGAGCAATCCTGAGCGTAGCGAAGGCGCGTCGAATGGTAGCCCTCAAATTAACTATTTCAAACCAGATTTTAGATGAATTTGTGGCTGTTCTCAAGGACTGGAAGGTGATTTTTGATTCGTACCCAATTGCACGGAATTATATCCGCAGCTAAATTCTCCGCGAAGTTACTTGTTTTAAACAAGCCTTGGAGTTTTATTGGTAAAAGCGTTGGGGAAAACGAGGAAACTATTGGGTCATAATCTACCACGCGGATTTTTGAACTTTAGCCATATCTAGGTGTTTTCGAGCCATTTTTTTACATTGATGGAAACATAACCTCTTTAAAGTTGTATATATTTTTATTGTCAACCGGATAATAGGTTTTATCAGGGAGAAGTTGTAAATTGGTTCCAAAATAGTAGTTTAGAATGATCCTAAATGTATTAACAGGACTTAAGTTTGGAGTAAATCCAATTTTTTCATAATCTATCGGTTTTGAAAAATCCTCTTTGCTTGGCAAGTAGGCAACATTTAATATCGCCCCATGTATGAAATAGGAATCGAAATTTTCAGGTACTGACTCTCCATCTCCATTGAAATATTCAAGTGGCAGAAAAGGACCTTCATCAGATTGAAAAATAATTACCGATGGCCGACTTGAATCTGATTGGATTTCAGACATCAAGGATCTCATGACAATATTGGCACATTGAATCTCGTTTAAATAACCATTCTCATAATTTTGTTGCGAAGATGTACTGAGTGTGTAAGAATCGCATTCTGGAGAAAATACATATGGAGGGTGGGGAAGAAGAAAGTGTCCAAAAACAAACAATGGCTGAGGTTGATTTTTCTGCCTATTTATTCGATGCAACCTGTAATCTAAATTTAAACTTATCTTATTAAACCTTTCTGTTCCAGTGAAAAGTTGTTTCTTTTCAATAATTCCCCTCATAGCATTCAATAATGTTCTTTCATAAATGTACAAGTGGAACTCGTCAAAATCTGCAAGCAGATTGTAGTTTTCATCTGCAATACCTTGTTTTTGAAGTGGGTCCCAAGAACTCCCAAATAGTACATATTTATAACCCTGCGATTTTAAAAATCGTGCTAGCTGATTATCTTGCAAGAGTTGGCGATAAACATTAGCTTGATCAGCTTGTTGATCACCCAAAATGTCAGTCAGAAATTGAAGGTAGGACATATTAAGTGATGAGCTCAAAGAAAGAAAGGTGTTCGGATAGTTGGCATAACTCTCGTCTCCAACCCAAAAACCATTTGATCTTAAATAATCAATGTGGCTATTATTTTGAAAATCAAAATATTTTTCTAAAACATCCTGCCTAGGGTAGCGATCGAAAACAAAGTAATATATATTAGGCTTGAAATTGGCCTCACCGGAAGTCTCTATTTGGCCCAAATTTTTGGAAACATATTGCTGAAGTTTTCCGCCATCAATCCATCTGTTTATTTCAAAAGGGACAATTTTAACTAAATTTATAATTAAAATGGTGATAGAAACTAGAGAAAAAAAGATAATGAATCGCCTGGTTAATTTAGTCTTAAAAAGAAACCACACATGGTTAGGAGCAAAATAATCCCATACGTTCCAAACAGAAGTTTATTTAAACTTAGCGGTAAGCTACCCGATAATTTAGTTTCTCCTAGAACTAACAAAATGTAGCCGAAAGAAAAGAAGAGGATGACCCAGACAGCGGTAAAAACGCTTGCTTTTTCTTCGCTTTTAAATATTGCATAGGCAACACGCCCACTCAAAATCATAAAAGCTATTGAATATAAAATAGGAACTAGCATGCGTTCCGGCCCAATGAGATTTATATTGTGCACATAGACCGCCAGTGTAGGAATAATCGAAAAAAGAATTGGAGGCAACCAGATTATTTTTCCTTTAATGTATTTTAAGAAAAAGCCCTGTCTCTTCATTTCTTTCTTTCCATTAAGTACACAATACGGAGAGAGTTGTTTCCAATTGGGTTACGTTTAACAATTCGAAAATACTTCGAAAATTCAACTTCAAACGTTTCTTGATTATACCAAGGAAAAATATCTTTTCTGCTTCGAAGCAGAATTTGAACCTTGCTGTCTTCTTTAGGAACAAACTCTATTATCAAACTCTTACAGATTTTGGCCAAATATGACGCAATCATCGAAAAAGGAATATTCTTGCTAATGCAAAGATGATGAACTAGAGCTAAAGCCATAGCCAAATCGCTTGGTCCTCTTGAAAGAAGTGACTTTCTTTCCTTATGTGCCCAGCCTAAATCCGTAGTGGGATTGGCAAGATCCATAAGCAAAGGCAAAATATTCATTTCGCCATTTTGTTTTACTTGTAGGTAATTATTATTGACTGCAGAATGATCAGAATCTAAAGAAATTGTCGCAATTCCCAAACTGGCAGCTATTCGGCTGAACTCACCCGTATTTGCGCCAAGGTCCCAAACATTTTTCGGTTTTTGTCGAACTAAATATGATTTAACAATTTTTTTTTTATTTTCAAATGCCGCCTTTGTATAATTCATCATATTTGAATATTTTCCCCATTCCGTTGGGTCGTCTGAATACTTTATGCTTTGAATTAGATTTTCCAGATTGTCAATAATTCCCAAAAGCATGTTTTTTGTCAGGGCTTTTCTCTTTAACCGAACTTGTGAGGGGTTCCTGCCATATTTTGTCTGATTGTGCGAGTGCAGGTGAATATGGGCAAGGATTGGAAAATTTAAAAAAGTGTATTTAGGTAAAAGCCGACTTGTAAAATCCAAAGGGATTCCGTCAAGATAAATCCCTGAAAGCGTACCTAGCCGAGAGTCAACTTTGCTCATCAAAAGCAGCGGACCCAAAAATTGCTGACAAAACTGTAAATAAGCAACCCAAGGCGAACCTTCTTTGTAACGTTCAAAGGAAAGAATGTCGATCATAATCGGTCTGCCTTTTAAAAACTGGATATTGAAGGCGCTGGCATCTTTAAGGCTCACACTAGCCTCTAGACAAAGCCGCTGAATCTGTAGTGTGCAAAGGGCAGCGTCCTTCAGCTGTTCAAAACACCATTCATAAGGGTAAGAAATAAACGGAATATTTTCAGTTTTTAAAATGACAAAAGCTTCACTATTTTCATATTTGAAGTCAGAAACTTCCCTAAACGGGATCAGTAGTTTTTCAACTACCAGTTTCTTGTAAAGGCCTGAGTTTTTGAAGTAGAGATAATCATTCTTATACGAGATATTCACTTGCCGGTAAATTGTGTTGCCCAAGTAGAAAACAAAACCGCTGGGATCGCGAAATGAGCTAGTTTCTCTTATTAGTTTTCTTTTTCTCATCAGTCATTCTAGGCTTTCTAAATAATATTCGAAAAATCGAGACTATTTTTTGCCAATAAACTTTAAGTAAATAGAGGCCTCCTGCTATAAATCCGATCATTAATTGAGTGATATAGCTACCAGTTCCAGGATCAAGGTAAGCATAAGTGGAATCAGGCAAAATAAAAAGAAATGAAAATAACAAAAAAACAGTTAGATACATCAACCCACAGATTTTACCAAATTAGTTTTTCAGTTAGCAAAGTCGGGAAACGCCCTGGAATACACATCCACAACCACTCCCGAAGTGAATTAGGTTGGCAGTTTATATTTTCAATTCCAGAATTTTAATCTTCTTTGCCCGACTCCACCCTTTTATTTGCCTTTCGCGTTTTAATGCCTGCTTCTTGCCACTATGCTGTTCTTGAAAAATCAACTTCACTGGTTTATGTGACCTGGTATAGCGGCCACCTTTGCCATTCTTATGATCCAGGAATCTTTTTTGAGGATTATTTGAAACGCCTGTATAAAAACTTTTATCTGAACAAAGAAGTAAGTAAACGAACCACATTTGAGAAATTCTAACAAAAAGAAAATTGTATTTCTATGAAATCTGTCGATGTGCTTGCATTGAGCGGAGCGAAGCGGAAAATAATTCTAGTCCTTCGACTCGTTCTTCGTTATACTCAGAACTCACTCAGGACATTTCTTCTCCGCTTCGCGGAGTCGAAATGTAGCGGGGGTGGGAGTCGAACCCACTTCTGGAGATTATGAGCCTCCCGAGATACCGTTTCTCTACCCCGCGATGATTGTTTAAGGAGATAACCTACGGTTTTCTCCTTAATATTCCTCTTTCCCTTAAAGGAAAAATTTGAACTGGCAAAAGCCAGATTCAAATTAAATTTTTAATCGGGTTTCTCCTCTTCAAAATCTCTAGGAGATTTTGATAAAAAGAGAAAACCTTAGAGGGTTATTCTATCAAAATTCACTATTGATAGCAAAAATGATTATTAGACTAAAATTTGGGTATTTGTTAAAATTCGGTTACATTGGCAGGGTAGCTCCCGCTCATTTTTAATGAGCGAGGCCCGCCAAATAGTAATTTGGCGGCAGTTGGTCTCCTCCTTCGCGTAAAGCTTCGGAGGATAAGAGAGCGAAGCCCTCATATCAGCTATTTACGTTTACGTAAATCCTGATATACCAGAACAAAAATTTATTAGGGCTGCGTAGCTCAGTGGTAAGAGCGAAGCCCTCATAAAGCTTAAGTCGTTGGTTCGATTCCAACCGCAGCCACTTTTTGAATTTTTGTAGCTGATATGATGCTGAGGCCGTGGGTCTGCCCCTCATAAATCGCAGCATGAGACGTATTTGGATAGAATTGAAAAGTCGAATGCTAAGATTGGGAGGGTTCGATCCCCAGCCCTGCTACATAATTATTCCTTGAACATGAAGGAGTTTTAATGGGAAAAGAAAATCCGAGAGGGAGTCAACAAATTGATAAAAAGGTAGCCTTTGTGCTTGTTGGGACGCCAATCCTGATTGTATGTGGCGCCGTAGCCGGTATGTATGGTTACGAGGCCTTGGGTTTCAATGATGCTCTAAAAACCAGAGAGCCCAGTGTGACAAGAATTGGTGATGACCTCATTGAAATTGACGGTGGTAATCGTTCGACCGCTCATAGTGATTACAATCTTTTAAAAGGAATCGCAAACCTTAGTGAAGTTTGTGATATTGAAAAGATTAAAAGAAGCGGGTCTAAACTTGTTGTTAATGTCGTTGACGATAGTTGCATTGAAGGAGAAGTAAGTCTTTTTGATTAGCAAACTAGACCACTAACTGCTAATTTGGTGTTGACATTCGCTATTTTTCGCTGATATAATTTTAGTATAGCAATGCTTTTTTGAGCCGCAGACTGAACGATTAGCAGTTAGGAAGTCTAACTGCTTTGTCATATTACAATGAAAAAAGATTTAAGAACATTTCAGTATTTTTACTTTACTCGCTAGGGCGGGTTCTGTAGTGCCCACTTCGCATTAAGCTTTGAGGGCCAAGGGTTTTTAGGTCTTAGAAATTTAAAAACAATAAATAACTCGCCAAGAAAGGCGAGTTTTTTAGTGGAAAAAAGGAGGTGCAAAAAAAATGAGCGAACGTTTAAGGGAACTATTGATGCATAAAGATATTGCGAAAGCCGAAAAGATTATCAAAGCGGCAAATTCTGCGGCCAGTATAATGGTTTCCGGAAGCTCAAAGGAAGCAGTTGATAAGCGAATTGATTTAACTCTCGCTATAATGCAGATAATAACAGACAAGGAAGGATTATCATCGGTAGATGGCAAATCTTGCGCAAATAGAAAAATTCCTAAAGCAGAAAAAGTTGCCGTATAAAGTTGTTGATTTGGGCGTTGAAGTTTTTACAGTTGAGGGGGTAAAAAAAGCCGGAGTTAGTGAAGATGATATCGTTAAGACTTTGATTGTGAGAGGTAATGATCAATTTATAGCACTAGCAGTAAGGGGAAAAGACAGGGTAGATTTTAAAAAAGTAAGGAAGCTTCTTGGAAGCAAAAGTGAGCTTGCCAGTGCACAGGAAGTGGAAAAAGTTGTCAGAGTGCCCATAGGTGCTGTTTGTCCAATATTACTTGATATCCCGCTCACATTTGACGAGAAAGTGATGAAATTAAAGCATGTGAATATGGGCTCAGGAGATTTAAGGATGGGTTTGGAGATGGATTTAAGAGATTTATTAAAGGCCGTAGTAGAATATCAAGTAGAAGATTTAGTTATAAAATAAAGGAAATTTAAGAAAGTTAAATGAGAAAACGAATTTTGACCCCACTTCGTCACCCACTACGCTCAAAGAGCTTCGAGGGTCAAGAAGACTTCGAAGGGCAAGCAGGTGATTTTGAATGAAACGTATCTTAACAGGCGATAGACCGACAGGGAGGCTGCATTTGGGTCATTATGTCGGCTCGCTTAAAAACAGGGTGAAGCTGCAAAGTGAATACGAATGCTTTTTTATCATTGCAGACCTTCACACGCTGACTACGCAGCCGGAAAATACTAAAGATCTTAAGGAGAATATTCACCAACTGGTTTTAGATTATCTTTCCGTGGGGATTAACCCTGAGAAAGCGACGATTTATGTCCAATCACAAATTCCGGAAGTAGCAGAGCTGGCGGTTATTTTTCAGAATTTAGTGACCGTGCCGCGGTTGCAGCGATTGCCAACACTAAAGGATGTCATGCGTGATGCTCACATAAAGATTCCCTCTTTTGGGCTTCTGGGGTATCCGGTTCTGCAGGCGGCGGACATTTTAATGGTGAAGGCGGATTTAGTGCCGGTTGGGAAAGATCAAGTTTCCCATATAGAAATTACCCGTGAAATCGCCCGTGAATTTAACAGGATCTACAGTTCTAACGATACCGGATCGTTAAGTTCCGATCCGGTATCGAAAGATGGGCTATTTCCGATACCCGAAGCTTTGATTCCTAAAGATATGGGAGTTCTGCCGGGAACCGACGGTAAAGCAAAGATGAGTAAAAGCGCAGGTAATGTAATTAATTTGTCTGACGACAGCGCAACTATTAAGAAAAAAGTTATGGGAATGTTGACGGATCCGAAAAGGATTCACGGAGATGAGCCGGGGGATATTAAGAATAATCCGGTTTT
>MFBV01000008.1:9986-20579 GCA_001776505.1 Candidatus Curtissbacteria bacterium RIFCSPLOWO2_02_FULL_40_11 | reverse complement strand
ATTTCCTAAAATGCCTTGTTTTTTCAGAGTAGAGTGTATTTTCTCGAAGTTTTGAGGAAGTTTAAGCTTAGGTAATTGGAAGGTGATCATTCGTAGAATTATATCAAACCAAGGCGATATTCCTCTATTGGAGAGCATTCTTTCTCGATAAAACAATTTTCGTAAAAAGTTCTAACATCGTCTACGCGTCGGCACCGCGTCAAACGCGGTTCCGTGAGGAACTAAGTTTGTAAGCGAGTCGAGTTAGACTCGACAATTTAAATATATTCCTTATGGAAGAAACGTCAGACGTTTCGAGATACTACGTATATATTCTGTTTAGCTTCAAAGACAAGAAGCTTTACATAGGCTTCACTACAGATCTAAAAGCCAGATTAAGTAGTCATGCCAAAGGAAATGTTACGGCAACCAGATTGAGACGTCCATTAAAGTTGATTTACTATGAATACTTTACTAATCAAAAAGACGCTAAGACAAGGGAAAGATTTTTAAAAAGCGGATTCGGAAGATCTCAACTAAAATTGGCGCTCAAAGATACGCTTCTCAAGCTCGGTTACAGATTTATTTAAGCGCGACGGAGTTTATACTAATCCTGAGCGAAGTCGAAGGAGAACTGACCCCCGGCACACTTCGGTTCGCATAGCGGTTCGACTGAGCTCACCGTCGAAGTCTCACTCAGAGTAAACTCTTTGCTATCTGAATCGAAGAATCCTGAGCGAGCGTCGTAGACCCTGAGTTTGTCGAAGGGAAGCGAGTCGAAGGACAAAATTAGACCGATAGTTTACAAACCTCTTTATAGATGGTACAATTTTGTCCTGAAATGACAAGAGAAATTTTTTTTAACATTGCGTCATTAGAACATATGACTAAACAACGCTTAGGCAAAAGGTACGCACTTTTTTGTATGGATACAAGAGAAGGAACGGCAGAGTTTGAGTGTGAAACAAATTCAAAAATGGGGCATATTGGTGATTTTGAATCGTATCAAGATGCGAAGGATATAGGCATCAGTCACCCTCACAGCGTGTATATTCGATTTTATCCTGACGGGTTCAACTCTCACCCGACTCAAGATTTTGTTGAGGATAGAAACGCTGCTCCCGCAGATCATGTCATAGATTAGCCAATAGCACTTGTTTTTGAACCCAAAAAGTTCTTTTTTTGCTAGAATAGTCGTGTGAAGGTTGTATTTACTAAACATGCCCTCAAAAAGTTTTCGGATTTCAAAGTTTTTGAAATTATCGTAACCAAATCTCAAGTAAGAAAAATAGTTATAAATCCAAAATACAATCTGCCGGATAACGGGAACAAAATATCAGCTGCGGCATTTAACGAAAAACAGAACTTGAGAGTAGTTTATAAAGAAGAAAAAGGTGTTATAATTGTCATAACTTTTTACATTTACAGGAAAGGCAGATATGGCGAATACTAAGTACAGATACGACAAAGAAGATGATGTTCTTATGGTCTTTATGGGTAAAGGGAAAATTGACGATGCCCAACAGTCCGGAAGTATAATTTCCCACTTTTCTAGCAAGGGAGAATTATTGTTGTTGGAAATACTAGATGCATCGAAGTTCTTAAAAGAAACTTCTGAGGCTTTTCCTGCAAATATTAGACAACAAGTCTTAGCTTCCTAGAAAGTTATTTTGATTCTGAACCCAAAAAGTTCTCATCTTAATTACTTTTCGATCAGCTTTCTAAGTTCTTCCGGCGAAATTTTAATTTGGTTGAGTATTTTGCGCAGCAAGCCTTTCCCTAAGTCACCAGAGTGGAAAGGTACAGAGGTAACTCTGCCGTCTGCATGTTTAAAGAATTTATGACTACCTTTCTGTCTAGTTTCGACAAATTCTAAATCTTTAAGAATCTTGATGAGTTGTTTTGCAGAAACAACTGGTAGTTTTGGCATTAGAAGGAAACTCTCACGGGCACGCTAGTTACTCCCAAAAATTTCTCGGGAGAGGACTCGTCCAGATCTATCTTTGCACGATATACAGGGTCATCTTTTGCTTCTTCCAAGCAAAGCTCAATTACCTCTTTAATTCCTTTCACAGCTTCTTCATACGTCCTTCCTTGGGTATAACAACCAGGAATTGCTGGAACTTCGGTAATAAATATCCCATCCTCGTCTTGTTCAATTATGACTTTAAAGTTTTTTACTTTTGGCATGCTGCTATTATATACCTGGAAAGCATCGTCCGCAATCTCATATTACTAGATGTTATCCTGATTTTGAACCCAAAAAGTTCGAATCCTTCGAATGCACTCAGAGTCTTCGACATCGTCTACGCAGACACACTTTAAATTTTATAGACCTAAATACAATAAAATATGTCATATTATATCTTGACTTCTGAGATTGAAAGTTATATAAAGAGAGCATAAACGCCTCATCTAGTGCCGCAAGGCCCGATGAGGTTTTTTATTCGTAGAAAAGCTTTGCTTATTCGTAGAAAAGCTTTGCTTATTCGTAGAAAAGCTTTGCTTATTCGCAGAAAAGCCTTTCTTCTCTTTCCTTTACTTACGATATATTTCTGGGATAATAACAATATGGGCAACTGCATACTTTTTATCGATGGCGAAAACTTTCTTTACAAAATCAAGGACGTGCTAAAGCAAGAAAACCTTCCCCAGAGTAAGACAAGCTTAGCAGAAATCGATTTAGGGAAATTATTTAAAGAACCTTTAAAAGGTTTTGACATTAAGAGGAAGATATTCTATGTCGCGAGGCTTCATATTCATCCCGAAACCGATAAAAAGTCAGGAGATCTTATCAAACTCCAGAGAAAGCTAAGGAATAGTCTGGTAAATCAAGGTTATGAGTTCATCATCGCAGGTAATGTGAGAGCCCAAAAAGTTGATAGCAAAATTGTTTTCAGAGAAAAAGGAGTAGATGTTAAAATAGCAGTAGATTTAGTTTCACTTGCCTGTGATAAAAAACTGACAACGGCTATCTTATGTAGTTCTGACTCCGACTTACAACCTGCAGTAAAAGAAATTAGAGAAAGAGGCGTAGAGGTAATTTATCTCGGCTTTGAGGCAAGTCCCAACAAAGGTCTTACTTATACGACAGATAGAACTATCCTTTTACGAAACTCTGAGGTATCAACAATCTACAATTCCCAAAAAGAATAGCTGTTGATGAAGGGCCGGTTTATTCAAAGTTATTTTGTTTCTGAACCCAAAAAGTTCTAAGCTGTGAATGGTGACTTAAAGCTTACAAGTTCAAATTGCACGGTGCCCACATGAAGATCACGGAAAGTCTGCCCTTTAACTAATTGTGCTGTGTATGCAAGCGGGTCTCCCTCAAAATGCAAGCCAGAAGCTATAGTAACTATGATTACACCTACCTCGCCCCCATTTGGACAAGCATAGTACATAGCTACGGCTGGTTCGCCAGGCTTAAACCACGGTCCATGATGCGGAACATTTCTCTCGACACCGTGTTCTGCAACGGCGGTTAATGCCTGCCTTAATTGTTTTCCTCTATTTCTTCTAAAACCACGAAAAGCAAATTCTGCCGGATTATCAAAAGCATATTTAAGCAGAGACCCTTGGGGTAACCGATCTCTAACATAATGAACAACTGGCCGCAATAGAGGCGCATAATTCCAAACTTGTTCTCGTTTTATTCTTGGAACAAGTTTTTTTGGCACCTTGACCTTAGCAAATTGTTTTGCTGTTGTCTCTGGCGACGTTCCAAATTCGATCATAGTAGAGGAGAATTATACCCTAGCAATACAATTATTTTCTAATTCAGTGGAAAGTTATTCTGCTTTCGTACCCAAAAAGTTCGTCTCGCTACGCTCGATGTAAACTCACAACGTCTACCTTTCGATTAAATTACAATACTGAGCGAAGTCAAAGTACTCAGGACAAGTAATAACGTTTACTCTGAGTATTAGGGGCCAAATTTTTTAATGTCGACATCCCGCCATTATTTATCTAATTTTTTGATACAATTCGTCCATGGACATTAAGTTCATAAGAGAAAAAATTAAAAAACAGGAATACGATCTGTCTAGCCATGCCCATAGGGGAAGGCAAGAAGAGCAAATAACAATAGCAGAAATAGAACAGGTTCTTCTCCTGGGTGATATAATTGAAAAGTATCCAAAAGACGAAAGAGGCGAAAGCTGCCTTATTGCTGCAAAAGTAGATAATAAACCTTTACATGTGGTTTGCGGCAAAAGAGACAAAAAACTATTAGTTGTCACAGTTTACAGACCAAAATCGCCCACTTGGAAAAATTATAAACAAAGAATAAAGGAGTTGAAAAGCCGTGTCTAGTTGTTATTTTTGCAAAGGTAAAACCGAAATTAAAAATGTAAACGTTGACTTCCGCTGGAAGGATAAGCTCTTTGTCTTTAAAAGCGTCCCTTTAGAAGTTTGTACTCAGTGTGGAGAGAGATATTACAGTGCAGAAATTTCCAAAAAACTCGATGATTTTGTAAAAAAACAGTCGGAATCAAAAATAAGACCGCAGGATACAATCCAAGTGCCAGTTTTTAATTGGCGATAATTTTGTAAATCTCCCAATTTTACTAGAAGTTCAGATAATTTCGAACCCAAAAAGTTCTAACTGAGCGAAGACGAAATTGCGAATTAATTTACAGAAGTTCCTTCTAAAATTAGGGCTATTCTCATTCTTACCGAAACCATACCATTACTCAGATTTTCGTGAATTTCGGCTAGAGTTGGTGTGGTGTGCTCTTTGTGATGCTTTATCAATTCCTCGAGCTTGCGGCCTGCGTCCGCATCTCCCTCGCCTGATTTCTTTGCTAACTCTGCGGCCAGAGAAACACCCGAACCCTCAACACCATTAACATAAAAGTCTAATTCTCCCATGCTTTCACTTATCTCATCAAACTTGCTAACCATTTGTCCCAAACCGTTTCTGTCTGCAGATATGTCATCAGGGAATTGATGTGTTTCTAAAAGATATCTTGTTAAACCTTGCCACTTTGGTTCCTCGAAACTCTGAACTGCATAGGCTACCGCTAAGATTTCCCCAAAGGCATGACGCTGATAATAGTCCATCACCTCCATTGCTTTAGACCAAATGGCAACGAGTTCCAATGGCTGCAAGGTAAAACTATCAAGTTGTTCTAATGAGTCTGCCAAAAATCCGTGAGTATCAGCGATATAGCTTTGGGCCCTTTGGGTGTCTTTTATTTCCTTTAATTCCTCACGAAAACCGACAAGCGTATACGCATGGGTTTCAAGAAGCGAAATGACTGGGTGAGCCATCTCTTCTCTGCGTTCTGCGGCAACAACTTGATCTTTAGTCAGCGGTTGTCTTTCCATTAGGCGCAGATTATAGGACTATTTGATTAGAAATGCAAATCTTCCAACCAAAAGCCCCTTCAAGTTAATAAAAAGTTATTTTGTTTCTGAACCCAAAAAGTTCTCGCACTTCTTTATACTTCGCTAAAACTTCGTATATCAAAAAAACTTCATAGGGCAAATGAAGTTAAGTACGTATTAATACACCATTATGCCCTATAGTTGATATATGTTTATGGTTTTTATATAATCTTCGAATGGCCGAAAGAAACCGAGCGTTAATCGAGGTGTTTATATTCGCTCGCAGAACACCCCGCCAAAAATTGAATATTTGGGCGGGGATGAATGCGAAAGCGAATACATACTTGCGAGGACTAAGGTATCTGCTCGCTCATGTAAACTTGAAGGAGAATACCGAGGACTCTTAGTCCTCGGAAGTTTATTGGCCGATTGCACGCATTAATTTCTGGTGAGGAGCAAGTCTCGTTAAGCTTGCATATGCTTGTAGATGTTATTGCAATATCGGGTCAATTAGCAGCTAAGGAAGAAAATTTAAGTGTTAAGAAGGGTTTATACAGTTTTAAACATAAAGCACTTGTAAAAGTTTTTGAAATGTTTGAAAGCGGAGATGAAAGAATTAAGGTGGAGTTGAGAAAAGTAACAACTGAAGAAGGCGAGGTTGAAAGAATATTCTTCGTGATTAATCGAATTGGCTTCGGTTCTTATGAAACTCGTACAAAATTTAAGGACTTATTAAACAGCGGTATCAGTGCAAGAAGATTAGAAGATAATGTTGTTCGAGCAAAATAGTACAATTTATTAATGCGGCAGCGAATTGGGTTAGTAGTTTTAATCGTTTTGTTAATTTTTATTATTAATGCTTTTTTGAACCCAATTCCAAAGAGAGATAAAGTTGAGGGGAATTATCCAAATTATGGTACTTCTTACAGCTTTGAACAAGCCAGTTGGTATGGGCTTGACGCACAAAGAGCTTATATAGATTTAATTTCAAATTACAATTTTGATTGGATAAGAATTCCGTTTTTTTGGAACCAAATGATAGACGAGAAAGGGGCTTTGCAAATCGACGATTTGAAATTTGCCGTTGAAGAAGCGGAGAAAAGAAATGTTAAAGTTATCATAGCTCTTGGAGCAAAAACACCTTATTATCCTGAATTTCATTTACCAGATAGTTTATCAAGTCAATTAGGAAAGGGTGAGGAAATTAACATAGATAGCCCAATTGCTGAGCAAATTTTAGAAATTGATAGGAAACTTATAGAGGAATTGAGAGGTTATGAAAACATTTCTTACTGGCAAATTGAAAATGAGCCTTTTACACCAAACGAAAATGGCTGGACTTTGAGTGAAAACTTGATTAGAGAAGAAATAAAAGTTGTTAGGGATGCAGATTCAGTTAATAGGCCAATCATTCTTTCTCATGTAGGGCCGGCGGTTTTTGACTTGAGATTCCAAAAGCTTCTTAAGCTTTTGGAACCAGGAGATGTTTTAGGTGTGAACGCATATTTTAAAACTCAAGCACCAAACTTAATTAATCTGAATATATTCGGTAATCAGCTGGCTGTACCTTGGCCGCGAGGATTTTTTTGGCCTGTGCAATCCTGGGGGTTTTTCTCACCGAATTTTGAAGGTATTGGCAATACTGCAAGCAAATCTGGTGTAGATGTTTGGGTAATGGAATTACAGGCAGAGCCCTATGTTAGAAACTTAGAAGAAGCGCGCAGAAGAGAATTCAGCTTTAATGCAAACGATATAAAAGCGGCAAACGATTATATTTCTAGTAAGAACGTTGAAACAATTGGTTTATGGGGTGCTCCATTTTGGTTGTATCGAGAAAGTATAGACGATTCGGGCTGGGTTGAAATGGTGAAGTCTATCGTTAACTGATTTTTAGAGATCGTACAGCTTGTGGGAGATTGCCAGTTCAATAGAGGAGATTTTGTTATCCTGGTCAAATTTAAAGGCGGCTAGCTGTTCTCCGTTTTGCGAAATACCGACAAATGTGTTTGCGAGTCTGAAGTTTTTAGTCTTAACATTTTTTATGAGCTGGTTATTTTGATCGAAATTAAACGGTTGTCCTCCGTCGATGTAACTCATTTGGTCTAAGGCTTCCTGCTTAGTAATTTGGCCGCAACATTCGGTTGACATGAGGATAAACTGAACGCTCGCGTTCATAAAAGTGCCTAGTGCCTGATAGTTGGCGGAGTTTAAAGAAGCTGTGACTTGGTCCTGAACTTCTTTGAGTGTTAATGGTTTTTGTGTTTGTGAAGTCGGAGATTCTGCCTGATTAGCTTGTGTTTCGATTTTAGGCGTTTGGGTAGCAGGTGAAGCGTTCTGGATAGTCTTGACAAGTTTCTGATTCTGGAAAATAAAATAGCCAAGAGTGCCGGCTAAAACGACGATGACAACAATTAAGGCGCCAAGAAATATTTTATTCACGAATTGAAGCATAAAGCAAATTGTGCTCAATGTCAAAATCTGATTTAATTACACTCCATGCGTAAAGTAGCTGTAGTTACCGGCGCCGCAAAAGGTTTAGGTAGAGATATTTCTTTGTATTTTGCCAAAGAAGGTTACGAGGTTGTAGCCCATTATAACAAGAGCAAAATAGAAGCCGAGAGTTTACTTAAGAAATTAAAAGAGCATTCCCCTGCCTCCTCGATTATCCAGGCGGATTTAAAAAGCGAAAAAGAAGCAGAACAAATGTTTAAAAAAATATACAAAAAGTATAAATTTGTTGACGTTTTAGTAAACAACGTGGGCAACTTTCTTTATAAGAAATTAGAGACTACAACAACTAAAGAATTTAAGGATGTTTTGGAATCAAACGTCTACTGCACGCTTTTTTGCAGCAGGCAAGTTTTGCCTTTTATGAGGAAAAA
This sequence comes from Candidatus Curtissbacteria bacterium RIFCSPLOWO2_02_FULL_40_11, assembly GCA_001776505.1. Lineage (GTDB taxonomy): Bacteria > Patescibacteriota > Microgenomatia > Curtissbacterales > GWA2-41-24 > WO2-FULL-40-11. The sequence goes on along the minus strand of MFBV01000008.1, from coordinate 12,390 downwards.
GAGGGGGGGGCATATTATTAATATTGGCGCAGCCGGTGCGGACAGGTTTATTTTGCGCGAAAATGTAATCCCTTACTTTATGGCAAAGAACGGAGTTTACCTTTTGACCAAGGCTATGGCTCGGGAAGAAGGCAGGTATGGTATACATATAAATATGGTTTCCCCGGCTTCGATGAAGACAGACATTTTTAAAGGCAAAGACTTCCCAATGGGGCGGGAAGTAAAGTATGCGGATGTGGTAGGTGCAATTGGCTTCTTGCTTTCAAAGCGCGCTTATTATATAAATGGAGCGAATATAGAGGTATCGGGAGGGTTTATTCCGGGGGCGGGAGAATAGAAACATATGACATTTGACAACTTACACATATGAAAAGTAAATTAATTTTCGTTTTTTTATTTATAATATTGGGATTTGTTGCCCTGCAACTTCCGGTAAATAAACTTGCAGGTTCGCGTGTTTCGTTTACCTTATTTGATTTGTTTGCACCCATAAGTGCTGTATTTCTCGGGTCTGTTTACGGCATTATCGCCGTTTTTTTCATGCAGGGCGCCAATCTAATATTTAACGGGCTTGGCAATGTTGATAAGGGCTCGATTATTAGGCTGTTTCCTACCCTATTTGCAGTTTTATATTTTGCTTTAGCCGCAAAAAGTAAGAGTAAAAATTATATTCTGTTTGTACCCTTAATTTCGATATTAGTTTTTAACCTGCACCCAATTGGTAAAACCGTTTGGTATTATTCCCTGTTTTGGTTTATTCCTCTGCTTGCATGGCCACTTAGGAGAAGGTTTTTATTTGCAAGAGCACTCGGCGCTACATTTACTGCGCATAGTGTAGGGGGAGCTGTTTGGATTTGGGTGTTTAATTTGCCGGCTGCAGTTTGGATTTCTTTGATTCCAATAGTAGCTATGGAGAGAGGGATTTTTGCTTTGGGAGTTAGTGCCTCATATATATTGATGAATAATATTTTAAGTTTTCTCTCCTACAAACAGTTTTTGCCAAAAAGCGTTACTTTTGACAGGAGATACGTTCTTCGAACTCTAAACTCTAAACTCTAAACTCTAAACAACTTGCCACCGTTGTTATAATGTAGGCAATGAAGTTTGCCTTAAGATTTCTCGACAGAATTTTTTCTCCAAAAACCGCTTATGCCCATTGCGATATCCCCTGCGGAATTTATGATCCTAAGGCGGCGCAGATTGCGGCGCAGACTGTCGTTAAGATGGTTGAGAAGATTCAGAGCTTCGATAATAAGACGGCAACTGTTGCTGATCGTAATTTATTTGTAAGAGCAGTTTGGACTAAAGAGCAGCATGCTCAAAAGTGTAAAGATGAACTCTTAATACTCTGGACAGATTTTTTTAAAGAGGAACACTTGGAAATGTTTCCAAATCTTCACGAAACTTTTTGGCAGGCGGCAAAATTATGTTCGATTAATAAGCAGACAGTTGATATGAAAAGTGCAAAAAAGCTTGAAGGTACTGTCAACGAGATAGCAAAGATATTTAATAAAGTTAAAGCGGCTAGTAAAAAGTAGCTGGTAGCTGGCAGTTGGTTTGATTAGAAATTAGAAATTGAAAATTGAAAATTACCCTGTTCCCCTTTTCCAGATTTGAAGTCAAAGATAAAAGTATGGAACCTTCTTATAAAGAAGGTGACAGAGTCTTGACATTTAACTGGTTTTTACCCCAAGTGCATGAAGTGATTGTGTTCAAATATAAGCGCAAGTACTATATAAAGCGTATAGACAAAATAAACTTCCGAGGGTTAAGAACCCTCGGTTTTCGCCGATTCTATCATTTGGCTCAAGCTCCGAGATCGAACGTCCCCGGAAGTATGTTTCCCCTTCGCTTCATCCCCGCCCTAATATTCAATTTTTGGCGGGGTTTTCGCGAAGCGAAAATAAAAGGAGAGGAAATTTATATTTTCGGAGATAATAAAAAGTTAAGTTCTAAATTAAAACCTATTAATCTTCAACAGGTTGTTGGTCGGGTGATTCTGAAGTATTAGCACCGTTAGTTTTTTCTTTTGAAGAATTGATTATTTGTTCGAATTGAGCAAGTTGAACAACACCCGAATATCTTTCTCCGTTTATAAAAAAAGTTGGAGTTGATTGAACGCCGAATCGGTTTCCCAGGGCAAAATCACTTTCAATAGGATCATTAAACTGGTTGATCTCACTTTTAAATTGATCAATGTTTAAACCTATTTCTGCTGCGTAAGTTTCGAAATGTTCTTGGGCATTACCTGAGTCTTGCCAGTCAGATTGACCAGCATATAATTTTTCTACCATTTCGAAGAATTTACCTTGACTGGCAGCAGCTTCAGCGGCTTGGGCTGCCTTTTTGGCGTTTTTGTGAATACTAAGCGGGTAGTGCCTAAATACGTAGTAGACATCTTCAC
>MFBV01000008.1:0-9946 GCA_001776505.1 Candidatus Curtissbacteria bacterium RIFCSPLOWO2_02_FULL_40_11 | reverse complement strand
CGACTGTATGTGGGGCATTTGAAATTAATTCCGATTGATCAACAGTTTGTTGAGCTTGTCCGCTTGTTTGTTGACTATCGGATTGTTTCCCTAAAAAAAATGCGCCTATTAAAATTATGACAACCGTAACTGCCGCGAAACCTAAAAGGAATTTGTGTTCGCTGCTCACTTATTTAACTTTTGATTTTATCAAAATTATCATAAGAATACTAATAGTTGCGAAGGCGGCAAATGACAGAAATGGAATAGTAATAAATCCTAATAAACTGAACTGGATTTCGCTGCAGGGCGTGCTCAAATTACATTGAAAAGGAGTAGTTTCTTTGAGGGGAGTCATTTGAAGTAGATATTGATAGGTTGCAATGCCTGCGCCAATTGTTGACATGGGAAGTGCGTAGTATGCAACATTTTTATCTTTCCTAACTAATGCGACAGTAAATAAGATTACCAGAGGGTACATTAGAATTCTTTGGAACCAACAAAGTTCACATGGTACAAGTTTGAGAATTTGGGAAAAATAGAGACTTCCTAGTGTACTCAACCAAGCTATAGAGAAAGCTATGTGTATGGCGTATTTGCTAAGCAGACGGTAATTATTTTTCACTTTTTGACAATTGTTTCAATTTCTTTTCTAGTTTCTTCTACCGCTTCCTTTAACTCGCTGTCTCCTTTGCGTTCGCGAATTAAGTGAATAACAGTTGGCGAAATCGATAAAATTATAATAAGTGCGAGTATCGGAAGTAAATATCTGTCGACACCGGGAATAACACTACCCAGATAAAAACCTAAAATTGGGATACAAACTGCCCAAAGAAAGGCGCCAATGACGTTAAAAAACAAAAACCTTTTGTACTGCATATCCCCCATGCCGGCAACAATTGGAGCAAATGTTCTGACAATTGGCAGGAATCTGGCAATGGTGATAGCCTTACCACCGTGTTTTTCATAAAATTTCTGGGCTCGAACCAAGTGTTTTTTATGGAAGAAAATGGAATCTTCTCTTTGAAATATTTTTTTGCCAACTTTGTGGCCAAACGCATAGCCAACGCTGTCGCCGGCTACTGCGGCAATAAAAGTTAGGGTCGACAAAGTTATTATATTAAAGAAGCCCTGGGAGGCTAGAAAGCCTGCCGTAAAAAGAAGACTGTCGCCGGGTAAGAAGAAACCTATTAACAGCCCGGATTCGGCAAAAATGATGGCTGTTACGCCTAAATAACCGACCGTTTCTATTATTCTAATTAAATCAAAATTTAATAGCTGTTCTAACATGTTAAAAACGAACCTAACTGGTTCGCCAAGTTTAATAATATCATACCGATTAACTTTTCATATCATAAGTAGTAATGCAAAAAGGCACTTTTTCCAAAACAGGAATCTCAAATAATGAGAAGGACTAAAAAAGTCCTAAAGTGCCTAGTTGCACATTGTCGTATATACGAATTCCCCCTTTCATTGTTTATCTACGGTACTAATGCCGAGTAAGTGATCAGCAGCAGGAGCTGCCCTTTTTCTGGTCTCAACTAGGTTCTTGATGGTTTTCTCACTCACTTGCGTCTCCTTTCTTAGGAGACAATACTGCCTTCTTTTTAGAAGATTTTCCTTTAGCAATAATCTGAGTGGGATGTAAACTAATTCGCTGATACTTTAAGATGTGGAACTTGCTTCTTGTACTAATTTGTACTATTATGTACAAGTAGTGCTAGGAGGTGAATTTAAATGACACAAGTAATGAAAGCATCAGAAGTAAGAGCGCAGTGGAGCCAGCTATTGAACAAAGTATTTCGCAATCAAACAAGAGTAGTTGTTGAAAAAAGTGGCATTCCGGTCGCCGCTGTAATTTCCGCAGAAGACTTACAAAGGTTTATCCAGATGGAAGAACAGCGGGCTAAAAGATTTGAGGTACTTAACAGAATTGGAGAAGCATTTAAAGATGTTCCGGAAAAAGAACTCAACAGGCAAGTGAAAAAAGCAATTAACGAAGTTAGGGCAGAAAAACGTAAAACTTCACTGTGATTAAGGCTCTTTTAGATACTAATGTATTGGTTTCTGGTTTTGTATCCTTAAAGCATCCAACCAGAGCACCCGCCCAGTTACTCCACGCTTGGCTAGCAGGACATTTCGAGCTTTTTACTTCTGAGCATATAATTGCTGAGTTTAAGAATACTCTAGGGCGTCACTATTTCAAAAGCCGGCTCAAACCTGAAGATATAGATGAGGCAATAACTTTAGTTAACGAGGAGTGTACGATTATTTCTATAACCACACCTGTTAAAGGTGTAGCCACTCACCCGGAAGATGACTTGGTAATGTCAGCCGCTATTTCAGCCAAGGTCGACTACCTGGTAACTGGAGACCAGCCTTTGTTCAACAAAGTTGGAAATTTCTATCAAGGAGTAACTCTTGCTACCCCAAACGATTTTCTTAAAATACTTTAACAAGTCTTCTGGCTGTAGCCACTTGGACAGGCTTGAACCGTAGTCTCACTGACCGAATTTTGAGGTTTTTTGCGGTCCGAGTTTCCGAAGAAAAAAGTGGAGGTTTAGCAAGCCCCATTGGGCTTTTTAGGAACCCCGGTCACCTTAGGGTGCCCGTCTTGGCTGGCACTATTGGATTTATGCTGAGTAGTTCGACTACGCTCAGTATTGTAATTTGTCGAAGAGAACCGTAGATTGGGTTGAAATCATTAAATACCTAGAATTAGTTTATCAAAAGTCGCAACAATTTTTATTTTCCTAATGGGTAAAATCTTTTAACTTATCTTTATAATACCTAAAAATTGTAAAGTCTCTGAGGTGAATGAATTTGTCTTCGTAATCATCGGGATTTTCTTTAGATAACAAATCCTCAACTTTCTCAATAGAAATCCATTCAAGATCGTGGCCATCTTTTATTTCTCCCTCATCCAATTTCTGTTCGGAAGGTGTTCCAATGGCCTTAGCGGCAAAAATATAAGATATTTGAAGAACATTTATCCTATTTCGATACTCGATTGTAACTGGTTTATCATCTACTATCTCACAATCCCAACCCGTTTCTTCCTTTACTTCTCTTTTGAACCCAAGATGAATTAACTCACCTTTCTCTATACCTCCACCTGGCAGTTTATGATATTTCTTTGTAGTTACATTAAGAAGAGCTATTTTTCTATCTTTTATTAATAAGCCTCTTGCGGCTGTTCTTAGTTGATAATTGGTAGTTTCAATTTGATCGGGTTTTTTAACACCAATGTCATCTTCAGTAATTTGGCAGATAATAATTCTGGTTGAATTTCGCATTTAGATAATTATACCCAAAGTTCGAATTCTGTTTGGGCCAACGCAAAATTTAACGATTTTGGATGGTTTTTGAGGCTGAGATTAGACGTTTTACTTAAAAGGGTTAACTACTTCCAAGAAATTAAATTGTTTAAAAAATTTCTCGTCGGCTGTGTATATTCCCAACACTTCGTTCTCGATCATAGTGGTAATTAAAATTAGATCAAAGATTTGCTGTCTTTTAACTTCGTAAGATTTTAGCAATTCGATAGTCCCGGCAAGATTGGTGCTTTTGGCATAAATTTTAGGTAAATTTTCTGCGTTTAAATAAGAAAACAAAATTTTCATTGCTTGGCTGGAATCAAGAGGTCTTTCAATTCTTTTTGAGTCTGTGATAATTGAGTAGAATTCATATAGGTTTTGGAAAGAAACACATCCATCTAGATCTCCAATCAAAACATCGCCTAAGATTGACCTAGCTTTTCTATAAAACGGTGATGCATTATTATGGGCATAAATCAGCACATTAGAATCCAGAAGATACATTACTTTTTGGAAATTGGAGGAAATTTGCGATCTAGATAGTCGCCGTAAAGATTTTCTCTGTTAATTAATTTTTCATTAACACGACCCAAATTGAAAGCTGGAAAGTCGGCAAGTGTAAGTTTTTTTGTTTTGACCTTCTGCTCTAAATAGTTCTTTAAAGCAGCTTCAATTACACCCTTTAGGGGCTTTTTTTCATCAGCCGCCAATTTTTTTGCCTCTTTTAATATATCAGGATCTAATGTTAAGGTTGTTCTTGCGTAATTCATTCACTATTTTATATCATAAAAGCATAATTATGTCAATAAATGTCAAGGTAAGCTAAAAGTTCGAATCCTGTAGTCCTTTGTTCAGTTTGGGTATACAATTCTATATACCCCTTCGGATATAGTTTTTTGAGGTTTATCCTGAGCGAAGTCGAAGGGCTAAGAAAAAAGCTGGGAGTAGTTGCTTGCCCTCTGAAACTTTAGTGTAAGAGGGACGATTTCCGAACTTCTGATTGGTATAAGCAGATTAAATTTCCTGAGTTGGTGTATCAAAAGTCATTTGAAATAATCGATAATTACTTGAACACAATTGACGCTCCCAAAAGCATGAAAATTGCTGTTGCTGCCCGATAGATCAGGTGTTTTTCTTTTAAAATTTCGCCACCTATAAGTGATGAAACTAAAGTATGTAGTCGAAAAAGCGGAATAAGTAGTGCAAGAGGAACAATAGTAATAGCTTTAAAGAAAAGTAGTGATTGAAGTAGGAAAAAAAGTGAAATTGGCAAAATAAGTTTTCCTCCAGCAGCAAAGCCAGTTTTTAAATCAGTGAATCCTTCATATAAACCAAAGGTCAAAATCAAATAGAAAAGTGCTGAGTATAAAATATTTATAAAAAAGTATGTAAGAATCGGAACTTGGGTCAATAACCACTTATCCAACAAATACGCAATCGAGTAAAGGAGGATCGAATAGAAGATGAACTGTTGATGTTTTGATGCAAAATTACGAACAAGAGTTTTTATTGGGTTAAATAAATTAGTCAAACTGCCCGCTTCGAGAGAATAAGCACCAATAATCAGAAAAACAATTCCAAGAATTTGAAAGGAGTTTAATTTTTCACCAAAAATTAAAAAAGCTGCAACGACTGTGATTAAAGTGCTCAAATTCATCATCGGTAAAACTTGAGAGATATCAAGATGGCGTAATGATTTATCAAAAAAGAGTGCTGCCAAAGAATGACTAATAGCGGGTAAAGCAATCAGCATCCATAAAGCAGGGTGAATTGTGAAGTTGATTTTTCCTAAAAATACCAATGGTAGGGAAAATATCAAAATTAATGTAGATAATAAAGTTAAATACTGGAGAGCGTGTTCTTTCTTTAAGGTAAACTTTTCCAAAACTGTAGCTGTGGAAGTAATTAAAATTAAAGCAACGATTATTATTTGCCAAGACATACTTCAATTATAGACTCTCTGATTGAATGGGGTTAAGATAACTTTTTGAGGCTGACTCAGTGGTCAAAATTTGGCTGCGGGACTAGGATTATAAATAATCTGTACGGATCTTCAAAATTGCTCCGCAATTTCTGCATATTGTAACGCAAACTATCGTAATCGTTGTTACGATAGTGCTTCACAATACCGAACCTAGGTAGGTTCGATCTAGCCTACAAAGCTGTAAAAAAGACAGCCACATGGACTGCCTTTTTTACAGAGCTGCGGGACTAGGATTCGAACCTAGATAAACAGCTCCAAAGGCTGTTGTCCTACCATTAGACGATCCCGCATCAAAAGGGTGATCCCGCAACGTCAGACGTTGCTAGTCACGTTTGACGTGACGCAATGTCTTGTAATTCTATCAAATAGTCGTGTTTATTGTAAAAAGCGTTAACTAGAACAATTGACAACTGATTGCTAATTCAAAGTACACGTAATTCTAATTTCTTTGTACAATTAAGTTGATGGGCAGAGTAATTTCTGTTTTTTTATTGGTAGCAATTATAGCCGGTGGAGCATATTTCTACTACAAGGGGGATGTATTTCCGCAGACCTCTACTCCTAAAATTTACGGGGTCTCATCGGATAAAGCCTATATTAATAATTGGTTTCCAAAGGCGAATCCAAACTGGCAAAACAGAAATTCTGAAGATATTTACATTAGTGCAAAATCAGCGATGATTGCCGATTATGACAGTGGAGAGATTTTGTTTGCTAAGAACGGCGCGCAACAGTTGCCTGCGGCTTCCACCATAAAAATCATGACCGCACTGGTTGCACTGGAAAATGCCAAACTTTCTGATAAATTTATTGTTTCTGAGTATGCTGTATCAATTGGTGAAAACAGTATGCTGCTTTCTGCCGGAGAAGAATTAACTCTGGAAGAACTTTTATATGGAGCGATGCTGGTTAGCGGCAACGACGCTGCTATTACAATAGCCGAGGGTATTGCCGGTACAGAACGAGCTTTTGTTGAGATGATGAATGAAAAAGCAAAGGAGATAGGGCTTTCTGATACTAAATATGTTAATTCTACCGGGCTTGATGAAGATGGTAGCAAGCAGTATACAACTGTTTACGACATGGTAACGATTACCAGATATGCATGGGAAAATTATCCAAAGTTTAGAGATATTACTTCTACGTATGAAAAATATATTACGGCAACAAATAACCATAAAGAGTATCTCCTTTATAACGATACCAATCTTTTGACAAGTTACCCCGGAGTTAAGGGTGTTAAACCCGGATTTACCTGGGACGCCGGTTGGTGTTTAGTAACATACGCAGAAAGCGGAGGGAAAAAGCTTTTGGGCGTTATTTTGGGTAGTGAGGACAGGCGTGGGGAAATGGTTCTGCTTCTAGACTATGCATTTGGGAGATTCGGGATTACTGTTGAGCACCCGGGGTTGGATTTGTGATTTTGTGCCAAGTCCAACTTGTCTAACCGCGTTTGACGCGGTGCCGGGGGTGGGGACTATAACCCATGCTTTGCTGCAACAAGATTTTAGTGGAGCAGGCCGGTCTAGGCCTGTTGCGTCCTTATAACTCCACAGGGCCAGTGTACCACTTTGAGGCTAAACGAAACAAATGGTACACCAAAAAAGTGGGGACAAGAATTTCCTGGCAACTCTAATCGGCAGTTTAAGCCAAAAGTTTTCAGTTATATTCGATACCCGATCTTACATGCCTTCTATCTGATGTTCATTTTTCCTTCGGAGGAAAGCCAATTTTTCTCCTTACATTTTTAGGAGATTTGTCTATTATATTTACAGGGCCATGAAAGTGGAATTCTGTTTTGTTGAATGTATTGTTAACTTCGGAGTGGAAAAAGTCAGCTACTTTTATTCTAAAATTACCTATCCCATCAAGAATCTGTTTCATTTTTTGTCTAGTTCAATAATAAAAACGTCACCGATATTTGGTATAGTCTGTTTTCCCCAGTCATATCTTCCAGCATTGGTTTCCAAGTCTAGCTTGTTTGCCTTAAAGAAGGACTTTGCTGAAACTGTTGCTCCCGTAGTATCTCGGGTTATTTTAAGAACACCATTTTCTCGAGTGTTGATGAACTTGAATGCAATTGCCTTATTTCCGCTATCGTAAAACAACACACAATATTTAAAGTTTGTAACGTTTGTTGATTTGCAAAATCCAGACGAAAGCCTTATAAGTCCGGATTTATTTATTCCGATCTTTGTATCTCCCCTAGAATATACCCCATCAAACTTCTTAAATGACCAAATTTTCATTTCTGTGTTAATTCTTAATCTACATCATTTTGCACCTCGCGTCAAGTCTCGCGTAAAGTTCGGTCTGGCACATTGCGTTCTTATAACTCCACGGTCACAAGTGAGCACTTGAGACCAAATGGAATAAAGAAGTCCCATCAAAATTAACTTTTTCAGTGCTCTTGTTTGGAAAAATGATCGATTAGCAAGCCCTCTCAAGCTGTTTGAGGGGACACGGTCGGGCTGGGGTGCCCGTGTTGGTGGGGGCACAGGGACTCGAACCCTGAACCGACGACTTAAGAGGTCGTTGCTCTACCAATTGAGCTATACCCCCAAAACCTGTTTTGAAATGTACATCAGATGAAATGCTGATATACCCCCAAGCTGTCTGTAATTAGTACGCCTGGAGGGATTCGAACCCCCGACACCTAGTTCCGAAGACTAGTGCTCTAATCCACTGAGCTACAGGCGCTTATATAGTGGTAATTTTAACACAAACTGAAGCTGCTGAATAACAAATTGAAGCTATAATTCCTCGTCTACGTCCAATTCCTTAGCACCCTGTTCGTCTCCGTGAAGTCCGACTTTTTTCAGTTCTTCATCAATGTCCGGCGATTCAGAAGAAGTTGCGTCTCCGGAAAACGGATCTTCTTCCCCGGTAACCGAGGGTGGTTTCTCAGGATTTTCTTCTTCGTTCGAATCCTGATCGTCGTAATTCATCATCTTTCAAATAATTCTAAAGATAACCCTCAATTGAATCAACCCTCTAAATTAAGCTAAAATGTTCTAATCTGACAAGCCGAGGTGGCGGAAAAATTCGTTCTTGATTTCATCAAGAAGTGATCAAAGCGCAATAAAAAGGCCTGGTGGTGAAACCGGTATACACGTCAGACTTAAAATCTGATGGCTGAATAAGCCGTGTGGGTTCGAATCCCACCCAGGCCACAGGTAGTTCACGTTGAACGAAGTGAAACGGGGAGTAGCTTCAACCAAAGGTTGACCACCCTCTGGGTGACAGTTTCAGCCAAAGGCTGATCGTCTTTTGGACGAGGCTAAGTATGTATTTTGTCTATTTACTCAGAAGCATAAAGAACGGTAAAACATATACAGGTTTTACGTCAAAAGAGGCAAGTAAAAGATTAAAAGAACATAATTTAGGTAGTAACAAGTGGACAAGGGATAATAAGCCGTTCAATTTAGTTTACTATGAGAGTTTTTATTGTAAGCAGGATGCCATGCACAGAGAAAAGTTTTACAAGACTGGTGTGGGGAATAAGTTAAAAAAAGTAATTATAGGGTATTACTTAAAATCCGGGGAGTAGCTCAGTTGGCTAGAGCGCGCCGTTTGGGACGGCGAGGTCGGAGGTTCGAGTCCTCTCTCCCCGACTAGAAGGGACATAAGGTTTAGAATACGTCTGAAGAGCTGGTATAACGGACTAAATTAGCGGTTCAATATTCCTTAAGTATTCTTCTGCTTCAGGTTTAATTTCTGCCCAGATTTTATCCAATTGTGCATCTTCTTCAGAATTAAGAATTCCCGATGTATGTGTTTTTCTAGACCTGCCGTCACGGCAACTTATAGATAGTCTTTGTATGAAATGACCTACCTTGGCTCGCTCAAGTGTTAATTCCAATTCACTACGCCTTATCTCTAAATCTGCCTTTAACTTCTCACAGCTCATATTTAAATCCGTATTATATATCAATGCATCAATTTAAGTTAGGTAATAGCCATGCTGTAAGCACTATAAAGTCTGTTTAAATCAGATAGAAGCGGTTCAATTGTGCGCCCCTCTCCCCGACCCGAGTCAAACTCGGTTTGGTTAGAATCGTAGTTTGTACGAGGAAGTCACGTCTGACGCGACACTATTTTTGTACATTTAATTCACGTTCAACGTGATTTATGTATTAGACGTACATTTTATTGAGTTTGAAAGTTGGTCCAATAGTGTTTACACACTATAGGTTTAACTGGCGTCAGATTTGATATAATTCGCCTGAATTATGGATATTTTGTTTCTTTTACTCTTTTTGATTTCACCGGTCGCAATGGTTGTTTTTCTCTTTAAATCGGCACTGCTAAATAAATACACTATGCGGGATCTTTCAAGAAAGAAGATAGCTTCATATTTCGGAATTCTGACTATCGTATTTTTTGTTCTCTTTGGGGTAACTACCGACACAACTTCTGTTAAGCAAGACCAAGATGAAAATGCCCAAGAATCAGCACAAGTCCACGAAAATCCGGAAGTTAAAGGTGAAGGTACTGAAATAGAAAGTCTTCAACAAGATCAGCAAGAGACAACAGATGCCGAAGGTGTAAAAGTAACTAGGGTTATAGACGGTGACACAATTGAAATTGAAGGAGGCGCAAGGGTTAGATACATCGGCATAGACACTCCGGAAACTGTAGCACCAACAAGTACTATCCAATGCTA
>MFBV01000007.1:4532-8759 GCA_001776505.1 Candidatus Curtissbacteria bacterium RIFCSPLOWO2_02_FULL_40_11 | reverse complement strand
ACTTTTCCATACCCTCATTGGCAGTAAAAAGCGAATATAAAACAGGCTCGTGCAAATAAACCGCAACTCTTTGCATTACTTCGCGTGCAACTTTATAAACGCGTGTAGTGTCTCCTTCCCTTTTCTCTCTGCCTATATAACTAAAAAGGCCGCTTCTTGCCAGTATAAAACTTCTGCCCTGATCCAGTTGCAGGTTTAATACTTTGTTCCCAAATTCTATAACAAACACATTATCTTCCGTATCAAAAATTACATCTTCAACTTCTAAAATGTCTTGCGGTAAATCATAAAAAGTAATGGGGTTCTCTCGAGCACCTCTGGAGTCTTGTGTTATTTGTACAGGTTCGGTAGGAGTTATAGCTTCTACCATTTTATACCAGTTTTGACCGGCGCCTAAATTATACGCTGTTTGTAAAATGACTGCTTAAATTTAGTATGTTAATAACCTATTGTTAAATGGTTAAAAGCTAAAATGGAGTTAAAATTAAAATTACGCGAGGAATTTGAATTTCACAACGGGCTTCATTCGCCCCCACCAGTTTCCCAAACCTAAAGTGTTGCCGCTATTAGAAGCAGCTAACCCAATTAAGACCAAAGCATAAACTAAATGGTCATCCCAAAAAGGGTTATTTTCAACCGGCAATGCTGCACTGTAAATTAATAACATCATCAACGCTCCGGAAAATGCCGCAATCCTTAAAGCAATTCCCAAAATAAAGGCGATGCCAACACCCAACAAACCCAGCATATACAACCAGTCAACGACAGGATTCCCGGCTAAGCCCTGATAGAAACCTGCAAGCGGACCACTGCTACCGAATTTTAGAAATCCCATTGCGGGAGAACTTCCGCTTAGCCATCCCCTGCCGGCTTCCGTAGCAAAGCCTAAAGCGAACGTTTTGTCTAAAAACGGCCATAAAAAAACCCAACCCATACCAATTCTTAAAATTGCCCATATGTAGTTGGCGCTTGGCATATTTACCTACCAAAATTATTATAGCACTTTATAGTTTCAGGAGTTTCAGGATTTTCAGGATTTTCAGGATTTTCTCAAAGCGCACCTCTAACCCAGCCCACACCGGGTGTGGATTCGTACTGACACCTCGGGATTTTTTAAAGTTTTTAAAGCTTTAATAACTTTCTAAATCTTTCAGGTTCTTTAAACGGCCCGATGACGGCGAGATTGAGTTTGGAATTGGTAAATAAAAACTTCGACAGCCTTAAAACATCAGCCGATGTCACCTTGTCGATCTGCTTCAAAATCTCGGCATTGGTGCGCACTCTACCCTCGCCAAGCTCGTCAAGACCATAGGAAAGTGCTACGACCCTTGAATCTTCCCAAGAAAGAATCATTTTGCCTTTGATGTATTCTTTGGCTTTTTTAAGCTCTTTTCCCTCTACCAGACTGCCAGAAATTTTTCTAAAATCCTCTAAAATTACTTTGATGGCTTCATCAATTCTTTTAAGATCAACTCCGGCGGAAGCTGCCAGCGTCCCCGTATCCAGATAACTATCATTTTCTGCACGAATATAATAAGCCAGACCTCTCTTCTCTCGCACGTTTGTAAACAAGCGAGAAGACATACCGCCGCCTAAAATCGTCGCCAAAACCGCGCCGATATATCTGTCCGGGTGCCCAAGTTTGATTCCGCGAAAACCCAAAATTAAATGCGCCTGGTCTGTTTTTTTAAAATAAACATTCAGGGCTTGTTTCCTTTGCGCTTCGGAAATAGGCTTAAAAGCGGTAACATCATGACGTTTAGCTCCCCCAAAGTGTCTCTTTATATCAGCAAGCGCCTTTCCCCGATTAAAATTTCCGGCGAGTGCAACCACCATGTTATGCGGAGAATATCGTTCATTGATGTAGCTAATAAAATCTTGGTGCTGTATTTTTAAAATATTGTCTTTCTTGCCGCCAATTTCCCAACCAAGCGGTTGATCTCCCCAAAGCAAACTTTCATAAACTTCGGCAACTTTAGTCATTGGCGTATCCGAACGCATATTCAATTCTTCAATAATTACGCCGCGCTCTTTCTCAATCTCGCTTTTGTCAAACTTAGAATTCCAAACCATATCCGCCAGCATATCCAGAACCAGCGGCAGATGCCCTGTAGCACTCTTAATGTGATAAGCAGTTGCTTCTTTGCCTGTAAAAGCATTGTAATCGGCGCCAATGGCGTCCAGTGCGTGGGAAATGTCAGAAGCGGTCGGGCGCGCCTTTGTCCCTTTAAAAAACATATGTTCCAAAAAGTGGGAAATGCCGTTGGTTTTTTTTGTTTCGTAGCGCGAACCGGCACCGCACATTACAATCGCGGTCGTGCTCATTACCGACTTAAGAGGTGCAAGAATTACTCTAAGTCCGTTATCCAAAATTAGTTTTTCAAAGTCTTTCATCTAATAAATTTCTAATTTCTAATTGATCTAATTATTCTAATAAAGCACCAATGCATAAATTTACAATTACTTAACTTTCTTGTAAATCGTATTGAAAATCAAATTTAATTCTTTTGCTTCAGTCCATAAAGGCTTAGCTTTCTCTTTTAACTCTGGGACTGCTTTGACTATCATTCGAATAAAGTGTTTCGCTTCTCTGCTTTCTTTTTTGACAATTCCAATTTTATGTCTAAAATCACTTTTACTTTCGGCATCATCCGCTTCGCAGTAATTAGCACACACACTAGTCCCACATTTTACTAACTGAGTAATTAACGGATCAGTTATTGGGCTTCTGGGTACTTTTTTACAAAATTCGATAATTGCTTCTCCGAATTTTGCTGTTCTCTCTTCAAGATCGTATTTTTTAGGATTTGTATCATTAGTCATTTTTTAGAAATTAGGTCAATTAGGTTAATTAGTAATTCGAGATTCGCCTTAGCGAATTTCTATATCCTCAACTTCCCAACTGTAATCATCAAAAACCGTCACAACCGCAAATCTCGGTCCTTGAAAATTGCGGGCCGAGTTGACCGCGCCGATGGTCGTCATTTTAACATTGCCACTGGGCGAATTGAACTGGGCAAAAAAGTGCAGATCTCCCGAGAAAAATCCATCGACGCTACTTGTTTCCATTAACTCAACTAACCGACTGGCCTGCTCGGCTACTGTCTGGCTATTCTCTCCCATCACATGCGCGCTTTGAGGATGAAACGGTGTTTTATGAGCAAAGACTAAAGTAAGCTTGTACTGCGAAGAATTTGAAATTTGAAATTTGAAATTTGAAATTTCGGCATCGGAGATGCCAGTATATATATCACTATTATTTATAATAACAAACTGTATCCCTTCTTCCTTATATATAGGCTGGCTCAGATGTCCGAAAACCTGGAGAAAATTTGTGATCGCCTCTTCCCCGCGATTTCTGCTATCCCAAAGGTCGCGATCGCCTGGGGTAATATAATAAGTTAAACCTGATTTATCAAAAACTTCTTTTGCTGATTTCAGCTGATCCAATGTCCCTACACTCGAAAAGTCACCAAGACCAATCACAAAATTCACGCCGGCACCTTTTGCCTGATTTAAAGCTTTGCTAAGCAAATCATTCTCATTCTCGCTATCGGAAACAAGAGCAAAGCGCAGAATGGTTGTCTTGGGCATCGGAGACTCCGACTGCTTCTCACTTAAGTCGCTTAAGTACCTTAAGTAGCCTAAGTAACTCAAGAAAACTATCAAGATCAGCAGTAAGACTTTTCTCACATTTAAAAGCCCCGTTGTTTTTTTCTTGCTTCGTAAAGTTTCTCCCTTACCCCGCCCTCTTTGGCAAACTTATCAACTGCCGACTTTATCTGTCGATCAAGAAGATAAGTTTCCTGGTGGCAAAGAGTTAATAAGAAGTTAGCATCGTCCTGAGGATTTCCGGGAAGCTTCGGCTTTTCTTTTAAGTTGC
The DNA here is from genome assembly GCA_001776505.1 of Candidatus Curtissbacteria bacterium RIFCSPLOWO2_02_FULL_40_11. Taxonomy (GTDB): domain Bacteria; phylum Patescibacteriota; class Microgenomatia; order Curtissbacterales; family GWA2-41-24; genus WO2-FULL-40-11. The sequence continues at coordinate 4,876 of MFBV01000007.1, read as the reverse complement.
CCAAGTCACTTAAGTTTCTTAAGTCACTTAATCGAAATGCGGTTTTTCGAAAAGCAGTAACTCTTTTATCATACTTGGAATAAATCTCTAAATTGTTCTGTCTCAAAAAATCCTCAAAATCAGCCAAAAGCTCTTCAAATGAAGCTTTAGCTACACCTAAAAGTTTAATTTCACCCGATTTAGAAGTCTGAGACTGGCCGACGCCCTCAACAATGTTCTGTTTACCGGAACGGGCAGCTTGATTCATTTGATCTGCCGTTCTTCTATCGTATCTTAAGCGACTTAAGTTACTTAAGGAACTTAAGATATACTTCTTAACAAACTGGACAGTCAAATCGTGAATG
>MFBV01000007.1:3364-4489 GCA_001776505.1 Candidatus Curtissbacteria bacterium RIFCSPLOWO2_02_FULL_40_11 | reverse complement strand
TAAGTGACTTAATTGACTTAAGTATCTTAAGCTACTTAATAATCCTTACATCTTCTCCGGCGCAGATACACCAAGAAGTCTCAAAGTGTTAGCAAGGGCGATTTGAGTTGCCGAAATTAAAGCAAGACGGGCTTGGCGAAGTTCTTCTTTCTCCAAGAGCACCGGACAATTTTCGTAAAATTTGTGGAAAGAATCGGCAAGTTCCATCGCATAAGTCGTCAGCTGATTCACTGCGAAATTTTCGGAAATATCTTCAACTAGCTCTGGGAACCTTGAAATCTGCTTCACCAGATTTAGTTCATAGTTGCCAGTTAGTAGTTCATGGTTGCTTTTTGCCTGAAGTTTACCCTGAGTTTTATCGAAGGGCTTTTTGCCTTTAGCTTTCGCCAGAATCGAACAGATTCTGGCATTTGCATACTGGACATAATAAACGGGGTTCTTGCTGGATTTCTCCTTCGCAAGGTCCAGATCAAAATCAATATGGGTATTAACTTCGTGCATTAAAATAAAAAATCTCAAAGCATCACGGCCGACTTCGTCCAGAACTTCGCGAACCGTCACAAAAGTCCCGGACCTCTTACTCATCTTAACTATATCAGAACCCCTTTTTATGCGAACAAATTGATACAAAATTACTTTGAGTTTTTCTTGATTAAATCCTAATACATCTGCAAGCTCGCGTAATTTTGGAACATGCCCGGATGTATTACTCCCAAAAACATCAACAACCAAATCGTACCCGCTTTCAAATTTTTGCTTGTGATAAACAAGATCCGCAGTAAAATAAGTAAAGGTTCCGTCGCTTTTAACAACTACAGCACCCCTGTCCCCAAACCAAACAGCTCCCTCCAATTTTTTTAGAAGACCTCGCCTTTCAAATTCCGTTAATACTTTGGGTGCCTCTTTCTGAAGATCGCTTTCCGTTGTTATCAAATCGTATTTTATGCCTAAATCGCGAGTGTCCTTAATAATTTCCTCAAACATAATCCTGACTGCTAACTCCCCTACTTTTTTGGCAACTTCATCCTGCGACAGATCTTTTGTGTTGCCGATTTTTGATTTGACATTTGCTGAAAGTTCTTTTACGTACTCACCCAGATAAGCAAGATCACCTTCCCCTTTCTC
>MFBV01000007.1:2947-3231 GCA_001776505.1 Candidatus Curtissbacteria bacterium RIFCSPLOWO2_02_FULL_40_11 | reverse complement strand
CCGCCTCGGGCATTGCCAAAGTGAAGTGGTCCGGTCGGGTTGGCGCTGACAAACTCGACTCGTGCTTTTTTACCGCGTCCAGAATCATTTGATCCAAACTTTAATTCAGCTTCGAGTACATCGCTTACCTGATTTTGCCAAACCACATCCTTTATAAAAAAATTAACAAATCCGGGTTCGCTAACCTCTAGTTTTTCAATGTATGCCTGACTTTGCAAACTATCAGCCAATTCTCTAGCAATCTCTATTGGCGAGCGCTCAAAACTTCCACGCTTCTCACCTCC
>MFBV01000007.1:0-2844 GCA_001776505.1 Candidatus Curtissbacteria bacterium RIFCSPLOWO2_02_FULL_40_11 | reverse complement strand
GGCCTAAAAACTTCGACTTCATTTTCTGTCAACTGTAAACTGTCAACTGTCAACTGTCGCAGCGCAGCTGCCACGTCTTTCTTAATCTGCTTTTTCAAATTCATACCAATAGTTTACAGGGGAAATTAATTTGTGTACAGTTCTAAGCTACACTCAAACTCAAATAAAAGGAATTCCTCGGTGGTCAAGTTCATCAACCCTATTTTTCAGTGTGGAAATCGCTTTCTTCTGCTCGGCTTTAAACATTATACGATAGGTCCGTTCTACCTCTACACCATCATCATTAACATTTAGAAAAAACTCCTTGATAGCTATCTCAGCACTTCGCAATACCGGAACAACTGCTTGAGCCCAATTATAATTTCCGATTAGTCTCCCCAAACCTGCCAGCCTTAAACATGCTCTTGGTGTTGTAAAGGATTTAAGATTGCCCCTGTATAAACCGAAACTCACTTGATCCAAAAGACCTTTCCTTAATTCTGGATCTTCAGGAAGATTTACTATAGCTTCAATAAGTCTTTTGTTAAATTGCCTTGCGGATTCAGGGAGTCTCCCTTTTACTCTCTGCCTGAATAATGAAGAGGCAACTAAATCATGTCTTATGCCGGTTATTTGTTCAATTTCAGATACAGTTAAGCCTTGCCTTGCCAGAGGTAAAACCTTTAGCATTATACCTCCTTGCGAGATACTCGTCCTAATCGATAGAAGCGTAGGTTCACTTAAACCATCAGCTGCAGTTTGCCGCCTCTCAGTTATTCTTTCCATAACCAGAAATTATACTACCGCAAAGCAAGATTTACAACTATGGGGTTAATTCACACGGAAAGATTTGCCGTCTGTTTCTATTTCAATAGTGCCATCTTTATCATTTCGCAAAATCTCGACACCCTCAAGTAAATCCAAAACTTCCTGCGTCGGATGGCCGAACCTATTTTTACCAACCTGAATCACGGCAACTTCAGGTTTAACCAAATCAACTATCTCCTGACTCGTGCCGGTTTTCGAACCGTGATGCGAAATTTTGAGAATCTGGCATGGTTTATTTATCAACCCTTCAAGAATCTCCTTTGGCAAATCCCCCGTCAAATACGCACAAATAGCCTTTCCTGATCCGGTATCGGGATTATACTCAAGCCTTGCAACAACTGAACTGTCATTGATATCAACAGGCGGCACAATCTTCCAGACATTTAACATCTCAGTAGTTGGCCACAGCACATCAAAAACAATTTTATCCAGCTTTAATTTATCGCCGCTTCTTCCTAAATGAACTTCAGATTTCTCAGCTTCAAGTAGTTTCTGCCAAACACTAAAAAGCGCAGTTGTATTTTCAACTCCGCTCCAAACAACCCGCTCAACTTTGTACCTCTTAAAAATCTCAATCTGCCCTTCCATATGGTCTTGCTGGGCATGGGTTACAATCATCATCTCAACCGTCCTGTCCCAAAAAGGCATTTTTGCCCCCAGACAATCCACAATTTTTGTCCCCGGCCCACCGTCAACCACAATCTGTTTTCCGCCTGGAGTCACGATTAAAATCCCGTCTCCCTGCCCAACATCACAAAAAATCAGCCTCAATTTCCCCACTTTTTGGCTTTCGACGATAAACAAAACACCCAAAACCGCAAAGATAATCGCGAATATTAAAGTCAGCTTCGATTTCTGATCCAACATATATGATAATTTTCAATTTTAAATTCTTAATTTTTATTGAAATCTAAATTTTTAAAATTCAAACATTTCAAATTTATTGAAAATTTACTTTTCGACTCGAAACTCGCTCAAAGCGAGCAATTACAAATTAAAAATTAAACAATTTTCGCCATTATCCTTACCACTTCCGAAAAATAAAGTGCCGGAACATAAGCCAAATATGCCAACAGTTGCGCTAGTGGCATAAAAATTAGCGTCGCCAAGGCAATCAAAAACCCCAATACCATTACCGGAAACACACTTTCGGCTACTAATATGTTTGCAAAAGGAGCCACCGGTGAAACTCGCGAAAAATAAAATAAAATAACCGGTGCGGTAAAAATAAAAGCGCTCGTGGCAATAGCAGCGTTGTCACCCAATAAACTAAACTTTTTCAAGGGTCTTTGAAAATACTGCCCTAACGTCACAATTCCCAAAGTCGCCGCAAAAGTCAGCTGGAAAGAAACTTCAAACAAAGCCTGAGGCCATATAAATATTATTACAAGCGCCGCAATAATCAAAGACCAAAACACGCCTGATTCTCTGCCCAAAAATATGGCGGTTGTGGAAACTAAAACCATAATACTTGCCCGCACGACCGGCGGTTCGAATCCGGTCAAAAAAGCATAAGAAAAGACCGCCCCAATAGCCAGAAGCATCGATTGCCTTCTGCCGATATACTTTGCCAGCGCCAGAAATATTCCGGCCACAATCATCAAATTTTGGCCGGAAACCACCACAACATGAATTGTTCCGGTCTTTATAAGCTCGTCCCGGAACTCTTTCCCGATAGTATCAACACCAAGTACCGTCCCTACAACTAAAGTCGCCTCCCTCGCAGGTAGCAGTTCACCAATCCTATTTGAAATCTTTTCCCGTAAATTCGACCTAAAACGGGCTAAATTCGATTTTTCCCCAATCTTTTTTACACTGCCTTCGAACATGCGCCCCTGAGCGTCTAATTGGCCTTCTATAAGCAATCTGTCGCCAACACGATACTTAGGATACGTTTCCACATAAACTCTCGAATCGGCTGCATAAACAATTTGACCAAAATCGTATTGTCGCACTTCGCGCTTTATCGTTACCTCAAACTTTATAGGCTTATTTTTTGGAAGTGTTATGGGCTTATCTAACCAGACTCTTACGCCT
>MFBV01000006.1:21506-54499 GCA_001776505.1 Candidatus Curtissbacteria bacterium RIFCSPLOWO2_02_FULL_40_11 | reverse complement strand
ATAATTTACTTGTATTAAATCCATCTTTAACTGTTAAATTAATATGATCATGAAGAAAATCAGAATTCTCACGGGCCAAGGAGTAAAAGAAGAAGAGACATTCTTATGAAAAGGCCGTTTTGGGCCTGTTCAAAATAAATTGCTCTGGGGTCACTATCAACTTCTGGAGCTATTTCATTAAGTCTTGGAAGAGGATGCATTATAATGGCATTCTTTTTAATATTTTTTAGAACTTTTTTGTCCAAAACGTAGCGATCCAAATACTTTTTATAATCTTTTCCTAAATATTCTTTAGGAATTCTCCCTTGGTAGACAACATCAGCCCGAGCAACTGCACTTTGAAAATCTTCAGTTTCTGAAAATTTTATTTTTTTGTTTATTAAATGTTGTTTTAGCTCTCGTGGCATTGAGAGAAGCTTGGGCGAGACGTAGATAATTTTTATTTTCGGGTAAAGTGATAATAAATAGGAAAGTGAATGGTGCGGACGATAATTTGCATGATCACCGCAGATCGCAACCGTGAAATCTGGTGAGTGAAATTTAGAAAAAATTGTATACAGATCCAGTATCCCCTGAGTCGGGTGCTCTCCTACCCCATCTCCTGCGTTGATTATTGGAATGTTTGAGTATTTTGTTGCCAAATCTGCAATACCACTTTCTGGATGACGGATGACTATAACATCTGAGTAAAAATTAACGACCCGAATTGTATCCGTTAAAGTTTCGCCTTTAATAGCCGACGAAAACTCGGCTGCATCCTCCGTTGTAATAACCGATCCGCCAAGTCTTAACATTGCCGACTCGAATGATAACCTAGTTCTGGTTGACGGTTGGTAAAAAAGAGTAGCCATTATTTTGCCTGATAGGGCATTTTTATTAAACTTTTGTGATTTGATTTTATCGGTAACAGAAAAAATTTTCTGAAGTGTTTTTTTATCTAATTGGCGTGCGGAAATAATATGCTTAAGTTTCATCATAATTTATTTTATCACTAGCTTCCCTTAATGGCGGGTTTACCGGCTGGTGATGGAACACCTGGCCAATGAATCAGGCGAAATACTTTTATTCCGTATTCCAAATCTTGCTCTTGTGCAATTTCTGCTCTGCCAAATCCTGCAATTTCCCAAACAGGATGTCCCAAGGGTTCACACTTTTTTGATTCACAAACAACTAACAACTGTTCAGTTACCATGGTTTCCAAATCAATAGGTTTTTTGTCTCTTAATTCTAAAAAGTACCTGTAAGCGTGATCTGAATTACTTTCCGAAATTAAAGCAAAATTGTATGGATCTTCACCTGTTTTGTCTATGACTAGATCTGCGATTTGAGAAGTCTGATTAATTATACGATTTGGCGGATTTTTGTAAAAAGCATTGTCTAAAAAAAACACTATTAAAACAATAGATAAGACAATACCGATAAGTCGTAAAATAAATTTTTTCCACATCACATATAAAATTAGCCCGAAAAGTATAAAGGGCGCAGGGAACATAAAACCGAAATAATAATCATAAATTTGACCGGAATAAAACCTTAAGCCTAATATTCCTCCCAGAAACCAAATTAGGCCTATCGAAAAGATTAATATCTTATCATTTGAATTGCGATTTAGGTAAAATCCTAAAATGCCTCCTAATGTTAAAAACCAGAAAAATATTTTCGTACCTAAAGTTCCTTTAACAAGAGAAATTTCTTCGAGAAAAGTGTTGCCCAAGCTTGAAATAAGCGATATAAAATTCGCCGACGTAAAACCTGCCGTAGTGCCTCGCGTAACAAAATCAATAATTGTGTTAAAGTTGGGAAATCCGTGTCTGATTTCAAAAAGTAGGAAGGGACTAAAAGTTATTGAAAAACCAATTATAGAAAAGAAAGCTATGCTAGGTAATTTCTTTAAGTTCGAATTAAAAACAACAATAAGACCAGTTATCGCAATTAGAATTGAAGCTAAATAATGAAGCTGTATTGCGATACCAAAAGATGCACCAGCGCCTAAAAAATAAAGTAACTTTTTATCTTTAATACCTTTAAAGATAAAGTAAATCATCAAAAGCGCAAAAAAAGGCAGGGGATTAGGATTCCACGAAGAGCGGGAGTATCTTACTATTAGCGGTGCGACCGCATATAAGAAGCTTGATAAAACAGCGGGCCAGAAACCTATTGCTTCTTTAAGGAATTTATAAAGAAGCAAGACTGTGGCAACCCCGATAATTGCCACAAAATACGAAGGTCCGACAGGATCAAACTGCAATAACAATAAGAAGGGAGCTGCCATCCAGTAATATATTGGGCCTAGGTAAAAGCCACCGACTGAGGCTGTTGGTCCCAGAAATGGCAAGTTTTTCTCAACAAAAATATTTCTCATTACAATCATATCTCTTCCTTCATCTCCCAAAAATACAACGTAATTTCTAATTTCCCAAAATCTAAAGAAAGCAGTGACTGTAATCAAAACCAATAAAATAATTAATTTGTAATTATTAGGCACTTTGGTCATAGCTATATAGTCTTTGCCCTAACGGATTGAAGTTCCGATTGCTCCGGAGCCTTCCATATCCAAAGAAGATTCACCGCATAATTAAAAGACAAACCTATTATTACTCCAATTGCTAAACCTATTTGCTCATGAAGATTAAAAACTCTTGCAAAAAATAAAATACTTAAAAGTTGAATTAGAGGACTGCCGATTGAAGTTAAATTGAACTTTAAAAACCTTCTTATTTTCGGACCCTTACGAGATCTGTATTTAAAAGTCCAATTATCATGGAATATAAAATTGAATATAATTGATGCTTGAATAGCAATAATTGACGAGACTAATAATCTATCAAAAGTGATAAATAAAAAATGAGGTGCTGATCCGATAGAGGGAACAATTAATAAAAGCGGCTCGTCTAAAAATGGTAGAAAGAATAAATCACCTCTATTTAAAATGCCTAAAAGAAATGCATTGATTACATAGCTGGCACTGCCAACCATCAAGAACTTTATGATTGTTTTGGATTTTTGAAAACGGACTTTAACTCCAAATTTAATTACGTCAAGAATGTAGGCTACAATTTGCGCCTTAGAATATCCTTTTTTACGATCTTCAAAAATAATAGGAACTTCTTTAATTCTTGCACCGGATATCAGTGCAGCATATAAAAATGCTGGCTGAACAATATATGTTTTTGACTTCCATGGAACATTGTTAAAGTTTATCTTTTTGAAGAGTTTTTTTGTAAACATTCTATATGAATTGGCGTATTCTGTAAGATTAAATGTTCCCCATACTAATCGACAGTATAGAGACATTCCTCTACTAAAAAACCTGCGATGCCAACCAAGAAGGTTTTTGCCTCCAGCCATGCTCCTTGAACCATTTACTAAGTCGTATCCTTCTTGGATATATCTCAACATCTTAGGTAAAGTGGACGGGTCGTGGGATAAATCACCATCCATCTGGGCTAGAATATCTGCTTTCAGCTTGTTAAGTGAAAATCTATGTCCCTTAATTAAACCCACACCTATGCCTCTTTCTTTAACATCTAAGTAGTGGACTCTAGAATTTTCCCTCGACATTCTTTTTACTATATCGCCGGTCCCGTCCGCTGAATGGCTATCAGAAACTAATACATGAAGATCTACTTGGGGAATTTTTTTGTTTTGATCAAGAACCTTATTGATAATCTCCTCAATGTTTTCCTTCTCATTGTAAGTTGGAATATTGACAACAAGTCTCATCTCGAATTTTTTTTGAGAAGTTCGATGTCAGCCTCTACCATCATCTTAACTAAACTCTTAAATGATGTTTTTGGTGCCCATTTTAAAACTCTTTTTGCCTTTGAGTAATCTCCTATTAGAAAATCAACTTCAGCCGGTCTAATGAATTCTTTGGAAGTTTTTACGTATTTTCTCCAATTTTTCTCACCAATTACTAGAAATGCTTCTTTAACAAAATCGGCAACAGAATGATTTTCTCCAGTAGCAATTACATAATCGTCAGCCTTTGGTTGTTGGAGCATCAACCACATTGCCTCCACATAATCCCCCGCAAATCCCCAATCTCTTTTAGCGTCCAAATTGCCAAGTGTGATACTTTTTGCCTGCCCTAATTTTATTTTGGCGACTCCATTTGTAACCTTTCTAGTTACAAACTCGAGGCCTCGTCTCGGAGATTCATGGTTGAATAAAATACCAGAGACAGCAAACAAATCATACGATTCTCTATAGTTGATAGTAATCCAGTGCCCATATGTTTTGGCGACTCCATATGGGCTTCTAGGATGAAAAGACGTCTTTTCATTTTGTGGTGTTTCTTTGACCATGCCGAACATTTCAGATGAAGATGCTTGATAAAATTTTGCTTCAGGTTTAACTTGCCTCATTGCTTCAAGGACTCTCGTAGTACCAAGTGCAGTAAACTCACCGGTTAACACAGGCTGGGACCATGAGGTTGCAACAAAACTCTGAGCAGCTAAATTATAAATTTCATCCGGATCAGCTATTTTCACTGCGCTTGTTAATGATTGTTGATCGAGAAGATCACCGGGAATTAATTCTACTTTGTCTTGAAAATGACGTATTCTTTCGTAATTTGGTGTAGATGTTCTTCTGGTTATTCCAAATACTTTGTAACTCTTTGCGAGTAAAAATTCTGCCAGATATGATCCATCTTGCCCCGTAATACCTGTAATTAGAGCTCTTTTATTCAGCATTTTAATTTAATCTTTCTCTCTCGTAATTAATTGTATCAGATAAAGTTTTCTCTATAGGAATACTAGGTTTCCAGTTTGTCTTTTTTTTAAATTTAGAGTAGTCACAAGTAATTTTATTTGTATCGGATGATCTGTGCAAAGTTTTGTCTTGCTTTTCTTTTACTTTTACCTTTGATAGTGAAATTAATTTTTTAAAAATATCGCTGATTTTATACAATTTCCCTAACCCGATATTATAAACCTGGCCTAATTTACCTTTTTCAAGGGCTAACAGATATGCTCTTACCATATCCCTGACATCCGTAAAGTCTCGATAAGCATCTAAGTTTCCAACTCTCATAATGCCTCCACCTTTCTTTTCTAGTTGGGCGATTCTAGAAGCAAAAGCAGACACAACAAAAGCTGTGGACTGTCCTGGACCGATATGATTAAAGGGTCTGACTCTTACTATTTGCAATCCATAGTTTAAAAAATATTGCCAACCTAGCAGGTCTTGAGCTACTTTTGAGACAGCATATGGAGAGCTAGGATTTAATGGAAATTCTTCGTTGACGAGCCGATTATGATTTATATCCCCATATTCGTCCGATGATCCTACTATAAGAATTTTTGCTTTTGAGTTAATTTTTTTCAATGCTTCTAACAAATTCAACTCCCCTAAAATATTATTCTCTAGTGTTTCTTTAGAGTTTTCAAAACTCTTTGAAGGAGACGAAAATGCTGCTAAATGGAAAATACAGTCGAACGAATTGCTCAATTTTTTTGCAATAAGTTGTTTGTTTAAAATATCGCATTCTACCAAATTCGCCTTTTTTTTGAGGTTGTCCAGATTGTGAGAGTGGTGAGATGGATGAATGAAACCGGTTACAGCAATTTTTTGAGATATCAGGTGATCAGTGAGGTGGCCGCCGACAAAACCACCTATTCCTGTAATTAGAGCTTTTCTCATCTGCCAACACCGATATATTTAAAACCTGCAACTTTGGCTTTGTGGGGGTCAAAAATGTTGCGGCCGTCGACAATATTTGGTTTTTTTAGAAGTTTTTTCGCCTTACTAAGATCAATTTGAGAAAACTCCGGCCATTCTGTAACAATAATCATTGCGTGTTTACCCTCAATGGCCCTGTAAACGTCCTTCGCATACGAGATTTGTGGGAGAATTCTTTTAGCATTGATCATGGATTGTGGGTCAAATGCAGTAACATTAGCTTTTAAATTTAATAATCTATTAATTATTTTTATTGACGGAGCATCTCTCATATCATCTGTATTTGGTTTAAAAGCAAGTCCAAGTATTGCTATCTCAAATCCATACAAATTGTTTTTCTTATCTTCCGCAGCATTTAATATTCGCCTAATTTTATTTACGAATCTTTCAACCTGAAGATCATTAATTGCATCAACAGCACGTAGCAGTTCAAAATCATAATCGAATCTGCTTGCCTGAGCTATAAAAGCGAGTACATCTTTTGGTAAACAAGAACCGCCATAACCAACGCCCGGATATAAAAACGCGTTACCAATTCTTTTGTCCGCCCCAATACCCTCCATTACCTTAGTGACATCAGTCTCCATTTTTTCGCAAAGAATCGAGATAGCGTTTGCAAATGAAACTTTTGTCGCTAGAAGTGCATTTGACCCATATTTAACAAGCTGAGCAGATCTCATATCGCAGGTAATTCTTTCTCCGGAAATTGGTGCATGGAGTTCAAGTAAAATCTTCTCAGCTTTTTTGCTATGAGTACCGATTACAATTCTGTCAGGGTGAAGCGTATCTTCAATTGCAGTACCTTCTCTTAAAAATTCAGGGGAAGCAGCAAATTCAAATTTAGCTTTTGCATGCTTTTTTACCGTGGCTTCTAAGTCATCTTCATATCCTATTGGGATAGTGCTTTTTATGGTAATCAGTGTATACCCTGATAAATTCTTCGCAGTTTCCTCCACTGCACTAAAAAGATAAGTTAAATCAGCTTCACCGTTTTCCTTCGACGGGGTTCCTACACAAATAAAGATTGTCTGAGATTTTGAAACCGAATCACTGTAACTTTTAGTAAAGAAAAGTCTTTTTTCTTTAATATTTCTTTCTAGATATTCCGACAGAGAAGGTTCGAAAAATGGTACTTTGCCTTTTTTTAGGTCTTCTATCTTCTTTTCATCAACATCAACGCAGTAAACTTTGTTGCCAAGATCTGAGAAAACAGCGGCTGTTACTAAACCAACATAACCCGCCCCGACTACTGTAATTGTCATAATTTTTCCCACCAATTCTTACCATTCATCTTTTCAACGTATTCGTCGAATCTGGCTCGATTAAAATAGGTTTACTGAACGAATTTTGGCGGGCTAAACGCAATTTTAGCGAAATCCGGAACCTTAAATCAATCGGCCATTTGATTGTCTAAATATTTCCCTTATGCCATTCTTCCAATCAGTCGGCTTGAACCCAAGCTTTTCGATCTTGTCCGTTTTCATGCCGCCCCTTAAAGGTCTAGGTGTCATTCCTGGTTTTTTTAACAAAGTTTTTAATTTACCTCTTTCAATATAATGTGGATCGTATCCAAAAATCCTTATAAGTTCTATACCAAACTCATATGGAGAAACGGGCTCAGGACTTGCCAAATTATAAATACCGCCAGCATTTTTAGATAATAGTAAACTAATACAGGGTGCAAGATCATCTATAAAAGTTGGTGTAATCTGTTGATCCGCAAAAAGGGGATAAAGATCATGGTTGTCGTACCTTTGCAATATTTGTTTTGCAAAATCTGCTTTACTGCCAAACCTTGATCTATAAGGATACGAAATTCTTATTATCATAAAATCATCCAGGCTGTTGTTTATCAATTTTTCGCCCTCAATTTTAGTAATTCCATACCAAGATACTTTCTCCAGATTTGGACCCACCAGATCGGTTTCTGAATATGGACCATTTTCCCCATCAAAAACAAAATCAGTAGATATGAAAATTAACTTTCTCTTAAAATGCCTGCAGGCTTCCACAACATTTTTTGCTCCAGCCACATTGACTCGCCAGCAAGTTCCACTTTTGTTTCCTCTTTGCCCTTCTGCACTGTCCACATCGGTGAAGGCTGAAAATAATATTACTGTTTCAAACTTATTGTCTTGAAAAAAATTTTCGACCGATTCTTGCTCTGTAATATCTACGGAAATTTCACCATTTAAATCTGCCTTTACTAATTGCAACTCTGAAAGTTCACAAAATCTTGAGCCGACCATTGAGTTGGCTCCGATAACGCCAAGTTCCTTATTACGTTTCAATGGAAAAATCCTTTCTGACGATATCCCAATCAAATTCTCCTTTATGGTCTACCCGGCCTTCATCTGTCGGATTATAAAGTTGCGTCGGAAAGTTTAGTAAGTATCCGTAGGTTTTAGATGTAACTATGAAGCCGTGATATGTTTCTTCAGGAATAATAATCATATACATTTCATTTTCTTTATATGGACTCATTGTGTATAAATTTAAAATCCCTTTAGTTCTGGAATTCTCTCTCGGGTCATAAATTGCCGTAACAATTCTCCCTGAGACACAAATGAATCTGTCTTTTTGGAATTGGTGAACGTGCCATTTGTCTTCGTCGCGAGCAATACCAGAGGGTGTGGTGGACATATATTGCATTGCAAAATTTAAATCACTTTCATTAAAAACATCACTCCAATCCTTTCTTAGAGTTTCCACCAACTCGCCCGTACTATCTTCGTGCACTTTTAATTTTCTAAGTACAACTCCCTCAATTAAATCTTTTTGATTATCTAAATTTAGATACTGATATTGCAAGATTCTATCTTCTTTTATATTGCTTTTTATAATATTTTTCGAATTCTTTATTTTTTAGCTTTTGCCACCAACTTTTATTATCTTGATACCATTTAACTGTCAACTTTAATGCTTGCTCAAAATCGAAACTTGATTGCCAGCCAAGATATTTCTTAATCTTATCAGCATTAATGGCATACCTTCTATCATGCCCGGGTCTGTCTTTGACGTATTCGATTTTTTCACTTGTTTCTCCTAAAATTTCGAGTATCTTTTTGATAACCTCTAGATTCGAAATATCGTTATCTACACCGATGCAATAAGTTTCCCCTTCTTTACCTCTTTTCAAGATGAGGTCAATTGCGCTGCAGTGGTCTTCGACATAAAGCCAATCGCGCATGTATTTTCCATCTCCATATACTGGCGCTTTTTTACCCTCAAGGAGGTTGGTGATTGTGAGAGAAATTAATTTCTCCGGAAATTGATATGGGCCAAAGTTATTTGAACAATTCGAGATTGTAATGGGAAGCTTGTAAGTTTCAAAATATGCCCTTACTAAGTGGTCGGAAGCCGCCTTTGATGCAGCGTAGGGACTATTTGGATGATAAGGTGTTTCTTCGCTAAATTTGTCTTGGGAATCAAGAGTTAAGGCACCGTATACTTCGTCTGTTGATACGTGATGGAACCTTGATACTTTAGATTTTAATGCAGCATCCAGTAGTATTTGAGTGCCTAAAACGTTCGTTGTAATAAAAGGGGCCGGGTCAATAATTGATCTGTCTACATGTGATTCAGCGGCGAAATTAACTATGACTTCAACTTCCCTGACAACTTTCTCGACATCTTTCGCGCTCGCAATATCACCTTTTATAAATGTATAATTGGGATTTTTTTCAATCGTCTTTAAATTTTCAAGATTTCCAGCGTAAGTTAGTTTGTCTAAATTTACGATCTTATCATCCGGATGATTTTTAAGCCAATAGTGAATAAAATTTGAGCCAATGAACCCGGCTCCGCCGGTTACTAAAAGTTTCATAATTTATTTTTTGGATTCCTTTTTTATTTCTTTGGCGACTAGAATATTTGCTTTGAGGAGTTCGTCAAAAGAGGTACCAGCGTCTACCCACCAACCGGAAAGAATCCTACAGATCATTGTTCCTTCTTTTACGTAATTGTTGTTGAGATCTGTTACTTCCAATTCTCCTCTTTTCGAAGGTTTTTGATTTTTTATAAAATCGAAAACTCGCCTGTCGTACATATAAATTCCTGTTTGGCCGATTTCTGATTTAGGATTTTCCGGTTTTTCTTCAATCGAAATGACTTTGCCGTTCTTGCTTTCTATCACACCGTATTGCTTACTTTGAGTAGCCATATTTTTGCCGTAAACGACTGCTCCCCTTTCTTTCTTATTAAACTCTTCAACATCTTTTTTAAGAGACTGGGTAAAAATATTATCACCTAAAATAACTAGGATCTTCCCATTGTCGGCAAAATCGTAAGCAAGATTAATAGCTTGAGCGATCCCTCCTGATTCCTCTTGAATTTCATAAGATAGACGCAGTCCGAAGTCTTTTCCGCTTTTAAGTAGGTTAATGAAAGCACCACTATGACTAGGTCCGGTTATTATTAAAACATCTTTTATTCCGGATCGAGCCATCGCTTCAAGCGGATAAAAAATCATCGGCTTGTTGTAAATTGGGAGCAAGTGCTTGTTGGTAACCCAAGTTAGAGGCCGGAGACGGGTTGCATTACCACCTGCTAGTATCACACCTTTCATGATTGGAATTATTATATTATAAACCGGACAGATAATTTAAATTTGACAATCCGTTTTTACTCTAATACTCTAGAGTGTTAGAGTGAGTAGAGTTTCTAAAAAAGTGCTAAATAGACAAATTGAAGAACAAATGTTTGAAACTTTATGGGAATCGGTTTCACAGGTGAAAAATAAGGAGGATGTTAAGTTGTTTTTGGGTGATCTTTTAAGCCCGGTCGAAAGAATAATGGTAGCAAAAAGACTTGCAATTGCCGTAATGCTTTTGAAGGGGCACAATTACGAGACAATAATTGATATTCTTAGAGTTTCCAACGAAACCATATCTAAGATCGCTTTAGCTTTAAGGCTAAATAGAGGGTACAAAATTGCTATCGATAAAATTATCAGAAGCGAGGCTGGAAGACAGTTCTGGCAGGATATAGAAAATCTTTTATATAGGATGAGTTCTCCAGGAAAGGTGTTTCTCCCTGACGAAGTAGTCACATACCGCCTTGGTCACAACAAAAAGAAAACCTTGCTCTAATCCTTCGATACTCTAGAGTATCGAAGGAAAACTATGAGGTTTTATTTGGGTTTTGGGTTTGCGGAGTTGTTTTTGAATTTTTGTGCATTTGGGTCATGTTATGTTTTGGGGGTCGTACGATCGGAAGAGGAGATTATTTTAGAGAAGACAGTAAAGAAATTTGGCGATGTTGACAAGAAATATTAGATTAAGTTACATAAGCGTGTAATGGTGTTTATGTTACCAAAACTTACCGCTTTTCTCGAAACCAGCATAAAGACCAGCAAAGATCAGATAAATTGTGGCAAGAATTAAAAATAATGAGATAAGAATACTAATCAATAAATGATACCACCGGAATTCTAGTCTCTTCTTTTTCAAAAAGAAAAGTATAACAGCAAGAGGTAATGAAAAGACAACTAGGAGAAATATAGCGATTTCAATTCGAGCTTGCATAAAAATTTACTTTATAATACATCATATCTTAATCCACCTGTTTATTAATCTTTAAAAATTTTTAATTAAATAATTAGCTATCTCGATAAAAATATTCACAGCTTTTTCTTCGACACCCTTACCTCTTTGTGCTTGAAGGTGGTTAATAAATGCAGGTAAATTATTTTTAGCTGTATTTTGAAGAGAAGTTTTGAGTCCCTTGTTTTTGATTAAACCTAAACTGTAGGCAGTTTGTACATTTTCGATTAAACTGTCAATTGTGTCCGACCTTGTAAAATCCAAGATATTGTCCTGATCGGACAGATCAATTTCGTAAGTCGTTTGCGATCCTGCAGTCGAAAAACCGGAAATTTCCGTTTCCAAGGTTGAATCTTCGTCTGCCCAAAGTAACGTCAAATGGTAAGTCCCGTTGTCTGTTCCATTGACTGTAATTTGATAAATATCGTCCAGCGGATTTTCGACAAGCAAAATTATGAAGCCGGTTTCCGGGTCTTGAGTAGATTCCCCAACTAAATTGCCACTTGGATCTCTAACTTCGATTTCAATAGGAGAACCTCCGAATATTCCAAATATCCGCTCAATTATAGGCGTTGATTCCGCTGGTTCTTGATAAGGGATTTCCAATTCTGCGAAGATTTCTTCCGAAACGTTTTTAATAATTGCCGAATGGTCTCCATCTGCTTCTATTACTTGGGCTCCTGGTAAAACGGCGCTGGAGTATAGAACCGTTCTATCCCCTGCTTCGTCCAGATGATTATCGGTCGGCTTACCGTCTTTCCAGAATTTACCAAAAGCTTCTTGATAAGGTACAACTTCAATTTGTCTCCATGTTTGCTCGGTTTGGCTGGCAACGTTTATTAATTGGACACCTTTACCGACGATCAATTCGACCGCATTGTTCGCAGTCAAAACATCTTTGAGAAACGTATTGATTTCGGTCATTGCAAGCCAGTTAATTTCCGAACCGTCTTCCTGTCTGTAGAGGAAATTATAGTTAATGGGTAAAAGATCTTTTATTGATTTTATAAATTGGTGAACTATATCAAAACGATCTTTATTATGTTTTGCTTCTAAATATTTTGCGTAACCTTCAAGAGCTATCCTTGTGATTAAATCCCAAGTTGGGGGTGCAACTCCGCCTTCCCAAGTATAATAAGAAAATGCTGCTCCTTGGTGCGGGGTTCCTATAGTGATAAGCTGGTCAATGTCATTTCGGTAAAAAGGGGACTGTATGTAGCTTCTGGCAACAATTCCGCCGAAGCTGTGGGCAATAATATCGACTTTTTGCGCTTGCGGATTTTTTGCTTTCGCCTCGTCTATTTTCGCTCTCAAGTAATCTTGCGGCTGAAAATCGGTGCTGGTTGTCCAATCATTAGTTTTGCGCCAATCATAAAATGCCACGAAATAATCCTGGTTCTCGACAAGACCTGCAAGCTCCAATGATCTCTGGAAATCTTTCCAGGCATTTTCGGCGCCCGGTGACCATGACCAATTTGCATCCGTAAAATCAACAAAGTCACCCAAAACTTCCCAATTGAAAGAAGCGACGATTCCTGGCACAATTATTACCGGGTCGGGTTGAGGCGGCGGAATTGGGCCGTCGATTTCCAGAACCAGTTCCAATTTGCCCATTCCTCCCCAGAGACACCACTCACCAGCAACAATATCTATTACATTCTCACCATGTTTTAAAAACTGGACAGGAATGAGCCCAAGATTACCATTAGCAAACCAGCCATCAGTTTCATTGGCATATGGCGCCGTTCCGTTAAAACCTAAATTTGCTGCACCGTAACTAGTACCGAGTTTCGAGATTTCATTGCCGTTCAAGTAAATATAAGCATTGTCGTTTATTGGGAAAGTATTCCCCGGGTAGTAAGGGCTTCTGAGGATAAAGTTTTCGATTTTTGAAATATCAATATGATTTCCTAAATTGAATTTCGCCTGAAAATGTCTGAGGTCGAAAATTGGTCCGCAACTAGCGCCATTTGACGAGTATTGTCTCCACGAGGCGTAGGAAATGTGAGACGGGATAGAAGATCCGTTTGCATTAGAATTGTAAACGCCGTTATCAAAAACTACTTGGTTTGGATCAAGAGGAAGGTTTAAGGCTTCATTAACTTTTGAGCCGATGGACGTTTCCTGAACAACTTTGCCGGGCTCTTCCGTGCTTCTTTGCCATACCAACTCGGGCTTTAGGTCTTCTGCATGAACCGAGCCGAACAAGGCCGCTACAAGTGCTGCCGTAAAAAAGACTGCAAGATTAAGAAGAACAAGTGGAAGTTTCAATGGAGAAATGAAACAATACTTTCCCAATCGTGTCAAGTGTGTAAGACAATAGATTATTTAATAATGCTGGCCGGGAGAAATTATTTTTAACTTTCGTAATAGTCTACAGTGCGCTTCAGACCATCTTTAAGTTCGACTTTTGGCCTCCATCCTACTGCTTTTTTGAGTTTTTCGCTTGAAGCGAAATTGGCGTGGACATCGCCAAGTCTTTCGCCTAAATCTTTGATCGGTACTTCGTAACCCACTATTTTAAAAATTTCACTAATTACATCTTTGACTTTAATGCCTTTTTCCGTTCCGATATTAAAGACTTGATATCCTTTTTGGTCTAAAACATCGATATGCGCTCTTGCAAGATCCTCAATATAAATAAAATCTCTAATTTGTTCCCCTTGCCAATAAAGTGGAATCGGTTTTTTAGCGAGTGTTGCCTTAATAAAATTGGGGATTGCATGAGTTTCCGGCACGTGTTCTTCCCCTGGGCCATAAGGGTTGAAATAACGAAGAATAATTGAATCAAATCCGTGAATAACATTGTAAGTTTGCAAGAAGGTTTCAATAGATGCTTTGGAGGCACCATAAGGATTATCCGGCCTGACAGGCGCATCTTCTTTGATAGGAAGCTTGTCCGGTGTTCCATAGACGCAAGCTGAAGACGAAAAAATTATTTTTTTAACTCCCGCTTTGCGCATTGACTCTATTAAACTAACCGCGCCAATGACATTGTTTTCGCAGTATTTGATCGGATCTTTGACAGATTCAGGAACAACAATCAGCCCTGCCATGTGAATAACGGCGTCAACTCCTTTTAGTGCCTCTTTAACTTTTTTTGAATTATTAATATCGGCAACGATTAATTCAGCGCGTGAATCGACACTTTCCTTATTCCCGCGTGATAAATTGTCAACGACTTTTACTTGATAACCATCTTCAAGGAGAAACCTTACAACATGAGACCCAATGAATCCAGCGCCACCAGTTACTAAAACATTCATTTTAATCAAATTTACTTTTTGCGTATCTAGGCAGGGCTATTTTACCTTTTTTACCATTGACAGGAATTTTGAGTGCATAACCTAAGGCATTAGCAATAGCTACACCCACACGAGTTCCCGTGAATGACCCTGGTCCGGTATCAACTTCGATTGAAGTAACGTCGGAAAACTTAATTTCGTTTTGCTTGAGAACCTTTATTATCATAGGTAGAAGTACCTGAGATCCTACTTTTTGATTTTTTGAAAGATAACCTAGTTTCTTATTTCCTTTAAATAATTTTACCGAGATCTTTTTCGGATTTGTGCTTTCTATCTTCAGCTTCATCGGATTTTCACTAAACCTTCGCGCAAAATTTTAACCGGATTAACTGTAGCATCAACAACTGTTGATTCAACTTTATAGATGCATTCTCCTTTGATAACGTAATCTGCAAGTTTAACTAGTCTCTCGTCTAAATTTTCAAATTTTGTAACACTTGGTTGTCGATGGAAGTTAGCAGAAGTACCAATGATAGGCACTTGAAGTCTGTTAATTATGCTTATAACCAAATCTGAGGCGGGAATACGAAGACCTATTTTTTCTTCGTCTGATTTTTTATGAACTAAAATGGTTAACCCTCCAGGCCAATGTTTGTTTACAAGGTGCATAGCTGAGGGGGTCATGTTTGCCAGTTTATGAGCCTGATTAATATTTACAATCAGCACAGGGAAATTCTGAGTAGATTTTTTTATATTCTTGATTCTTTGAACTGAATGCGGAAAATCGTAACGACAACCTATACCGTAAACAGTATCCGTAGGGAATATTACCACCCCACCACTTCTCAGGATTTTTACTGCCTGCTCAATTTCTTTTGATTGAGATTCTTCGTGATTTTTCATCTAAAACTTCAATACTGATATCGATCCTTTTTTTTGGTAGCTCTTCTTTAATTTTATCAGCCCATTCCAAAACGACAATTGAATCACCGGAAAAAATTTCTTCAAGGCCTAAACTTAGAAGCTCTTTGATAGAATCACCGCGGTACAAATCCAGATGGTGAAAAATACCATGTCTGTTTCCGATAATAACGGGGTACCGTTTTTCAAAAACAAAAGTGGGTGATGTGATTTTCCCCTTTATATTTAAGCCTTCGGCTAATCCTTGGATAAATACAGTCTTACCCGCTCCCAATTCTCCATATAGAGCCACTATGTCTCCAAGCTTGAGATTTCTGCCCAATTGTTTGGCTATCTTTCTTGTTTCTTGCGGTGACTTGGATATAACTTCCATATTATATAGCTTGCAATATTCATTCCAGAAACATCAAATACCAAATCAAAAACAGATGCCGTCCTTCCAGCAACGAAGCTCTGGTGAAATTCGTCTGATGTTGCGTAAATGATACACAGGGCGTAGGTTAAAAACCAGTTTCTCCTTGTAGCTCTAAAAGTAAGCGTAAATAAAACAGCATATTCTAAAACATGCGCGCTCTTTTTAAGTAAAAAATCCCAAAAGAAAAGTTCTGTTACTTTTATGGTTTCCAGCGATGAAAGAGTAAATATTACGACTGCCCACAGTAAAGGCGGAAACCAAATTGCAAGTTGCGTTGGATTTTTAACTGTCACTATTTTTCTCTTCAATGGGGTCTTTGGCCTTGTTTTTAATTTTATAGTACCAGAAGTAGAAGAACAGTGATGCTCCGACTAACAACGCGCCAAATCCTGTTAGAAAACCGGCTACTTTGGTCGATGGTGGTGCTTCATCCTGTGATTTGGGCGATGCTGAGGGCGTGCTAGATGGTAATAGCTTTGTGACTGATATATTTTTTTCTCCTAAAGTTCTGGAAATTGACGGACTTGATTTTGCTGCCGAAGGCGATTCTTTAGGGGAAGCTTTTGTTGAAGTTGAAGAAGTGGATTTAGTAGAAGATGATTTATTGCTGCTACTGGATGTTGAAGAAGGTGTCGGCGATGGTGATGGCAATGGCTTGGAAGAATTCTGGTTACCCGGTGTGGGAGCCGCAGCTACCCAGCTCCCGTCAGACTTCCTTTGCAGAGAGTTTCCATCTCCGGAAGCACCCAAATCAGAAGAATAGGTTATCGCGTCAATTATATTTCCGTCGCGGGAGTTTCTTATTTTTAAATTTTCCCCTTTGTTTGAAAGCGAGAAAGAACTGTCGAAAACCGTGCCAGTAAAACCGTGGTTATCCTGCAAAAACGTATCATAATCGTCTACTATCAGAGCAAACCGGCCTCCCGCAACAAAAGCGTCTCCTTGCTTTAGTATCAAGGTATGCTGGACACCATTTTCCTCGAAACGCCAAGACGTTAAATCTATAGCTTCCGTACCTAAATTAAATAACTCTATCCATTCTCTCTTTTCATCAGATTCCTCTAAATCGTACATTATTTCGTTGATAACTATATTGGAGTCAGAGTGTATCTCTTTAGGAAAAATTAAGAATATAAAAATAATAAGGGGCAGGCAAAGTAATTTTGCCATAGTGACAATCAAAAATAATGCCTTAGCTGGAATTTGTCAAATAAGTGCCTGGTTACTTGACAGAGTAAACTATATCAACTATTATAATTGTGATAGTTGGTGGACGACATGTTACAGGCAATTACAATGCTAGATCTGAGAAAGAAGATAGGCCAAGTCATCGACAGGTCTATTTATAATAAAGATCGTTTTTTAATCAAACGTAAAGATAAGGCAGTTGCTGTCCTGGTGCCGCTTGAGGATTATCAGCTTTTCATTGGCGACGATAGCGACATCGAGCTCTATACCAATAAACGTATTCGCCAGTTCGAAAAAGAAGACCGTTTAAGTACTAAAGAGCAAGCAATTGCTAATAAACTCCTAGCCTCGTAAGTGATGCGTGTTTTCCTAGATGCTAACGTTTACTTTTCTGCTGCTCGTTCAGTGTCCGGAGGCTCTAGTATTGTTTGCGAACTGATTAAGAAGAAAAAGGTCACTTTGTATGCGACAAGACAAGTCTTGCGTGAAGCGGAACGTAACGTTCGAGAAAAAGAACCTATTTCCGTGCGCCTTCGTTTTTACGAATTGATGGTGGACTTAAATCCACAGATAGTCACCATTTATAAGCGCAGTGCAGAATCACATTATTCAAAGATAATTGACAAAAAAGATATCCATGTTCTTGAAGGAGCAAGAAAAACAAAAGTAGATTTCCTTGTTACTCTTGACAGGAAACATTTTTTAACTAAAAAGGTTAAAGAGGCTGTACTTCCTTTTGTGGTAGTAAGTCCAGGAGAACTGTTGAGGGCACTAGCAAAGTAAATTAATTCCCGACTCAACCCGAATCAAAACGACTCGCCTCTACTGTGGAACCATATGTTCTTTAAGGTCGGACCTTAAAATAGATTATTAGAATAGGCTAATTTAAACATATTAGTTTCTATTTCTTCTACTGTGGAACCACATGAAGATACCAGGTGGACCAGGAGAATTCTTTTCATCAAATTACAGTAAATAGTTTACGTGTAAGTAAAGGGTATCTAGATCCGAACTTTCATGATCGACTCTAACATATCGCAAGGCGCACCCACTTAGACCAGAGTAGGTTCCGCGGTAAAGAGTTCCGTTTTGGACAGCTTTTACCTCCGAGGAGGATAAGCTGTTGATATCTATACCATTATGAAAGCTGTAAATTTGTTTGATAAACGGGTCGTTCTGCACAGCCCAAGTGACCCCATACCCTTGATTGAATTTTATAGGAGGGCTTATTGGCCACTCCCAGTCGCCAGATGGGTTAAAAGGATCACCTCCGGAATTTTCTTCATAACTTACGCCAGCCTTCAAATACTTAAACGGATTGTCTGTTACTCCCCCTGGCCTTCTTACAGTAAAGTGAATATGAGTACCGCCCGAATTACAGGATGCCCCCTGAATAATGGTAGCGATCTTCTGACCTTGATTTACTTGACCCACTTGCGTTTCAACACCGCCACCGGCAATAATAGCCTGAATAGCTTCAAACTCTGCCCTTGCTTGAGAAAGTAGTTGTTGATACCTACTCTCATCGTTTTTAGTAACGGCTAAAAATGCCGCTTTATCTTTTCTTTGGGCATCTAAAGACGCACCCAGTATTTCAAGTTTATTTTTATTTTCTTCTATCGCTGCTTGTTTTTCTTCTCTTTCGTCTTTTTGATTAGCATAATTTGAACGCGTTTCCTGTAGTGAAGCTAAAACTTTTTTGTCGTTTTCCTGAACCTGTTTAAGATACTGAAGTCTGAGCATTACATCCGCAAAGTCGTCTGATGCTAAAATTAATTCCAAGTTTGAGGTAAAACTTTGCTGATAGGTGGCAACTATTCGCTTTTTAACAAGTTCTTCTAATCTGCCTATACTTTCGGAAACGTAACCTATGCGAAAACCTAATACGCCAATTTCTTTTTCGAGTTGCTCAATTGTGTTGGTGGCTTCGGAAATTTTTAATTGAGTGACTTTGATCTGAGTATCATATTGGGCAATTTGAGAAGCAAGAGTATTTTTCTGATTCCCCAGTTCATCTATTTTTTGCGAGAATAAATCGATACATTCATTGATGTTTGCGGAAGAATCATTTTCGCACTCCTCTAAGCTAACGCCGTGGATTCTTGTCGTAGAAAAAATAAGCAGAGATAGAGGGAGTAATAAAAATATTGTGAGTCTCTTCATTTAACTCTAAGGTATCTGTAAAGGGCAATCGCTGCTCCTAAAACACCCACAGTTATGGCCGCAAAGACTTGAGCAAGCCAGAGATAGAGGAAAAACAGGGGACTAATTGGGAAGATTTGGATCGGACCTAAGAAATTTTGAATTTGCGGTGAGTAAAAAAGCAGAAGCGAGTAAACTAAAAACGTGGCGATGCTTGCACCAATAATACCGTAGAGAGCACCCTCTATAAAAAATGGTCTGGCTATATACCATTTAGTTGCTCCTACCAAATTCATTATCGAAATTTCGTCTCGTCTTAGGGCTATTCGCATACCCACAACCATAATTATTATCAAAAAAGAAATTGCAATTAGAACTGAAACGAAAATAAGGCCTGCTGTCCTAACGGTACGAGTGACGTTCGCCAACTTCCCAACAACGTCTTCAGGTGCAACTATGCTTTCCACTTCTTCTCGTTGGCGAAAACCCTCTGTCAAAATCTTAATATCATCCACCTTTTGAGCCGAAACCTCTAAATGAGCCGGCAAGAAGTCAGCAGTTACTGATTCGAGTAGCAGAGGGTCATCTTTAAATCGTTCGCGATATATTTCGTAGGCTTCTTCTTTTGAAACATATTTGATTTCTTTTGAAAGCCCGGTTGCCTCTATTTCCTTGGCAATTTCCAAAATTCTGGATTCCTTGGTTTCATCACTGAAGAACGCTATAGCTTGTGGTCTTTGTTCAAGATACAGCAACACAAGTTGGCCACCGAATATCAAAATAATAAAAAGAGAGGCTACGAAAAATGTCAGAGACATTGCAAGCGCTGCTGCGATTGCCTGATAAGGGCTTCTGCGGATCTGTTTTAGGGTATCTTTAGCCTGCTTCATATCGACCTTCTTTTTGATCCTTTACCATTTTACCTTTTTCTAAGACTACTACCCTTTTTTTGAAATGGTTCACAATTTGAGAATTATGCGTTGCCATAATAATAGTTGTTTTATCTTCTTTGTTAATCTTTTCAAGGAGTCCGACAACGGATAAAGAATTTTTTGGATCTAGATCTCCTGTAGGCTCATCAGCAAGTATAACTTCTGGTTTTGAAATTATAGCTCTTGCAATAGCTGTTCTCTGGACTTCTCCACCCGCAAGTTGTGAGGGGAAACTGTTGGCTTTATCAAGTATGCCGACTTTTTCCAGAGCGCTTGAAACTTCTTTTTCTATTTCGGCCTCGCTTTTAGAAAGCACTTCTAAGGGAACTGCAACATTTTCAAAAACGGTCCTTGTTAGTAGCAATTTGAAATCCTGAAATACGGTGCCGATTCTTCGCCGAAGGAGTGGGATTCTACTCTTTTTAAATGCATTGATGTCCTCATTATTAAATAAAACTTTTCCACTTGACGGAGACAGTTCTCTTGTCAGCATTTTTATCATCGTTGACTTGCCCGCACCGGAGAGACCGACTATAAATACAAATTCGCCACTTTCTATTTTGAGGCTGATACCATCGAGAGCCGTTTGCCCGGATGGGTATTTTTTAGAAACAGACTGGAATTCTATCATGAGGCAGTAATCCGTTTTTTATTCAATAACTTCAACTTTTCCGACATCCATAAGCCATGAAACTTGATCAGATCCGAAGGTTTCACCATAAACTTTGACTTTTTTACCTACGAATTCATCTAAATCCATTACGGAAGAAGTTAGGTACGCGGCTTGACTTTCTCCCCCACTGCGAATAAGTTTCCAAGGACCCTGAGCATATTCGTCGAAATCTTCGTTTTTTTCAACTATGCCCTCAGCTTCATCTTTAAATGTCTGGGAAAAGTTTTGTTTAATTTCGGGGCTAAGGTCTTCCTCTGACAAGATATCTCCTGATTGAGATTGGGCTTTGTTTATTGATGATAAAACAAGTCCGGTTACAATTCCGGCTCCGATTATGACGATAAAAAGGAGAAATGGCAGTAATTTTGCTAGTGGCTTGCCTGATTTTATTGGTTCTATAGGTTGCGTCCCAGAGCCTGATGTTTGTGGTTTGGATTGTTGCTGTGTTTGATTTTGATTTGAACTTTGAGCTTCCATAAGCGTGAAGTTATTATATATCAGCTAAGCTTGTTCAAACAAGCTTCCTGATATATGTCGCTTTATTTCAGAATAAAGGAAGACATATCAGCAGGTCGCTTTAACTGCAAAGTAGTTAATAGCGCTCCTCTGATATATCAGATTCAGTTTTACTGAAGGCTGATATATATCAGCTAAGCCTGTTCAAACAAGCTTCCTGATATATATCAACCAAACTTGATTTAACAAGATTTAAGACTTGAGGGTAATTTCTTGTTTTATAAACTCTTCTAAATCTCCATCTAATACAGCTTGAGCATTTGAGGTTTCATAGTTTGTGCGCAGATCTTTAACCATTTTGTAGGGATGAAGTACATAGGAACGTATTTGATTACCCCACCCCGGCATAATATGAGACCCCTTAATTTCCGCTTTTTTCTCCTCTTGCTCCTTTTGATATAGAACCCAAAGTTTAGCTTTTAGAAGTTTTAAGGCATTGTCTTTGTTTTGAGCCTGCTGACGCTGCGTTTGTGAGGTAACTGTTATACCCGTAGGCTTGTGCTTTAGACGCACTGCGGTTGAAACTTTGTTTACGTTCTGGCCACCGTGCCCACTTGAGCGAAATGCTTCAAACTCGATATCATCTTGTTTTAAATCAATCTCTAACTCGTCTCCTGTTTCTGGCGTTACCTCGACTAAAGCAAATGAGGTTTGTCTTAAATTATTCGCATTGAATGGAGATTGTCTGACTAACCTGTGAACACCTGCTTCTCTCTTTAAAAGTCCATAAGAATATCTTTCCCGAATGCTAATGGAAACTGTTTTAAAACCCGCTTCTTCACCAGGATCTTCATTTATGACTTCAAAATCCCAGTCTTGAGATGAAAAATATTTTTGATACATACGAGAGAGCATTTCGACCCAATCCATTGCTTCAGTTCCTCCTTGACCTGCATGAATAGAGAGAATCGCATCGTTTTCATCATATTTACCCGCTAGAAACATTTTTATTTCGAACTCTTCTACATTTTTTTCTAAATTCTTGATCTCCTTATTGATGGCCTTCGCTATGCTTGAATCCTCCTTTGATAGGTTCATTATTTCTTTTATTTCACTAAGATCTTTGTTGAGCGTTTCGAATTTATCAATGTCTTCTGAGATTGATGAAATCTTTTTCATAACAGACTTTGCTTTTTGAGAGTCTTTCTGCCAAAAATCAGGCTTGTTACTTTGAGCTTCAAGTTCTCTCAACTCTTTTTGTTCGTTTTCAACGTTGAAATTATTTTTAATTAACTCAAAACGACTTTTTAGGTCCTCGATTTTTTGTGCTGTGTCCATGACAGTAGAATTTTGCAGTTATGAAATAAATATTGCAAGAATCAAGAGTATCGCGAGACCGACTCGATAAATTACAAACGGAATTAGCGTATTTTTTTGTAAAAATTGTAAGAAATATTTTATAGTAAGAAAACCGAAAACTGCTGACGAAATAATTCCGATTATAAAAAAATTAAAATCTGAGGCAGATATATTATTTAGAGAGGCCTCGAGAAATTTTTTTGTGCCTGCACCAGCAATAATCGGGCCTGATAGAAGAAAGGCAAATCTAGCAGATTCTTCTCTAGTTAGACCTAAAAATAAACCGCCTGAAATTGTCGCACCACTTCTTGATACTCCGGGAATTAAGGCAATTGCTTGAAATATACCTATTATTAATGCGTTTGCTAATGTGATATCTTTTCTTTTTTTCACCTTTTCGCCAAGTCTTTCTGCCCATAAAATCACCACGCTGAATACTATTAGTGCAACCGCGACAAGGGTAGTACTTCTAAATGTTGTTGATATCTGCTGTTCAAAGATTATTCCAAAGAAAACGGCAGGTAAAGTCCCGATAAAAAGCAGCGACAAAAGTTTATTCTTAAAATTAAATATTGTTAAATAATCCTTATAAAAAAAGAGTATAACCGCAAACAGTGTACCAAGGTGAAGCGACGCATCAAATGCTAAACCAAAATCATCTTGAGAAATACCAAATATATTTTCGAAAATTATTAAATGTCCCGTAGACGAGACTGGTAAAAATTCTGTTAGGCCCTGAACAGTGCCGGCTAAGATAGCTAAAAAGTAGTTCATATAATGTCGTGACTAATAATTACTGTATATTATAAAATCAATTAATTTTTAGTTTTAACAAAACGTAAATTGCGTATAAACCGTCTAATACGCCGATTTTTTTGCCGTCTGAATAACTTCTGCTTTTGTATTTTATAGGAACTTCAACAATTTTGTAGCCATTTTTTAGCAGTTTACACGTCAGTTCAGGTTCAATATCAAACCTATCAGCATTAAGAGTAATTTTTGTTAATACTTCCCTTCTAAAGGATTTATAACAAGTTTCCATATCAGTAATTTTATTCCCATATAGTATTTTCGTAATAAAAGATAAAAATATGTTTCCGTAATAGTAAATCGTATATCTGGGTTTATGGTTGGGTTTTAGGAACCTGGATCCATAAACTATATTTACTGAATTATCATCAAACAATTTAATCATTTTTAAGTGATCATTTGGATCATATTCAAGATCGGCATCCTGAATTAAAATAATATCTCCGGTCGCGGTACTAAACCCTTTACGCAGAGAATAGCCTTTACCTCTATTTTGTTTGTTGTTCAGAAGTGTGATTCCATGAGTGGAACGAAGTACTTTTTGTGTCATGTCGGTTGATCCATCATCGATAACTATAATCTCTTTCTTCCCAGGATATGGGACGCGCTTCACTCTATTGATAATTTCTGCGACGGTTTTCTCTTCATTGTATACAGGAATTATGATAGATATTTTCATTTTTCTCTTTTCTGGATTTTAATTGCGCCGTTTATGTTATTTTCCCAAGCTAATTGATAAGATTCGAAATTTTTCAGCCAATTTTCTTTTGTATAGAATTCATTTTCTTGATTCTCTTCAATAATTAAATAAACAATATCTGTTTCTTCAGGGTCTACTGTGTAAAAATTCTTATTTCTGACGTAAGACGGTTGACCTGGTAAATATGCAAACTCCTGTGGAAACCTTATCTTTTTAACTTTTCCTTGCCACCAGAAAAGATATTGGTAACTATAATCGTAAATTGTAGGCGTGTAAACGTATACAGTATAATCTATACCCTCTGAATCAGATTCTATAAATTTAATAGCCTCGATTTGGTTACTCAGCAAAGCCGGATCTGATTTTAAAGCTTCAGAGTTTCTAAACAGCAATGGTTTTAAGTTAACTAGTAAAAATACAATAATAAAAATTGGAATAAGCTTGTGAAATTTTCTAATTGCTACAATTGCTAATGTTATTTGGAATGCAAAAACAATGGGTAAACCGTATAAATACCATGTTTTAATTTCTACGGTTATTGGAAATGTAAATATTAAGAAACTTAAAATCAATGCAGTAAGGTTAATGTTGAATAGAATTTTTAACTCGTTTTTAAATCTACTAGTGTTAATTTTCACTGCCCCGAAAATTATTAAAATAATCAGGACAGTGGAAAGCAAAATATTTTCTGGTGAAAAACTTGATGTAAAGAATTCAAAAAAAACTTGAATTCTATTAAAAAATCTTTCAACTACCGGTAGTTGACCAGACAGGGACGGGTTATTACCACTAAAATAAGCGATTAGCGATTTAGTTTGAATAAAGTCATTCCTAAGTTCAAACAATATTTGTGGTAAAAAGGGAACTAAATACAAAACTAGGGATGACAATAAAGTCTGGACTGGTCTTTTTTTATAAAGTTTAAATATTATAAAAATGATGATTGGGAAAAAAGTAAAAACAACAGCAGGCGCCGGATCCGCATGAAACATCAAACTAACGAACAAAAATGATAGCGAAATACAAAGTGGATTCTTAACTATCGCAAGAAAACTGAAATAAATTGTCAGAAGCGTCAACAGTGGTAATAAATTTGCGTGAAAGGCAAAAGTAGAAATATTAATCAGTGCCGCACTAAACAAAATAATAATTGCTAAAATAAATGCTAATTGTTTTCCTATGTATTTAAAAAATAAAAAATATGCAAGCGCTCCGGTTAAAATTATCGTTGAAGCTGTGAAGAACACTGCAGAAAGTGGATGGCCACCGGAAATTAACAATGGAATTGATAAAAAATAATACCATAATGGCCCAAAATAAACTCCCCAGATACTGGCTGCAGGTCCAATTAACGTAGGTATATGATAAAAACTTATATCTTTGGCCCAAAGCAAATCCCTACCCATATCATATGCAAAGGGAACCGAATCTCTAACAATTAAATATATCCTTACGAATAAAGCTGCAACTAATACTAAGAAGATGGGAATCTTTGATTTCACTTTAAAATTTTATCAAAATTGAAGATTTAGTGGTTTACCTTTTGTGCTCGGGGGCGTCTATAAGCCCGCATTTTTTCCATTTTAAACCTGAGCCGCATGGGCAGGGGTCATTACGGCCGATTTTGGTGACTTTGATTGGCTTACTTGTCGCGTCGAAAGGATTACTAAATTGAGATGAGACTTTCCCTTCCGGCTGATCTCCTTTTGATTGAAGTTCTTCGAGCCTAGCAATTTCCGCATCCAGCTCATTGTCTGTCATTTGCTTTGGATCTTTCTCGGCTGTAGATTGCAGAGTCGGTCCGTTAGGTTTTTGCACTCTACTTTTGTCTTGCTCCTGAGTTGCCCCTTTTAGCTGGGCTTGCGGGTGAACTTCAATTCCTTGTTCCTCTAATTTTTCGATTGCCGGCTCGCGTCTAACCTGGACCTTGAAAATTCTATGAACAATATCGTAATCAATATTCGCTACTAATTTCTCAAACATAGAGTAAGCTTCTTGTTTATACTCAACTAATGGATCACGTTGACCGGCAGCGCGAAGACCGATTCCTTCACGAAGATCATCCAGTGAATCTAGATGTTGAATCCATAAAGTGTCGATAACAGAAAGGCTGACAAATTTCTCTATATCTCTAGCTTGTTTTTCTCCTAAAGATTTGTTTCTCTCTTCGTAAAGCTTATCGATAATATTTTCAAGAAAAGCGGAAAGCTTATCCGGATCTTTAATTTTTTGGGCATCTACTAGCAGTGCCTGCTCACTCGACTCGTCAAACGAAACAATTGTTGTAAACTCCTTAATTATTTTTTCGTGCTTTGGCTGGGAGATCCCTTCGGGGGAATGCATTGCTACTAAATTTTCGATTTCTACGTGAATTTTATCTAGAATTTCATCCTTTATTTTATTTGCCTTTTTTTCATCCTGAGCAGCTTCTAATATTTCGTTTCTTCGCTGGTATATAATTTCTCTTTGCTTATTTGCTACATCATCATATTCAACTAAGTGTTTGCGGATATCAAAGTTGTGAGTTTCTACTTTAACTTGGGCATTTTCTATCGCTTTAGAAACCATTCCATGCTCAATTGGTGTGTCTTCCGGAAGCTTAAAAGATGTCATAATATTGGCAATTTGTTCTCCCCCAAAAAGTCTCATTATTTCGTCCTCGAGTGATACATAGAATTTTGAAGACCCAGGGTCTCCTTGTCGACCGGAACGGCCTCGAAGTTGATTATCGATTCTTCTTGCCTCGTGTCTTTCTGTACCTACAATGTGCAAGCCACCAAGTTCAATAATTTCGTCATGATTTTTTTGCCATTTTTCAAAATCTTTTCCTTTCATATCAGGTCTTCCTAATTTGTCTGTTGGCGGTATCCCACCTAAAATTACGTCTACACCACGCCCAGCAATGTTTGTTGCAAGCGTAACTGTACTTTTGGTTCCAGCTTGAGCAATAATTTCTGCTTCTCTTTGGTGGTTTTTAGCATTAAGTGCTTCGTGTTTAATTCCTTTCCTTTTAAGAAGTGCTGCAAGAAAATCATTTTTCTCAATAGATGTCGTTCCGATTAAAACAGGTTGGCCTTTTTTATTGCGTTCTGCTACCTCGTTGGCAACAGCGGTGAATTTCGCCTTAGCTGTTTTGTAGACTACGTCCGAAGTATCTTTTCTTATCATCGGTTTGTTTGTAGGAATCACTATTACCTCCACGCCATAAATTTTGTGAAATTCCTCGGCTTCTGTTGCTGCAGTACCTGTCATTCCCGCAAGTTTTTCGTATAGGCGGAAATAATTTTGGAAAGATATAGTTGCCAGAGTTTGTGATTCCTTTTGAATTTCTACGCCTTCTTTAGCTTCGATTGCTTGATGCAAACCTTCAGACCAGCGTCTGCCCTGCATCAAGCGGCCAGTAAACTCATCAACGATAATTATTTCTCCATCTTTAACAACATAATCTTTATCTTTGTGATAGAGGGTTCTTGCTCGCAACGCTTGTTGAATATGATGAATAGTGCCAAAATCTTTTTCGTAGAGATTAGCAACACCAAGTCGTTTTTCTACTTTGGAAATTCCATGTTCTGTCAGGTTAGCAGTTTTTAATTTTTCGTCGATAACATAATCAGTATCGGCTGATAATTCATTTACAAGTTTTGCAAATTGAAAGTATTTGTCGGTAGCTTGAGCTGCGGGGGCACTAATTATCAACGGTGTCCTAGCCTCGTCAATTAATATTGAGTCTGCTTCGTCGACAATTGAAAAATGGTGGCTGCGTTGGGCTTTGTCTGAAAGCGCCCAAACCATATTGTCTCTGAGATAATCAAAGCCGAATTCGTTATTTGTACCGTAAGTTATGTCTGCCAAGTAAGCTTCTTTTTTATCGATAGGTTTCAGGTGACGAAGACGCCAATCGAATTGGTTTTTGTCTTCGAACTTTGGATCATAAATAAATGCTTTCTCCTGCATAATACAGCCGGCGGACACTCCAAGTGCGCTATAAATTGGACCCATCCATCCAAGGCCTACCCGAGCAAGGTAATCATTAACAGTGGCAAGATGCACACCTTTTGCACTTAGTGAGTTTAAATAAAGAGGCAGTGACGCTGTTAAAGTTTTACCTTCTCCGGTTCTTTGTTCGGCAATTTTGCCCTGGTGCAAAACAATGCCAGCCATAATCTGGACATCGAAATGACGCTGTCCCAAAGTTCTTTTGGATGCTTCGCGGACAACTGCATAAGCTTCTGGTAAAAGTTCGTCTAGTGTTGCTCCGCGCTCAAACCTCAGTTTGAATTCGGCAGTTTTTGCTTTGAGCTTGCCATCCGTTAGCTTTTGAACTTTTTTCTCAAAACTTGCGACTTCGTCAATTAATGACTGCAGTTTGTTGATTTGCTTTTCGTTTGAATCTAAGAACTTATTCAAAATACCAAACATTACTTTTTCCTTTTTGATCTTGATAAGATCTGTACCCAGAGATTTTTTGTCGATCTGCCGGATTCATGAGCAATTTTATGCTTTTTTGGTGAAAGTTTTTTAATGCGATTTCTCTTTTTAAGACTTTCTTCGTCGTCGGGCAGAGGAATCATAGTGATTAATTATAACAACCATCTGTTTTTCCATCAAAGCCATTAATCCTTATGTGTTAAGCTCGTACACCCCCGGTGTGTGTTAGGTTGACACCTAGGGAGTTATTTTGTTTGACCTAAAAGAAAAGCCTCCTCGAGCAGCGGGAGGCTTTGAAATTAAATTATGATATGAAAACTAGATTGTCAACTGATTATGAACTAATTATCGGTGCAATAATTGAAATTTAGAGCTTATTACACTGAACAGTTTCGATATATGCGGCAAAATCAAATATGTCTTTTATCCGGTAACATTCGTTATAAGTTAGAACGTAAATTTGAAACTTCATAGGGTGACTTTCCATAATATATACCTCTGCTTGTAACACATTCATTTGTTCTTGGAAATCTTTGACGTCGGCATCGTTTGCATTTATTGTAAATTCACCTGAAACCAAATAATCGGTTTCCTCTTGCGTGTTGTTGCTTTGAATACCTTTCTCTTGATTGTTGTCAAAATAATAATTTACGACGAATATTGTCCCTATGGTTAAACCTGATAGAAATAAAATTAAAAGAAAAATTGAAAATCCTGACTTCATTCCTTTAGTTTATCAGTAATCGGTAGTTATGAAGGGATTTTGGAAAATCCTGTGTATTTTTGGAGCGCTTTCGGAACTTCGATTGTACCGTCTTTTTGCTGATAATTTTCCATAATGGCAATTAAGGTTCTGCCGATGGCAAAAGCTGTTCCGTTTAAAATGTGGACGAACCCTGTTTGGTCACCATTTCTGTATTTAATATTAAGTCTGCGAGCTTGGAAATCGGTGGTGGTTGATACTGAATGTGTCTCCCTGTATTTATTTTGCCCCGGCATCCAGCATTCAATATCATATTTTTTAGCAGTAGGGAAACCTAAATCGCCTGTGCACATTTCGACAACTTGATAAGGTATTTCAAGCGCTTTTACAAGTTTTTCTTCGAGAGAAAGTAAAAATTCTAATTCTTTTTCTTCGTCTTTAGGGTTTACTATAGAAACCATCTCGATTTTGTCGAATTGGTGCAAGCGAAATATGCCCCTGGTATCTTTGCCCCAGCTTCCGGCTTCTTTTCGAAAAGATGTGGAAAAAGCCGCATAGCGGCGGGGGAGATTCTTAACATCTAACGTCTCGTCCATGTGCATTGGGACCACTGAGTGTTCACTCGTACCAACCAAATATTGATCGTCGAGCTTGTATCCTTCTCCCCTTTCATATTCCACATAGCCTAACCCTTCTACTGCTTTTTTATTTATGATTACGGGTGGAATTATTGATACAAATCCTTCCTTATTTAATATTTCGAATGCAAACTTAATAAGGGCAAATTCAAGTGTAACAAGTTCATTTTTTATAAATGACTGTCGTGAGCCGGAAATTTTTGACGAGCGCTCAATGTCTATTAAGTCTAAACCTTCGCCAAGTTCCAGGTGATCTTTAGGCTTAAAATTAAACTGGGTTTTCCTGCCCACTTCTCGGATGGTTTTATTTTGGGATTCATCTTTGCCAATAGGGACATCTTCTTTAGCTAGATTGGGAACTTCGCGAATCAATTTATAAAAATCTTCATTAAGATCTTCTAATTCGTCTTCTTTTCTTTTTAATTCTTTTTTTAGTTTTTGGCCTTGCTTTTCATCCCGTTTTTGGGCTATTTCCTTTCGTTTTGATCTAAGTTTATCTACCTCTCCTATTAGATCGCGTCTTTTTTTATCAACTTCTAGAAGTTTTTTAATCTCTACTTTATAACCCTTATTTTGAGCGCTCTCTTCGACTTTTTGGGCGTTTTCGCGAATGAACTTTATATCTAACATGATGTTAATTGTTCATCGTGAATCGTTAATCAGGGAATTTCCCCTATTAACTATAAACGATTAACTATTTTACCTTTCTTCTGCCAAGACCTCTCCGGTTCTATTTCGTCTTTAATTATCATTTCAACTGCAGTTTTGTGCCAAGGTACTTTAGTTATATGATATACCTCCTTAAAATATTTTAATCCGGATTTCGCAGCGGGAACACCTTTAGCTTGGGCCAGTGCGTCTAAATTGTCCGCTACTTTACAAATTCGTGCTTCCAGAGTTTTTCTTTTCATATATTCCTCAACTAAATCCACAATTTCTTTGTTTGAAGGAAGGTCTTTAACTAAATATTCAAGGCCTTCTTTTTCGATTTCGCTGAATGCACCTCTTGCCATCCCTTTAACAAAAGTTCCGACATCGCCAACAATAGTTTCTGCCATATCATGAAAAAGGGCCATTTTTACGGCTTTATCTACATCTATACGTTCCCCTTGTTTTTTAAGTTCGGTCGCAAGAAGATAGACTAGCATAGCCGTAGACCAGGAATGGGCAGCGACGCTGTCTGCTTCATTTCTTTTGAAACCAAGCGCGATAAAGCCTTGTCTTGGGAGTTCTTTTGCCCATTGCAAAGTCAAAAAAACTTTGAGAATTTTTTTAAGGGTTTTACTTTTCATTTTTGCTATTCCAACTTTATTGATTTAAATCATTAAAGTTTTAAAGTCCAAGTTCGTCTGATTTTTCCTGCATTGATTTTAAAACCATCTCAACAAATTTCTCCAGAGAAATGTTCAGTTCTGTCTCGCAGGTTTTAATTTGATCTCGATTTACGTTAGCAGCAAATGATTTGTCTTTTAATTTTTTCAAAACTGATTCTTTTGTAACTGTTGCTAATTTTTTCTCCGGCTGAACCAGCGCGCAGGCAACAATTAAACCTGTCAGCTCGTCTGCTGCATAGACGCTCTTTGCCATAAGCGTTTTTCGTGGTTCTTTGTCACAGTGTCCGCGGATGGCATCAATAATTATTTGCTCAGCGCCAATTTCTTTTAATTTTTTTGTTGTTTCTTCTGTGTGAAGTTCCAGTGATTTATTTGTTATTTCGTAATCTGCATCATGAAGCAAGCCGACAATTTCCCAGTCATTTTTAGTCAGTTCGGGTTTTTTGTTTTTTTTCTCGAAATAGTCAAAAAGCTCAGCCATCGTGAAGCCAAGACCTAAACCATGTTT
Source organism: Candidatus Curtissbacteria bacterium RIFCSPLOWO2_02_FULL_40_11 (assembly GCA_001776505.1). GTDB lineage: Bacteria > Patescibacteriota > Microgenomatia > Curtissbacterales > GWA2-41-24 > WO2-FULL-40-11. Next base: position 22,819 of record MFBV01000006.1, on the reverse strand, counting down.
TTTCATGTTGGGAGAGTTTTTAAGTTCGTCGAGAATTTTTAAGGCATCTTCTCGAGTCATTTTATTTACCTTTTAACTTTGGCTTTACGTGAGGGAAAAAGACTGTTTCTCTGATTGGTTTATCGACCAAAACAGCAAAAAATCTTTGAGACAAACCAAAACCTGCTGCCGGTGGCATTCCATATTCCAAAGCTTCGACGAAATCCTTATCGTACATCTGGGCTTCATCGTCACCCTTTTTTCGCAGTTCCTGCTGCTGTTTAAATCTTTCCTCCTGATCAATTGGGTTATTAAGTTCCGACCAGCCGTTTCCAATTTCTGTACCAGCTGCTAATACTTGGATTCTTTCGACTTGTTTAGGGTTTTTGTGGCTTCTTTTAGCCAGAGGGGAAACCGAAACCGGATGGTTTATTAAAAATGAAGGCTGGATAATCTTAGGTCTGATAGTTTTTTTATAAATTAAATCAATTAATCTTCCCTGCCCAAGATTTTTAGATGGTTTTGCGCTAACTTTTTCTGCCAGTTTGCTTAAATCCGAAACTTTGGGGTTTTTATTAAGATCAATACCGGTTTGCTGTTTAAATGAATCAAAATAATCTATTCTTTCCCATCTCTTTCCCCAATCAACATCTTTATCTCCTATTTTTGATTTTTCTGTCCCCAAGGTTTCTTTTACGATATAGCGGTAATAATCTTCTACAAAATCCATTAACATTTCGTAGTCTGCATAAGCCCAGTAAAATTCCATTTGTAGATAATCCTGCAAGTGTTCAGCGTCTATACCTTCGTTTCTGAAAATTTTGCCAATTTCAAATATCTTCTCAAAACCCCCTACAAGTAACCTTTTTTGATAAAGCTCTAAAGAAATTCTTAAATAAAAATCAGTGTTGAGTGCATTGTAATGAGTAACAAAGGGTGTTGCATCAGCGCCGCCAGGAATAGGCTCAAGAGCAGGCGTCTCCACTTCCAAAAAATCTTTTTTTATTAGATATTCGCGAACTGCCTGCCAAAATTTGTTTTTCTTAAGAAAAATCTCAAACGTGTCTTGATTTGTAAGAAAATCTAAATATCTTTTTCGAAGCCTTGTTTCAATATCTTTAAGTCCGTAAAATGCTTTAGGAATAGGTCGCAATGATTTTGTAAGCAGACTAAAACTTTCGACAAATATAGTGATTTGTCCTGCCTGAGTTTTGTCGACCTTGCCCAGCACACTTATAAAATCGCCGATATCAAGAAGGGCTAGCAGTTGTCGGTTAACAGTTGCTCGCCTCGCTTCGCTCGCCTCGATTCCGAGTCGGAGCGGGCTCGCCTCG
>MFBV01000006.1:12014-21498 GCA_001776505.1 Candidatus Curtissbacteria bacterium RIFCSPLOWO2_02_FULL_40_11 | reverse complement strand
ACAGTTGACGGTCTGAAAAAAATAACTGGATTTTGCCCGATTCATCAACAAGGTCTGCAAAAGTTGACCCACCATGACTTCTTAAAGCTACAATTCTGCCGGCAGTTTGGACTTTTTGACCCTGGGATTTTAGGCAAGTAGTAATTGATTGTTTTTTGTTTGATTTCGCAGGATACGGATCAATGCCAAGTTTTTTGATTTTCTCAAGCTTTTCGATTCTAACTCTGCGCAGCTTTTCCAAAGGTTCCACAAGCTAAAGTATACGAAAATAAGGAAACTGGACACAAGTGATGGCCTTGGTAGAATTCTAAGTGTCGTTAAGATCCGGGTGCAAATCTACTAAATACTTCTGGCTGGTAGTAGTTTCTAAACAGCCAGTGAGAATTGACTCTAGCCCCATTTTCCTGCATCTGGTCAATCTCATCAAATAACTCACTCGTGATTTGTGCACCCTCTGTGGAATTATAACTTAACCGGCCTTCATTAATATCGACAACTCTCTTCTCTAAACAATAATTTAACATGATACAATCGGCCACAAAGTAATCATAACGACTGCCATCAATTTGGTTCGATTTGAAATCCAGAAAAGCATTTACAAAGGCCAGAGCCAAAGCGATGCCCGCTTCTCTTTTTGATTCGGCTAGCGCCAAAATACCTTTGAGAGAAAGAAGATTACAGAAAAGCTCCTTGACCCAGGCACTGCTACCGCCTAATCGCTGTTCTATACCCTGAGCAACTTTGGAATGACCGATTTCATGTCCCGTGCTCATCTTAAGTTCTACTTCCCTTATCATTTCGTTGGTCACTCCGAAACGATGCGATGGGTCAATGATAAGCCTGAAGGTGGGAAGTGTTTCGTGTTTTAACCTATCTTCAAAAACTGGTTTGAAGATAGTAAAAACAGAGCCATATTCCCGTCTTAACTCCGCCTGACATGGAAGACTGTTACCAGTCCATTTATACTTGGCCGCCTGACCCGACATTATTACCGTATGATCAACCCTAACAGCTACCTTCGGAACCACCTCATCAGTTTCTTCCCCAAGCCAATTAAGAAACCTCTCTTTATAGTCACGGACAGTTTCTGTGGTTTCTACATCTAAAACTCCAACCCATGACTCCCAAGCATACTTTCTTTTTAAGGGATCTAAATAATTATCGTAAGGCCCTATAACTGCCATAATTTTAGAGTCGCTGCCAATAGGCAACCACAGGGATTCACTATATTCCCAGTTTCCATTATTAAAAGCTTGGCTTCTGGCCTTTAGATATAAACTCAGCTGCAAGTCTTTAAACTTGCCCTTTCTTGCTATATGAGCTGCTTCTTCTAATGAATCGGCGATTCTTGTTTCTCTTATCAAGTCTTGAAAAACAACATGAACAGGAATTGCTACCAAATCGCCTTCGTTGTTTCTTCTGACAACTGTATAAGGAGATTTTATATCGGAATTACTCTGGGCAGCTGCCTCAATTTCTGATTCACCAATTCTTTCTGGCCAAAAACTGAAGTCTTCAGACTCCTGAATACCAAAAAGATCGTCAATTCTTCGGGCAGCCCTAATAAGATGACCAAGAAGCTGAAGTTGTTCTTTACTTAGAGATTGTCTAACTTCTTTAGGTAGTGGGTACTCTCTGATATAACGTTCCTGCCGGGCTCTTTCAGGATGAGAGCTGCCAGACTCTTCTTCAAAGAGCTCAAATGGCTCATTGTGATTTCCCGGTATTGGTAATCTCTCCATTTATTTTTATCTTTTTTAAAGAGGCTTATTTTACATTTTTTTTATCAAAAAAGCTATTTAAATCGGTTTAATGACAGCTAGTTTTGAATTGAATGTTTTTAATGGTTCGAGAGAGAAATATTTATCCAAAAAATCACTGGCTTCTTTATAGGTGCCCTCCTCTAATATACGGGTAAAGATTGATGCTAAATTTTCCATTTCAAAAAACATCTTGGCGAAATTTGGCCATGATATTCCTTCATGAACTCTTAGTGCCCCAACTTCCAATAAAAAATTGTAAACCAGCGAATCGCCTTTTAGATAAACTTCTCGGGTACTTAATTTTCTAGTGTTTATTACTTCTGAGAACATCCAGCATAACTGTGCAACCATCATTGATTCTAATTCTTTTTGTCCGATAACTCCTTTTAGAACTAAATGCTTAGCATGCTGAATACCAGAAACGACAGTATTAGCTTCGTCGAATATTGGGAATAATTCTTTTAGTCTTTCTCTGGAACCCTTATATCTATGTAATTGCTGAACTATACCGGTTAATAGAATTACATAGTAATTACCATTCTTTATTGAGTCTTTTTTGTATCGTGTTCTAAAATTCTTTTCAAACACATTGTTAAAAATAGGATAAATTAATTTTTCAAATTTGTAATCTATACTAGATAAATACCCGATAATTTTTGAACCGTGCGTTTCGATTGTCTCAGAATCGCTTGGCAAATGTTGTTGTGTGAAAACAGCTCTCCCTAAAAATCCAGAAATTATGAATGTTACCTTAACTTGTATATCTACTATACTTGGAGAAATAACTCTGTGAGGTTTATCACCAAAAGTAGTGTACAATATGTCCCTTATTTCTCTTCCTCTTTGGGTTCTTTCTATATCTGTTATACCAACACAACCTTGATAAGCCATCTTCTTAAAAAAAAGCTTATCCAAGTATCTTTCATAGGGTCCGATTACTATATCTAAATGAGTATTTTTAACTTTCAGCCAAGCTATATCGGCTTTTTTGTAACTGCCATCAATTAGTGCATTTGCAAGTGTTTCTAAATACTTTTTAAAACTTTTATTTTTGCAAATTTTTGCTGCTCGTTTAAGATTTATTGAGATTGGTTTAAGTAATTTCTGGTATTCTTTGTGGTATTCATTAACCACTAATTGAGATTTGGAATTTCTTTTAACTATGGTAAACGGCGATAAAATTTTTGGATTTTTTTTAGCTGCCTTTTCTATTTCTGTCTTAATTGCATCTCTGGGGTAAAAATTTGCCCCGTTGTTTATGTTATTTTCTTGAAGCTGATAGATCTTATCGACGCCTTTAACTGCCTCGATAAGATGAGGCAGCATTTTTTTTTCGCTAGCGGTCAATAAGCTGAGGTACTTGTTAGGAACTTTAAAAGTCCTTACAGATGTCATCTAAAACCTATTTTATGCTGAGAATTTTATATTTTGCGCGGATTATCGGTGTTATTACATCAACTAGTTCTCCAACTTTAGCGCCAAGCAAGGCAAAACCAACAGGGGATTCATTTGATATTTTTTTCATCGCAGGATCTGCTTCCATCGACCCAACAATTGAAAATTCTTCTACTTGTCCGTCTGATTCAACTATTACAGTGGATCCAATTACTACAAAATCGGTTTTTTTAACTTGCTGGGCTATTTGAGCATGAAGAATGACATCTTCGAGCTGAGAGATTCTTGCTTCGATTAGTGATTGCTCTTCTTTGGCTGCATCATATTCTGAGTTTTCACTCAAATCGCCAAATTCGCGGGCTCTCTTAATTCTTCGGACAATTTGGGGTCTTTTGGATTTGATAAGCTCTTCGCATTCGGCTTTAAGTTGATCAAGTCCTTCTTCGGTTAGTATGAATTTTTTGACATTGTGATTCATATGTTCTGCTGGGAGTGCTTATTTTATTGCAAAATAAATGAAAAATCAATTAAGCAGCTCTTCTCTTATATTCTCTCCCTACCACCGAAGCTTTCAAATTCTCTTTGGACCCTAACATATGCATTTTCTAAACCCTCTTTTAATTGCAAAATTTTTTCTCTATTAATTTCATCATCCCTCATAACATCTCTGTTAGCTATTAAGAGAGTTTCTACATCATAGAGATTTTCTAGAACTCTCAACCTGTATTGTTCCACTGTTTTGCCCCTTTCATTGACCATAATACCTAGATGAAGCTCAGTATCTAAGAGCACAGGGATGGAACCTGCAACTAGCTGGATTGCTACGGCATTATCCTCCCTGAGACGATTGTGAACCTCTGGGCCGGTATCGTTCTTAAGACGAACTACTTTAAAGCCTTTTTCTTCAAGAAAATGCTTAGTTAAATTTGCGTGTTGAGTTTCTGCTAAAACTATGGCGCCGGGCCCTATATCTTCTATTGATTTTATCCTTGAATCTTCCCGTACAACCAATTCAACTCTTGGTTGTGGCGCATGCCATTCTCGGCCATAAGGAAATCTGCTTAACACCTCAATCTTCTGTTCAAATCGTCCATCCGCACAATCACTTCCCACCAAACCCACATGACAATACTGCCAAGCAACAAGGCGGGGAATATCCCTGGATCTTGTCTGAATGATTTGATCGCCAGTTTCTTCAATAATACCCCTATTGAGTTCTTCCCTTCGCGGGTCGTCATCGGCAGGTTCGCCGTGTTCAAAGACAGGCGTCCAGCCTGTAAGCTGCACGTGCTCTCTTGCAGTGTCCATATGTTGAGGAATAACTATTCTCATATTTTAATTTACAAGTAGTTTAGAGCGACCATTTTAACATGTTCTTATTTTTTCTTCCACATTTATTTGTTGATAGTCAAGCACAAATTTATATATAATTGGCTTTGTTTACTTTCTCGGCTCCATCGAGTCAAACTCGATTGGATCGCCAAGTGTGACTTGGCTCCATCGTCTAGAGGCCCAGGACGCCAGGTTCTCAACCTGGTAACAGGGGTTCGAATCCCCTTGGAGCTACACTTCGACTCACTTCGTCGAGTCTGACTCGATTTCGTTCGCTCAGTGTAAACACTTTGGGCGAAGTGAGTTTTTTATGAGATTTTGTTACCATTGAAGTGAGTCGAAGTGTCCTGAGTGCTGAGCGATTCGACTGAGCTCATCGTCGAAGTCTTGTCGAAGCATCGAAGGGCAATGATATGTGGTTTGTCTATATACTTCTATGTTCAGATAAAAGCTTTTACACTGGCGTTTCTAATGATCCACTCGGGAGTAGCTGCGAAATATAGTCAAAAGGTCCCATCGTGCATAAACTGTTATTCAGGAATGTTTTCGGAAGATTCAAGTAAATAATTTACCTCATCCAGGATATGCTTTAAATACTCATCAGGAGATTTGGACATATTCAATATCTTTTTTTATATGGGGGGGGTAATATGAGGGCTTAGGGCTTGTGGTGTCAAAAGATCGACTATTTGCCCTTTGTCTGAAACTTTCATACGTACATATTATAATACAAATCCTTCTAAGCGATAGTTTCATTTGGCCGTATAGATCAGAATCATCAATAATTTGCTGCGGATTTATTCGAGGTCTTATTAGATTTTGGATGGTGAAAAATAGGGTGGGGGTGGGGGGGTTAATTTGCATAGGCTGGCACGGGTAATTTATACTGCTCATGGAAGTGTAGCCTACTTCTATAATTAACATGCGTCTAATTTCAGCCTGTTTTTCACTTATTTTATTGGTTTCGAGTCTAATTCCTGTTCAAGGTTTTGCTCAGTCGCCGGTTGAAATAAAAGAAGTTACCGGCGGACAAATAAATGAAGCGCTGGCAAAAACTGTACCTATTCGATTTTTACCAAGCCATCCTTTGTATTTTCTGATAACTCTCAAGGAATCTATTACAAGGTTTTTTAAACCATCTAGTGCCGAAAGATCGGAATTTGATTTCATACTCTCCGGAAAAAGATTGAAGGAAACATACATGCTAATTGAGGCTGGTGAACTCGATGCGGCTCTCGAAAATTTAAATAGATATAACAGCCGAATTGGTAAAATGATTGAACAATTAGAAAAAGCCCGATCGCAAAACCAAGATATCGGAAAACAGATAGCATTTATTTCAGAAAGTTTAAAAAATCACGAAATTTTTCTAATTTATTTTTTACGAGAAAATGATGAATTAAAACAAGACGTAATAGGTGCTGTAGAATCATTTAAAAGTGCGGTATTGACAATAAATGCTGTAAACCCCGGGATTAAAGATAGGTTTACAATTTTATTAATTACAAATGAATCGAGTGAAGAGAATTCTAACGTTTCACCTAGTCCTAATATTTCCCCTTCACTAAATGAAGCATCACCCTCGTTTAAACCTAAAAGGATTATTTTGTGATTAGACTAGAAAGGGAATCAAGAGTAAAGCGATAATATTGATGACTTTAATCATTGGGTTAATGGCTGGCCCCGCCGTATCCTTTAGATAACGAAACACTATATAACAAAGATCTATGTAGTGGTGAAGTTACCGCAAGGATACGGCAATTAAACTAAAAATGGTATTAATAAGAGCGCAACAATATTAATTATCTTAATCATGGGATTAATAGCAGGCCCCGCTGTATCCTTATATGGATCCCCAACCGTGTCTCCGGTGATCGATGCTTTATGAGCTTCTGAACCTTTACCTCCATATTCACCAGATTCAATATATTTTTTAGCATTATCCCAAGCCGCTCCCCCGGTTGTCATTGAAATTGCTACGAAGATCCCAGAAACAATTGAACCAATTAATAGACCACCTAAGGCTTTGGTACCAAGCAAAAGTCCAACTATAATTGGCGCAACTACAGGGATTAGAGCTGGCGCTACCATTAGTTTAATGGCTTTTGTTGTAACTATATCGACCGCCTTGTCGTATTGGGGTTTACTTTTACCTGTTAAAATACCGGGGATTTGCTTAAATTGGCGCCTGACTTCCTTGACTACTTCCCCCCCTGCGATCTGAACTGCTTCCATAGCAAAGGACGCGAACAAATACGGAAGAGACGCTCCTATAAATAAACCAATTAATACCTTCGGATCCGAAAGTGTGAATTCAACAGAGGCCCCTAGTGCCGCTAATTCTTGAGAATAAGCTGCGAATAAGACCAGGGCTGCAAGAGCTGCTGATGTAATTGCATAACCTTTGGTAACTGCCTTTGTTGTGTTACCTACAGCATCTAAAGAATCGGTCCTATTTCTGACTTCTTGTGAAAGATTTGCCATTTCGGCAATGCCACCGGCATTATCTGTAATGGGACCATAAGCATCGATTGCAACTACTATGCCAGTTAAGGAAAGCAACGACGTGGCTGCAACTGCTATTCCGTAAAGACCAGCTAGAGAAAACGCTGCTAATATGCCTGTGCTAATTACTATTATCGGCCAAAATGTTGACCGCATAGAAACAGCAAGACCGGCAATTATATTTGTGGCATGACCAGTTTGTGATGCTTCGGCAATTTGTCTGACTGGTTTGAACTTAGTAGCAGTATAGTATTCGGTGATAAAAACTATGAATATTGTTACGATAATACCCACTAGTGATGCCAAGTATAATTTGATGGGATCCAGAATTCCATTGGCGTTCATCATAATAGTTGTGACTGGATAAAACCCGAGCGCGGAAAGAGCGGCTGCCACAAAGAGCCCTGTATAAAGAGCTCCCATAATACTTTTATTTCTTGGAAGCTTTACAAAAAACGTTGCAATAATTGTTGCTATAATTGCAGTTGCCCCGAGAACAATAGGATAAAGAATTGCACCCATAAAGTCCGGGAAGATAAGGTTTCCTAGTAGCATTGCGGCGATAGCAGTTACTGCGTATGTTTCGAAAAGATCAGCTGCCATCCCAGCACAATCGCCGACATTATCACCTACATTGTCGGCAATAACTGCGGGATTTCTTGGATCATCCTCAGGAAACCCTGCTTCGGTTTTACCGACTAAATCAGCACCAATGTCAGCACCTTTTGTAAATATTCCACCGCCAAGCCTTGCAAAAATTGATATCAAAGATGCCCCAAAACCGAGTCCGATTAAACCTTGCAAGTCCCCGGTTGCGCCGAAATAGCCAGCAACTGCAAGCAGAGCTAAACCGACAACCAATAAACCTGTAACAGAACCCCCGGCAAAGGCTACCGAAAGCGACCTTGCTAAACTTTTGGTTGCTGCCTGGGTTGTCCTGACATTAGCTCGCACTGAAATATGCATGCCAATAAAACCTGAGGCAGCTGATGCAGTTGAACCTATTAAAAAACCAATGGCTGTTTGTAGTGAAAGAAAAACAGCAATAGTAGCAAAAATAATGATTGCTACCACAGCGATAACGGAATATTGTCTTTGCAAGTATGCAGACGCACCTTCGGCAATCGCGTCGGCAATTGAGCGCATTTTAGCTGTACCGGCATCTAATGACACTATCCTAAATGAAGTTATTACACCATACAAAATAGCCGCGACCGAGGCGAGTAAAGCGAAAGGCAATCCAAAACTTGGATCAATATTTACAAAATTCATAATTATGAGTAAAACGGATAATTATATCAGAACGCAAAACGCTGCTGATTTAATTTACGCTTGATGTGCTCAGAATTAAAGCAGACTTTTACCTAAATTTGCAACTAATTAATTTTAAGCGACGGGAGAAGCAGGAATGTTGGGTCTGTCTTTAACTAATTTTGATTTTTTAGCTTCTGAAGACTTTTCTTTTGGCAAGGCTTTCGTAAGCGCAACTTTGAGAACTTCATCCATGTGCTCGGCAAGAATAAACTGCAAATCTTTTCTAACATTTTTGGGAATGTCTTCTAAATCTTTACTATTTGCCTTTGGCAATATTATTGTTGTTAAACCAGCTCTTCTTGCAGCAAGTACCTTTTCCTTAACGCCCCCAATTTCAAGAACCCGACCACGCAGAGTAACCTCCCCTGTCATTCCTACTTCTTTTCTGGCCGGGATTCTGGTAAGAGCAGAAACAAGTGCTGTCGTCATAGCAATTCCTGCTGAAGGACCATCTTTTGGCACACCGCCTTCTGGAACGTGGATATGTAAATCAAATTTGCTACCAAGATTTTCTGAGAGTCCTAAAACTTTGGCTCGAGAGCGAACATAGGAAAGTGCTGCTTGTGCTGATTCTTTCATAACGTCGCCTAACTGACCGGTTAAGATTAATTGACCTTTACCTGATACAACATTAACTTCTATAAAAAGAATTCCTCCTCCAGCGGCTGTGACGTAAAGGCCCGTGGCCATTCCAATTTCGTCTTTGGTTTCGGCTATGGTCTTACTAAACTTGTGCGCTCCTAAATAGCTGTGGAGTTGTTTTGGACTTACTCTTATTATCTGTTGTTTTTTCTTGGTTGCGATCTTTTTGGCAACTTTCCTAAATACCGCTGCTATCTCTCTTTCCAGTTCTCTAACACCCGCCTCCCGAGTATACCTTGATATAATTTCTTTCAAGGCAGCGTCCGAAATTTCAGCTTGTTTCGTATTAAGTCCATGGGATTCAAGTTGTTTTGGAATTAAAAAGCTTTTGGCGATCTGAAACTTTTCTTCTTCTGTGTAACCCGGGAAATTAATAACTTCTAATCTGTCACGAAGTGCCGGTGGAATAGTATCCAAGATATTGGCTGTAGTAATAAACATGACATCTGAAAGATCATAAGCAACCTCTAAATAGTGATCGGAAAATGAATTATTCTGTTCTGGATCTAGTGCTTCAAGAAGCGCGGAAGACG
>MFBV01000006.1:2310-12000 GCA_001776505.1 Candidatus Curtissbacteria bacterium RIFCSPLOWO2_02_FULL_40_11 | reverse complement strand
AAAGACCGGGTTTTTGGTACCGGCACTTTTGATACCTTGAATGATTCTTCCGGGTAGCGCTCCAACATAAGTTCTCCTGTGGCCGCGGATTTCCGCTTCATCGTGGATACCTCCTAACGAAACTCTAACAAATTTCCGGCCTAGAGCACGAGCTATTGATCTGCCGATTGAAGTTTTTCCAACTCCCGGTGGCCCATTGAAACAGAGAATTGGTCCACGAATTTTACCAACTAGCTTATGGACTGCAAGATATTCCAAAATTCTTTCTTTGACTTTGGGTAATCCGTAATGATCTTCGTCTAAGATTTTTGCTGCCTCTTCAACATCGGCTTTTTTCTTATCTGTTATTTGCCAGGGCAAATCCACCAGCCATTCAAGATAAGTTCTAATATATGAAGATTCGGGATTATAAGAAGACATTTTTGCCAGCCTTGAAAGCTCACGATCGGCTTTTGTTTTAACATCTTCAGGCATACATGCGGATTTTATTTTCTTTTTAAATTCTGATATTTCTCGACTGTCATCATCTTCACCAAGTTCTTTTTCGATAGACTTCATCTTTTCGCGCAGGATAGCTTCCTTAGTTACTTTACCTACCCTTTCCTGAGTTTCCGTATCAATCTTTGAAGAGATTTCAAGAATTCTAATTTCGCGGGTTAAAAGATCAGAAAGTCTCTGGAGTCTGGCTTTTGTGTCAACCATCTCGAGAATCTGTTGTTTGTCACTGGTTTTAAGATCGATTGAAGCAGCAATTATGTTGACGAGCTGATTTGGATCGTCGGTAGAAAAGATATGAATTGAAGACTCTAGAGTTAGAATGCCACCTAATTCTCCATATTTTTTAATTTTTGCTAGAGTACTTCTAAATAGGGCTTCAATTTCATCGTTCTTTTGAGATAGTTCGGGAATTTCTTCGACTTTAACTGCTAAATAAGGATCTATCTGAGTAAATTCTTTCAAGTAAACCCGGCTCAATCCTTCAACTGCAAGATTGTATTCATTATCAACCTTCCAAAGGCGCCTTAACAAACCTACTGTACCCACTGAATAAATATCGTTTGGGGCAGGGTTTTCGACTCTTGGGTTTTTTTGAGATACAAAAACTACTAGCCTGTCGGCAGACCAAGCGCCATCCAAACCTAGCTTTACCTTTTGTCTTCCTACTGTAATTGGAACCATAGAAGATGGAAAGACCACCGTATCTCTTAGCGGAACAATTGGGAGTTCGTTTTTAATTCTTGGTTTCTGCGAATCGACTAGTGTTGCCATCCTTAACTTTGTTCAGGATAAATTATTACTACCCTGATTTATATTATATATGACTTACTTATAGATTACTTGGGCCAGTTGCAAAACTGGCGAAGGTAATTAGCAGATACAATACCATGAGTGCTAATTTCTGTCAACCCCGTTATATTTTTTCCGTGCAGTTTTGAGATTCATAAAAAGACAAAATCCGATTATAAAAACTGTGACCGATATCACGTGCGCTATTTTAATTTCCCCAATAGTCCAAGTATCGATTCTAAAAAATTCAGAGATTAAGCGGGAAGCGGAGTAAAAAATTAAATAAATAGCAAAGACCTGTCCCTTCTTTTTTAAATTTGGTGCAATTTTAAAAAGAACTGCGAAGAAAATAAAATTTAAGACCGCTTCGTAAAAAAAAGTCGGGTGAAAATGAGTCGATGACACAAATTCAGTGGGTCTATTCTGCCTTTCAATAAAAACTCCCCAAGGCAAATTAGTCGGAGGACCAAACCCTTCTTGGTTAATATAGTTGCCGACTCGACCGATAGCTTGTCCGAGGATTATTGAAGGCGCAACCAGATCAAGCGCTGCAAATAAATCAATTTTTTTAATTTTGGCAACAATATAAAACCCAATAAATAGTCCTAAAAGGCCACCCCAGATGCCTAGACCTCCGTTGGCGATGTAAAAAATTGATACCGGATCGGCTCTATAAACTTTCCAAAAATCAATAACGTGATATAGTCTTGCCCCAATAATTGAAAACGCAAGTGGGATTAGCAAAATCGGATCGTCGAAAATTTTAATCGGGATCTGGTAAAAATGAGCCCTTTTTTTAGCAAGATACCAGCCGATATAAATAGCGGCTGCAATTAATAAACCGTACAGGTGAATAGAGATGGGGCCTGCTTCAACGCTTCTTGGCAGCATGGTGCTTGCTTATCAGGTGGGTAATTATTAAAATTATGGTGGCCATAATCATTGTTTGCAGGGCTATTTGGTTTGCAAAATCCACAAAGAACTGAGGAGGAAATAGTTTGATTAAATTGGCGTCTTGTGGCAGGAGCCAATAATTGTTGCTGAAGGACAGCTTATGAAAACTAATAAATAAGGGGTCGAAATTTAATTTTGAAAAAAGCCAGAGGGTGATAATCGAAATAATTGTGATTAAAGCTGCCGTATTTAAATTACGCGCTGAAAACTTATATGCTTTTTTATGGATAACGTAAACCAGACAGGTCAGTGCTGCCCAAATTAATACATATAAATAAAGATTGACAAGTTTAATGAGATTTTTAACATCCATTAAATGCAATCTCTCTCGCTGTGAGTAAAAAGTTGAACTAAGTTCACCGTCACAGCAATAAAAATTAATTAACTCTCCGGCTTCAAAATTAACAGTTTCGGAAGACGCGAAATTCTCATATACTCCTAATTTTGCAAACTCCACTTTGTAGAAATTAAGGTTAAAAACTAGTAAACGAAAGTTTACGAGTAGCAAAATAGGAGTAAATAGTATAATTATCAGGTAATAAATGATTTTCACTCAACTAATAGGGTAATCAACAGAGTATAAAAAACCACACCCATTACAAAAAAGATTGGATCGCCTCGTCTTTCTCTGGGCACAAAATCAATTAGAGCCACATAGATGAAAGCACCAATAACGGCAGCGAATAAGGCATCAAAGAGCAAACCGGTTCTTAAAAGTAAGTCGGCTATTAAAACTCCGATTATAGTGGAAACGGACAGGGCAAATCTGATAGGGCTACTTTGAATAATCTTGTGGTGGATTTTATCCAGTGACACTACGCCCACTGCTCCGTAGAAAAGAATGGGCAGGTAAAATAAGGTCATCTGAATATTGCCCCTGAGGGATAAATCAACCAGAATGGCTCCAATTAAAAGATAATAAATAAAGAAGGCACCTGAGTGCACTTCCTTAAGGCTGTGCGCCAGATTTTTTCCTTTTTCTAAGTGCTTATACAAATACTTTTCGGTAACGTGAACTGTAGTGAAACCGGCAACAATAAAAATAAAAATTAATCTATTTAATTTTTCGTATGCTTCATAGGTTTCCGGCAGAAGCGATAAAAAGGCGTATGTTACTACCACACCGGCAACAAAAGAAACGGCTCGCGCGTGCCAAATTTTATTTTCGATATTAATCTTTTCACTGAAAAAATGAACAATAGCCAGAACGATGGCGTAGATTAAGGCAAGAGTCACACTTTACATTCTAGACACAATTTTTGTTAAAATCCAACGGCTATATCAGCAGGTTGCCTTAGCACCTTTCAGTCATGCTAAGGGCACTCCTCTGATATAATTTTCGACAAGCTAAAATTATGGTTAAGATTTACACTAAGAGTGGAGACAAAGGTCGTTCTTCTCTTTTTGGCGGGCGGAAAGTGAAGAAAAGCGATTTGCGGATTGAAGCATATGGTAATGTTGATGAGCTGAACTCGCTAATAGGCACAATACTTGCGGAAAATCCCTCGAAAGACATAGCCAAAAAGTTAACAAGAATTCAAAACGAGCTTTTTGTTTTGGGTTCTGACCTTGCAACACCGCTTGGAGTGAAAATTAAAATTCCCAGAGTAAACCGACCTTACATACTTAGACTGGAAAAAGAAATTGATGCTTGGCAAAAGGGTCTCCCTCAACTTAAAAAGTTTATTTTACCTGGCGGAAGTAAAATTGGGGCGAAACTTCATTTAGTTAGATCAATTGCCAGACGTACGGAAAGATCAATCGTGCGTTTGGCCCAACAGGATGCGATAAACGCAAAAAACATTATTTACATCAATCGCCTTTCCGACTGGTTTTTTGTGGCGGCAAGATATGTGAATAAACTGGAAAAAATCAAGGAAACTGAGTGGAAAGGGAGAGGTTAGAAAAAAATACTACTTAATCTTTAAAACTACTTTACCCCGCGGGTGGCCTTCTTCTAAGTGCTTAAACGCTTCTTTTGCTTCTTCAAGCGGAAATACTTTGTCTATTTGCGGCTTAATTTTTCCTTCTTCTACATATTTTGCCAGCGTTCCCAATCGCTCAGAGCTTGTTCCGGTTACTTGACCGATTGCATTGATGCCATACTTTTTTGCAAGGTCTGCACTTGGCGCGCCAAGCATGGAAACAATCGTACCGCCGCGCTTTAAAACTTTAAAGGACTTATCAACGACATCCGCACCGCCTGTTACAAAAACAGCGTCAAAATCTTTTACGATTTTTTCAAAATCCTCAACTTTAAAATCTATTACCTCATCTGCACCCAGACTTTTTGCAAACCCCACGTCTTTGGTGCTGACAGTTGCGGCAACATATGCACCAATTGCTTTTGCAAGCTGGATTGCAATTGAACCGATTCCTCCGGATCCTCCATGAATAAGAATTTTTTGCCCTTGTTTGAGATTAATATGTTCTTCGAGCGCTTGAATTGCACTTGCACCAACAAGCGGAAGGGAGGCCGCCTCAACAAAATCTATATTTTTTGGTTTTTGTGCAAGATTTGCTGTATTCCCTGCTACAAATTCGGCAAGACTGCCAGACCCTCCGGCGACGACAAGTGCCGCTCCATAAACTTCGTCTCCAACCTTAAAGTTAGCAACATCTTGTCCAACTTTAGTAACTATGCCAGCAAAATCTCCGCCCAATGTCACTGGAAGTTCTAGGGGAACTTTTTCTTTAAGATACCCACCTCTGACAAACGAATCAAAGGGGTTAAGGCTCGCAGCATACACCTCAGCTAAAATTTGACCGGGCTTAAGTGATGGATCTGGTGCGTTTTCGTTAATTTCAATAACTTCTACACCACCATATTTACTAATCTGTGCCGCCTTCATAGGTAAGTGTGATTATACCATCGAGCTTAGGGGGAATTTAAAGTAGTCGGGTTGATACGGTTTTCGAATTTTATTTATTCTAAATTAATCTTATCTTCCTGAAATATTTTAGGATTTTTGGCAAAGGTTTCTGGAGTTGTTTTCTTTACGGTCGCCATTATTATCCATTGATCGGTTCTGTTCTCAACTGTATGGAAAGCTTTTCCCGCATTAAATCCTTCATCATAAGGTAGTTCCCCACCAAAAATCTCTCCCGTATTTCTGTCTTCTAAAACTAAAAGAACAGTACCATCTTTGGCAGCAGTTATTCTATGAAAGTCATGGACCTTAGGATCATAAAGTGACAAAGCTTGAATTGGATGTTCCTGTTGAGGACTATCTTTTGTGTCTTTAGTTATACCAACCACTTCTCCATGCAATACTACTGTAATTTCATCAATCGTCTCGTGTGCGTGAAACGGCTGTGTATGTCCAGGTGGAACTTCCGTAATTATTAACTCCAAAGGATAATCTGGATCTTTTTCGCGGAATAGATAGTATTGGCGTTTTTCTCCAGCTTCTACTACACGCGTTGGTGCTTCTTGGGAAGTGATAGAAAGTCCTTCGCCATTTTCCATAAAGCAAGATAATTATACTATCCTCGACTTAAGTTAAAGCAATATGATGGGGTTTTGTCTAGCTGCACTTGCTCCAATCGCAGGTGGTGTTGATGGAATTTGTTTTTATTTTCGTGATAGAATTCGCTCCTATGAAAGAATCGAATATCTTTGGCGTGGGTCTCCTGGGTGCCGGAACTATCGGCTCTGAAGTCTTTAACCAGATTACTCTGAGGGAAAAAGAGCTTAGAGACTCCTTTCCAGACGCAGCATTTGAGGTTAAAAAAGTCTTGGTAAGGGATCCACTTAAAAATCGTCGCGTTTCCATACCTCAAGAACTGCTAACAACTCAGCTTGATGTAGTTGTCGATGACTCATCGGTGGATATCATAGTCAGTTTGCTGGGGATTGCGGATGTAGAGTATGAAGCAATTTTGAAAGCGTTGATGGCTGGTAAAAAAGTGGTAACTGCCAATAAAGACGTTATCGCCAGAAATGGCCAGGAATTGTTACAAACCGCTGTTAATAAAAATTCTGCCCTATATTTTGAGGCAGCAGTCGCTGGAGGAATCCAAGTTGTGGATAACCTGACCGGCAGATACGGACTAAATCACTTTTATGCGATTAGCGCCATTTTAAATGCGACTTCTAATTACGTGCTCTCAAGAATGACGAGTGCAGGAGCTGAATCCGAACAAGCCCTATTGGAAGCCCAAGAAAAAGGCTATGCAGAGCCAAATTCAGAAAATGACCTAAATGGGAAGGACGCTGCTTACAAAATAGCTATTTTGGTAAGCCTTGCATTCAGAGAAGGATGGGTAAATCCGGATAACATCTTCACCAAGGGAATTGACTCGTTGGAGCTTTCTGATTTTGAATATGCATTAGAAATGGGTTATGTCATTAAACTTATTGCCGATGCGCAAAGAACCGAAGGTTCGTTAGATGTTTGGGTTTCCCCGACCTTAGTACATAAAAACCACCCTTTGGCTAGCGTAAATGGGGTAACAAATGGAATTCTGCTTTCCGGAAATCCTATTGGTCAGATAAAATTGGAGGGTTTGGGTGCAGGATCCGAACCAACTTCGGCTTCAGTATTGTCAGATATCATGAGAGCTGCTCAGGATGGGACACCTTTAAATATCAACCTTGACAGCGCCCAAGTTATGGAGCCGGGAGAGTCAGTGGGTAGAAATTATATAAGGATGACCGTACTTGACAGGCCAGGTGTTACGGCTGAAATTACTAAAATTATAGGGGATAACCGGATCAATATCGATGAAATAAGACAGCTTGAATCAGCGACGGACGGAACTTTAGCGAACACTGTTTTCTTAACTGGATTTTCTGGGCAGGGTAGCTTACACAGGGCAATTAGAGAAATTTCTGATTTAGACGTTTGTCAAAAGATTAACTCTGTAATGAGGGTAATGAGATAGTTTTTAGCTGCACTTACTCCAACCACAAGTCGGATTTATACACTTCTTGCAGCCTTCGGCGTAGGTTAGAGGCGAACCGCAATCGGGACAAGATGAAAATCTTGCCTCGATCATTTTTACAACATCTGGATCATCACCGGATCGTTTAATATCGGATAACTGAATGCTGGCTGTAGCCGCATCGGACATTTGAGTTGGTTTTTTGATGTTAATTTCAGAAAGATTTAATTGTTCATTTTTGCTAGTGCTATTAGTCTTTGACTGGCCATTAACTTGAGTTTGACCATTCGTTTGGCCATTTGTTAAAGCCGACTGGCCATTGGTAGACACCTGAGTATTGACAGTCCTCTCAATCTGTAACTCTTCTACTTCTTCTAAAACCGGCAGCTGAAGTTGTTTGGCGTTGGATATTTCAATTAAGGATTTACCAACAGCATCAAAGGCCGAAAGCACTGAATCGACCCCAATTCCATAAGGTGTTCCACAAGAAATTCCGATAAGATCGGAGGCTACTTCTTCGAGAGATGCACCGTATTTAAGAGCTCGTGAAGCAAGTCTACCCGTAACTTCGGCAGCGCCCGCAACATAGCCGCCTGTTTTACCGATAGTTACGAAAACTTCTACTGGTAAGCCGTCCCCGTCTCGGAAAACCGATGTATAAACCGGCCCGACATCGGCCTTTTTGCGAATTCTCATCCCCCAAGCTTCTTGAGGTGTCGGGCGTTTAGTTGGAATACTGATAAGTTCTCCGTCTCTGACGATTCTCTTTCCCGCGAGCTGATCGTAATAAGATTTATCGGATTTAACTTCCAGCACTTGTTTGTCACGTGAGCCGTCGCGGTAAATAGTAATCATATTGCAGCCAAGCTCGTAACTTAACCAGTAGGCCTCCCGCACATCCTCTACCGTTGCTTCATTGGGAAAGTTAATAGTTTTGGAAATTCCGTTGTCGGTAAACTTTTGGAAAGCAGCTGCCATTCTGACATGATCTTTGGGTGAAATGTCACCGGCCACAGTAAATACTTTCCTAAGATCTTCGGGAATTTCAGAAAGATTTTGAACAGACCCCTTGTTTTCCTCAATTTTGGCCAGAATGTCTTCACTGTCCAAACCCTGCTCTTTTAAGGCTTCTAAAAAGTAAGGGTTGGTATTAAAAAGCCTTTTGCCCTCAATAGTGTTTTTGGCATAAGTCAGGGCAAAATGAGGTTCGATTCCACTAGAACAATCTGCCAAAAGTGAAATTGTGCCGGTCGGTGCAATTGTCGTTCGGGCCCCGTTTCTGAGTTTCATGCCTCCGCGCCTGTCGTAGATAGAACCTTTGTATGCCGGGAAAACACCTCTTATTTTGGCAAGTTCGACGCTGGCATTGTCAGCTTCTTTTTGGACAAACTGCATAACTGTTTCGGCGAGGTCAAATGCTTGCTGTGTGTCGTAGCCGATTTGAAGTTTAACGAGCATATCGGCCCAGCCCATGACGCCAAGACCAACGCGGCGGATTTTGGCAGTCATCTCATTGATTTCTTCAACCGGATACTCATTCATGTCAAGAACGTTATCTAAGAAATGGATAGCTGTATGGACTGCTGCCTTAAGCGTTTCATAATCAATCTCTTTTGTTTTGCTGTCTGCAAACTTAGAAAGGTTCACCGAGCCTAATGTGCAGGCATCATAAGGCAACAGCGGCTGCTCGGCACAAGGATTAGTAGCTTCAATGGTGCCAACTAACGGTGTCGGATTGGCACGGGAGTGGTTTACTCTGTCAATTAATATCATGCCCGGATCACCATATTGCCAGGCAAGTTTAGTAATCAAATCAAAAACTTTTTTGGCATTAAGTCTGCCTGTAACCTCTTTGGTTCTAGGATTAGTCAGCTCGTAGCCCTCATCTTTATTTTCGGCTTTGCAGAGATCGTAAAGCTTCAAAACAGCTTCTTCCACACGGACGTTTTTGAGATCAAGATCGCGGATTGCATACGCTTCTTTAAGATCGGCAACAATATCATTCGCCCTTCGACTTTGCTCAGGGTCTTCGACATCCTGGGTATACTTCGCGTCCTCTTTAACTTTTTTCATAAATTTCTCGTCAACGGTAACGGAAATATTGAAGTTGGTCAGTGAAAATTCGTCGACTTTGTGGACAGCAAACCTGAGAACGTCCGGGTGGGTGTAATGCAAAATTCCCATATTGGCTCCACGTCTCACACCACCTTGCCTGATCTGTGACGTAACGTCGTTATATGCTTGTAAGAAAGCTACAGGCCCTGTTGTCTTGCCTTTCGATGTGCCTATTACATCATCTTTAGGGCGAAGTCTGGAAAATGAAAAGCCTGTACCTCCACCCATCTTGTGGATCATAGCCATGTCGCGCATTGTTTTGAGAATCGATTCTAAATTGTCGTCTACAGGTAAAACGAAGCAGGCTGAAAGCGACTGACCATGTTTGCCCGAATTAACCAATGTTGGTGTGTTGGGAATAAATTTTTGAGATGCCATTAACTTATAAAACTCACGAGCACTGCTAATGTGAGTTTTCTTGTCGCCTGCCTTATGGCGAGGTAGGTA
>MFBV01000006.1:1832-2302 GCA_001776505.1 Candidatus Curtissbacteria bacterium RIFCSPLOWO2_02_FULL_40_11 | reverse complement strand
CTCTCCAGAAAAGTTCACGAGGGGATTCTTCGGGTTCGCCTTTTTCATCTCTAAAGGCATATCTTGTTTTGGCAATGTAAGTAGCGTTTTCACTCAAGTTCGGGTTTGGTAAATCTTTAGGGGCTTTAGATATTTTGCGGCCAAAGGTTCTTGCTGATTCTCTAAAGTTTGTCCTTAAATCAACTTTAATCTTATTGGCTTTTTTCATTTTTTAAATTTCTTAGAAAGATTTGCTAATTCTTTTTCAAAATCCCCGATATCTGCAAACTGTCTATATACAGATGCGAATCTGATGTAGGCTATTTTGTCTAATTTTTTGAGTTTTTTAGTAACTAATTCGCCTACATTTTTACTCGATATTTCGCTTTCCCCGCTTTTTCTTAAATCAGCCTCTACCCCATCGACTACCTTTTCTATATCTTCCGCTGATATAGGTCTTTTCTCGCAAGACCTGATTACTCCCCTTCTAA
>MFBV01000006.1:0-1822 GCA_001776505.1 Candidatus Curtissbacteria bacterium RIFCSPLOWO2_02_FULL_40_11 | reverse complement strand
ATCAAATAGCTCTCTTTGTCCGTCTTTTTTAACTATAAGAAGATCAGGTGTTTCTACTCTCTCAAATGTTGTATATCTGCGTTTGCACTTTTGGCACTCGCGTCTTCTTCGAGTCGTTTTACCGTCTGAACCGTCTCTCTTATCTAAAACTCTTGAAAAATCTGCACTACAGTACGGACAAATCACTTTGCTTCCCTTACTTTATTAACTGCCTTAAATTTGTGAAACTATGCTTTTAGATGCGAGACCTCAATATTTCACGAATCTTCTAAAAGCACAATATATTGTGGTCTAACTTTAGATTAGACACAACATCTATACCTTGTCAATACCCAAAAATTACTTTAAGGAGACAACCTACGGTTTTCTCCTTAATATTCCTCTTTCCCTTTAGAGGATAATTTTGCACTGGCAAAGCCAGATTCAAAATTAATTATATTCCGAAGAAAACCCGAAGTCAATACCGTTTAATTGATAAAGCCAAGTAGATCTTTAGACTCGTCGGACATTTTTGAAGGAGCCCACGGAGGCTCAAACGTCATCTCAACCGATACATCCTTAACCTCTTTGATGGTTTTAAGCTTGGCAGTAATATCTTTTACAAAATACGAGTCCAGAGGACAACCTGGGGTAGTTAGAGTCATAAGGATATGAACGTGGGAATTTTCTATGTTGATACTATAAACAAGCCCTAAATCAACGATATTGATGCCAAGCTCTGGGTCTATGCACTGCTTGAGTTTCTCAAATACCTGGTTTTGAGGAATAGCCATGTGTTTCCTATTCTCACTCTACTACAGCCCCGAAGCTAAAGTCAATTTGCTAAAGTTGACTAAAAAATTAAGTTGATCTATTCTTGATAAGTAGATAAAGAAACCCGCCTAAACTTACTTTAAAGCTTTTCAGTATTATTCATACACACTTTAAAGAGCGTTTGGTTGGCGGGCGAGGGAGGTGAAACAAATGGATCAGAAAAATCTGATTAAATTCTTGGGGTTCTGGATTGTAAATGCGATACTCCTGTCAATTTTCTCGTCTCTATATGCCAGGGATGTAGCGCTTGGTAATGCAAGTGTTGCTAAACCAGCTGCCGCAACTGTTAATTCACTTATTTTGGCAATCGTCGTTTATTTTGTACCAGATCTTATTAAAAAACTCGATCTTAAACTTAAAATATCAGACGAAAAGGTTTTACTTGTTGGCTATTTTTTAGCTGATTTTGTAGCATTGTGGGTTCTAAAACGGTTAGCCGACTTTACCGGCCTGGGAATAGGAAGCATTCTTCATGTTTTAGTAATTGCCGTTGTTTTGTCACTTGTACAAGTAGGTGTAAAAAGATATTCATCTAAACTTCTCAAGAAAAACTAGGTTTATTCTGAGCGAAAAAAACTCCGGCATTCATGTCTTCGACCGTGAGGCTCAGACCGAATCGGCCGGAGATGAAGCTAATCTTGAGCGAAGATCAGAGAACCACGGCCTTCAGGCCGTGGGAATCTATTATCTTATAGATTAACAGTCGGACAAGTAGTAGTCTGGACTGCTCTAATTCTCCATTTTTGCTTCAAATGCACTAATAATGTACCCATGAAGATATAATTTACTCATGTCTGAAAATATTAAGGCGGCAAAGGACAAAATCCGCAAAAAAATTCTCTTAAAAAGACAAGCCCTGACTACAGATCAGGTTACAAAACTTAGTTCTATAATTATTTCAAAAATATTAAGACTAAAAAAAATTAAGGATTTTCAAAATTACTTAATTTATCTACCGACAAAAAATGAAGTGGATACAAAGCTTTTAATACACTTTTTAATTCAAAAC
>MFBV01000005.1:4448-5586 GCA_001776505.1 Candidatus Curtissbacteria bacterium RIFCSPLOWO2_02_FULL_40_11 | reverse complement strand
ACGCTTGTGAAACTGATCATTACCCCAATGTGGAAAGACGGCAACATCGATTAAATTAAGTCCTTTGTAATCCTTCAACTCGGGCGCAAGGCTAGAATCATCCAGCTCCTTAACCAGACTAATGTCAGGGCCAGCAACTAACGAACCGGCGCTAGAACCACCATAAATCAAACCCTTTTTAATATAGCTACTGATTAAATCAGAAAAGCCACTTTTTCTCATTTCCTGTAACAGGTAAAAGGTGTTTCCTCCAGATACAAAAATAAAGTCGGTCTTATTCAACATTTGTCTTACCTCCTCCTGATCTTTTCCGGTAAGAGTAAACTCAGTTATCTGAAAACCGGCGTCCACTAGCGATTGTTTATCATTTTTCAGCCACTGCAAATCTCCCTCTTCAACTTCTGCGGCGGTAGGAATAAAAGTCAATTTAATTTTTTGAGGATCTTTAGGAAGATAACGCAGAAAATGTTTGGTGACAAAGTTGATGCTGGAAGTAAGTATAAGCATGTGGGCTCGCCAGAACTCGAATCTGGGACCTCCAAATTATCAGTTTGGCGCTCTAACCAACTGAGCTACGAGCCCGTAACAACGGCTATTTTACTAAATTACACCTGAATTCTCTACCTTTTAATCTTTGGCGACCGATATTCTTTTTCAAAAATAGGATCGTGAGTATGTTGTCTAATTCCAATTTGAGTGTAACCATGTCTTTCAAACATTTTTGTCGATGCGTCGTTCCACGGACCAGCTTGATGAATGATTGGTAAATTAAATTGTTCAGATTTTCCCAAAATTCTTTCCTCAAGTAACTTCATGGCCTCATCGCCATGGTGCTTCCAGCGTATAAAAGCGTGAGCTAATATTCTCCCTTTTTCGTCAGATACATACTTTATTAATATCCAAAGTTTTTTTTCGGGATCTTCAATGATTTCGCTATCTAAGTCTTTTTCGTTAGTTGCTAGACCGATCTCTGCCATCTCATCCATATGAATAAATTATAGTCTTCACCAATAAAAATGGTCAAAAAAAGGTGCGTATTTTGTCAATTTAAGGGGTGGTAGAAAGGATCTCGTTTTTTAAAAGGTGATCGCCTTTGAGGCAAAAATGCTCCTTAGAAAGGAGGTGATCCATCCGCTCC
>MFBV01000005.1:1444-4340 GCA_001776505.1 Candidatus Curtissbacteria bacterium RIFCSPLOWO2_02_FULL_40_11 | reverse complement strand
GTGTACAAGAAACGGGAACGTATTCACCGCAGTCTGCTGACCTGCGATTACTACCAAGTCCGACTTCATGAGGGCGAGTTGCAGCCCTCAATCTGAACTGAGGGGGGATTTGTAGGATTAGCTCCAGCTTACGCTTTGGCTACCCGCTGTTCCCCACCATTGTAGGATGTGTGTTGCCCTGGATGTAAGTGCCGTGCTGACTTGACATCATCCCCTCCTTCCTCCCCGCTTAGAGCGAGGCAGTCTCGTATGATATGCAACATACGATGGGGGTTGCGCTCGTTGCGCCACTTAAGGCGACGCCTCACGGTACGAGCTGACGACAGCCATGCAGCAACTGTTACTGATGTTCTTGCGAAAAGGTCATATTTCTACAACCGATCATCAGAATGTCAAACCCAGGTAAGGTTTTACGCTTTGTATCGAATTAAACCACATGCTCCCCTGGTTGTGCGTTTCCCCGTCAATTCCTTTGAGTTTTAACCTTGCGGTCGTACTCCCCAGGCGGTCCACTTAACGCGTTAGCTTACGACAGTTCCGGTAAACCGAAACCATCTAGTGGACAACGTTTACGGCTTGGACTACAGGGGTCTCTAATCCCTTTTGCTCCCCAAGCTTTCGTTCATCAGCGTCAGTAAACTCCTAAAGATCTGCCTTCGCCCTTGGTGTTCTTCTCGATATCAACGGATTTCACCCCTACACCGAGAATTCCAATCTTTCCGAAGTCACTCGAGTCTAACAGTATGACTGGCAATTCCCGGGTTAAGCCCGAGGCTTTCACCAATCACTTATCAAACCGCCTACGATACTCTTTACGCCCAGTAAATCCGGATAACGCTTGCACCCTACGTATCACCGAGGCTTCTGGCACGTAGTTAGCAGGTGCTTTCTAGAGAGGTACCATCATTATTTTCCCTCTCCACAGCGGTTTACGACCCGAAGGCCTTCATCCCGCACGCGGCGTCGCTGCGTCAGGCTTTCGCCCATTGCGCAAGATTCCTAGTTGCTGCCATCCGTAGATGTAGGCACCGTATCTCAGTTGCCTTGTGGGGGGACACGCTCTCACGCCCCCTACCCGTCATCGCCTTGGTGAGCCATTACCTCACCAACAAGCTGATAGGACGCAGGCTCCTCTTTCGGCGGCCAGTTACGGCCTTTCTTCCGGAGAACTTATGCGGAATTACCCCGTCTTTCGACGAGCTATTCCCCACCAAAAGGTAGATTCCTACGCGTTACTCACCCGTCTGCCATGGGTCTGAACCCATTCGACTTGCATGCCTTAGGCACGCCACCAGCGTTTATCCTGAGCCAGGATCAAACTCTCAAATAAAACTTTCTACCACTTCTTAAAATTGACAAAAAATAATTCAAGCTTATCGCACTAATAAAATTGAATCTCTTCACTTTTCAAGGTGCGATTGGCCTGGTCGCCTATGGAGACCGAAAAAAAGCCCGCCAGTTGGCGGGTTTGCTCCCCACTAAACTGGTCGCTTTTTAATTCATAGCCAAGAAAGTATTATAACAAGAGAACAATCGAAGTCAAATACTATCCCTGAACTGGTTCGGGACAAGGTAAGGCGAAAACACCCTTCATGTCCGTCTCACCGGTGAAAACTCTAGCCACATGCCTTGTTGCATCATTACCAGAATATGTATAAACCTTTATTTTCCCTGATCCAGATTGATATTGCCTAGCTAACTTTTCTGCGTCATGACTCGCCACCATAAACGAAAGATTACTGATTGAAGGATGATAACCCGGAAGAGCTACAGTAAATCTGACAAATTCCCCAAACTCTTGTCCTTTTCCGTCTGAAAGTTTCAGAACATCAACATCTCTAGGACTAATACTAGCTTCACGGATAGTTTTTAAATTACTTACTGGTGTTTCAACTGCCGTTTCCCCTGCCATATCAAAATCTTATAGTTTTTCCGTGGCAAAAGTCAAGATTCAACATTGTCCCATTGTTCAATTTTTACCACTTCGCCGTCGCGGTTGAGCCAAACACCCACCACATCAATCCGGCAAAGCCTGTCAGTCAAACCATTTTTAGTCAAAAACGCCTCACCCATCATTCTGACTTGCTTAAGTTTGTGCTGATTGACCATCTCCCAGGGCTCGCCGAAAGCATCGCCGGTTTTGGTTTTGACTTCCACAAATACCACTATGTCGTCTTTTTCCGCCACCACGTCAATCTCGCCAAACCGGCTCCGAAAATTTGTTTCTAAAATTTTATAATCCTTATCTTGCAGCAGTTTCACCGCCGCCCTCTGTCCTGTTAAACCCTTAACCCAATTATCCTGTTTCACTAACTAATCTTAGCACCACGAGGAAGTCCCTTTTCCATTCCGCCATGAGAATTATAAACAGTCATTCTCCCAATAGGTTTACTTTCAGTCTCTTGAACAGGATCTGTTAAAGAGACTTCATTGAGATCACCATTAAAATGGTCTTCAATTTGTTGACGAAAGTCTTCTTTTGCCGCTGCTTGCCTGAATTGAAGATTTGAGACTATTGCTTTTCTGTGTTCTTTTTTGTCGCTATTGTGCCCTTGACCAAGTTTAAAATCGGGACGTTTTTTAAGTCGACCACCAGGAAGTTCTACAAACTGACTGGTGAGTCCCATTATCTGAATCACTTGAAGTTGAAACAGTAATTGTTCCGGATCAATTGCTTTCTCTAGAGCATCGGTTTCCGAGTATTGAACCGGCTTTATTTTTTGAGTGCCGAGTGAGCCTGTTTCAGGAAGTAACATAATTATTTCTGTTTGTTACTATATCAGAAGCTGTCAAGTACGTCTATCCTTTCATCTTATCCTGTTTCATCAACTTTATATCTGCGCTGAATATTCCATTATCTGCTTTCCGGTAACAAGAGGAATTCCTTGCTTTTGCG
>MFBV01000005.1:0-1418 GCA_001776505.1 Candidatus Curtissbacteria bacterium RIFCSPLOWO2_02_FULL_40_11 | reverse complement strand
ACCCAATTCTTTGGCAATCGTTAAAAGTAATTCTGTGTGCCCCCGTCTATCTTGTAGTAATCTCGGTGATCCGGAAATAAGCGGTACATTTCCGTCCAGACTAAAGGTTCGCCAAAAAACATCATTTAACTCATCGTCTATCATTTTTGGAGATTTATTTAAAACCTCAAAAAGTGCCCGACAAACTTGGGCAGTTTCCACCGGACTTTTACTGCCATATTTGTGTTCCTGCAAATCTAGCCAAGTCACAAATCTCGGAGCAATGTTTTTGTCTTGCTGTGTCACTAATGCGCGATAAATTGGCGGTAAACTTGGTGTTTCGCTGACAAATTCAGCCATTGGCTTTAGACCCAAACGGTCGAAAAACTGTTGAGGCAGATAAGCCACAAAAATTCCACCTCCCTGCGTTTGTAAATCATAAATTTCTCTGGCCGTAGGCGGCCGGCCGATAACTGCCAAATCAGTTTCACCTTCTCTTTCAGAAAAATCAAAAACAGCCACCGGGGTTTTACCTAAATCCACCTTCAAATTGTTCCAAAATTCTGCTCTGGCCGCCATAGTGGAGGTATTATACTCTCCTAGTTTCTCAATCTGGCTTCGTATTTTAATTCGCCCCGGTCTTTGTAGGTTTCCACTTCTGCCAAGCCGGCTCTAATCATGGCTTCATTCACCAACTTTCCCTGCTTACATCCATCGGGATTATCCTTAAGTCCCGGCCGGGAACGGTTAAATGACAACCGCATGTAATCAGCCGGCAAAAAATTGGGCTTGGTTTCACAGCTTACCCACACCCAAGCCATAATCCGGCCGTATTTATCATCCTGGTAACGGTCATATTCAAGATAAACTTTTTTGCCGCCGACCAAACTATTAAGCGTGTTTTTGGCTTTCTCAAAATCGGTCTCTCCCCGATCGGGTGCGTTCGTGCCGATGAGCCGGATACTTTGATCGTTATTAAGGTAAAAATTGTCACCGTCAATCGCCTCGCCAGCCAAACCGCTTTTGGGAAATATCGCTTCATTCTCATAAAAATTCCGGATCTGCCACAACTCTTTGGCATTCCAGCCCAAAACCATGGCCAGCACTAACCCTGGTATCAGCACCGCCGGGGCACCCAACCTGACCAATCTTTGCCTTAGTGTCAATTTTTTCTTTTTCATCCTTTCACCTTATATTGAAGGGCCTCAGCGATGTGATTGTAATCAATTACTGTTGCGGCGGCCAAATCGGCAATGGTTCGACCGACTTTTATTAAGCGAAAATAACTTCGGGCTGACAACTGCCATTTATCCGCCGCTTGCTGCAACAGCCGCTCGGCATCGGTCGATAACTGACAATACTTTTTAATCTGCTTGTTTTTCATTTCGCCATTGGCAAAGATGCCTTGCCTGCCGGCAGGCACGACCTCACCCGCAAAC
>MFBV01000004.1:7598-9206 GCA_001776505.1 Candidatus Curtissbacteria bacterium RIFCSPLOWO2_02_FULL_40_11 | reverse complement strand
CGAATGAGCCAGGAACACATTCTCTTGAAGTAAAAAGCGATGCAAATTCGAATGCGGAGGCTTCCTCGTCAGTTTCAACAGAAGCATCAACAGACGAAGCAGAATTTAAAGAAACAAAATCTGCCGCAGGTAATATAGTTCAAAAGATTTTCCAAACCATCTCAAAGTTCTTCGAAAAGATCCTATCTATATTTTAGGCCGAGGGGACTGGATATTCTACACTAGTTATGATACAATGATAACGAACTATAGGATTTATGGGCAGGAGATTTTTTCTCGTATTTATTTTATTACTTTCATATTTTTTCTTCATACCGCACACGTTGGGAGAGGTTGAAGCTAATCATTGTACTGCTCCAAGGCCGGGCGGTGCGCCGGTACTTACATCAGCCGTGCCTCACGAAAGGAGCGTAACTTTAACATGGACAGAAGCACAGGATCCTGTGACTTACTACCTAGTTGCATACGGTACATCCCCAAACGGGATCGAGTATGGGGCTCCTAATATTGGAGGACGCGAAAGTACCTCTTTCACCGTTTCCGAACTAACAAATGGAGTAAAATACTATTTTAGAGTCCGCGGCGTAAATGATTGTAAACCGGGTAAGTTCTCAAATAAACTCTCGGCTGTTCCGGGGACACCAGCAGGAACAGTACTAGGAACAAACAAAACTCTCTCAAAAACCCCTAATCTCTCAATCTACAAACAAGTTTTAGGAGCAAGCGCATCCGGAGTTCCGAAGCCGACAGTTGAGGGAAAAACTCCTGTTCGGGAAGTTGCATTAACTAAGGGAGCTGAGTGCCCCACATGTATAGACTGGCAGTTATTGGCGGGAGAAGTAATCCTATTGATACTCTTCTTCTACCTTGCTAACAGATTTCCATTTTTAAAACAAATCTACTCTTTAGTAATTCCAGTTGCAATGTACATCCTTTTTCTGAAAATTAATGGACAATGCTTGACAAATGAATTTTTTTGCAAGTATTTTTTAGAACTCGACATTATAATATTTATACTTGCTGTTATTATCCGCAAAAATCGATACTTGCAACATAAAATTTATTCACTTGAACTTCTGTCTCAAAGGAAAGTGCACAAATAATTTATGATAAATCCGACATTTAATATCATTCAGTTTGTTTCTCAAGACGCCCTTTTCTATTTTGGGCAGTACTTAGATAGATATACATTCTTAGTTCCTTTAGGAATAATTGGCGTATGGCGTTGGCTTGTTTGGATGATGAAAGAAACTATTGGGTTAAATTATCGTCCAAAAACAAAACCATACCAAGCGCGCGTTTCTATAGTTACTCCAGTTTACAATGAAAACCCACAAATATTTAAAATGGCTTTGGAATCATGGAAAGAAAATAAGCCAGATGAAATAATTGCAGTTATTGATTACACGGATAAAGCGTGCATTAAAATCTTTAAGGAATTCTCAAACAGTTTTCCTAAAGCTATCCTTATCATCACCGATATACCGGGAAAGCGTGAAGCATTAGCCACAGGCATTCAAAAAGCAGAAAGTGAAATTGTTGCGCTTGTAGATTCTGACACAATTTGGGGGGCAGCTGTAATAAGAAATGGATTGCCTCCTTTTCATG
>MFBV01000004.1:0-7553 GCA_001776505.1 Candidatus Curtissbacteria bacterium RIFCSPLOWO2_02_FULL_40_11 | reverse complement strand
CCAAAACATTTGCGCAGAAAATCTTTGATATACAGCTGGATTTACGCTACCGCCATGAGTATCCGTTTTTAGCGGCAGCTGGAGATGCGCTTGTGTGCCTGTCTGGGAGAACAGCTTTCTACAGACGAGAAGTTATTCTTCCTATGTTGCCTAAGTTGGTAAATGAGACTTTCCTGGGAAAAGCTGTTATCAGCGGAGACGACAAAAGGCTGACTTATCTGGTTCTTGCGGCGGGGTGGAAAGTAGCATATCAAAATAATTCACATGTCTACACGCCCGGCATGAAGGATTTAAGCTCTTATCTTAAACAACGGATTCGTTGGTCAAGAAATAGTCTTAGGGCAGATCTGGGCGCAATGCTTGATGGATGGCCACGCCATCATCCGGCTTTATTTTTCTTCCAGATAGATAAAGTACTCCAATCGTTCGTAATTATACTGAGTCCTATTTTCCTGTTCGTATCTTTATATAGCGGCCTTTGGATATCAGCAGCAGTAATTATCTTGTGGTGGGCTTTCTCGCGTACCATTAAAATTTATCCGGCACATTTATCTCATAAACCGCACAATATCGTAATTGTACCCGGGTTTATTTTATACTCCTTTTTCGCGGGCATACTAAGGATTTATGCATTGTTTACCCTAAATACGCAGAGCTGGATAACTCGTTGGGATAAGGCAAGACTTCCACAGTTGAAATTTATTCAGGCAATTCCTGCTTACTTTGCCACAGTCGCCGTTATTCTTTTCCTGACGTACGGTGTCTATCAATATAAACAACACGCATACTTTATACCGCTTTTTGAGCAAAAACAATTATTGGCAAATGCATTGCACCGCGTTGACAACAAAACTCTTGCGAGCGGGTTTGTTTTGGGAACTTCAACTGCGGAAAAACAACTTCGAACATATCGATACCAACCAAAAACAAACGAAACATTCAAAGATATTGCCAATAAATTTGGCGTTGATGAAGATCAATTATTTTATGCAAACTCCGCTAAAACCCCAAATAGAAATATTGCGCAAGGGCTAATCTTGACAATACCGGGAAAGGACACAGAGTTAAGACCTGAAGAAAGATTTGTCAGGCCAACATCTTCTAATCTCTCAACGATCCGGTATGATGAAAAAACCAACACGCTTCTGGTTAGGGGGAGAGGAAGGAAAGTTACATTAAAAGATATCAGAGACAATGGCGGAGGAGAGTATTTAGAAGAAGTTGCGCCAAAAGTCTGGTACGCAAAAGCCACAATTTTTCTTTATTATGGTGTGACGCTTGAGCTTGACAAGCGTGAAGTAGAATGGTTCAAATTAGAAAGCAACAAAAATAGATTTGTCATGCTTAGATCACTCTCCGGCGATATTATTATCAACGGCGTAAAAATAACTTCATGGGATGAAGACTCAAACGATTATGACAAGGAACTCAAAGACGGGCGAAGCTTCATTATGGCAAAAGATAATTCAAGAATGGATATTTATAATTCAGAGCTTGCGTATTTGGGTTATGCCACAAGTCCGGATCTTGCCGTCTCACCATACGGTGTTTCATGGAAATTAGCTAAGGACAAACTCAAAAAAGTTCTTTTAACCGGTGAGGTAATTAACAATAAATTTCACCATAACTATTTTGGTGCTTTTACTTTTGGCGCGACGGGAATGACTTGGCGGGGGAATGAATTTTATGAGAACATCGTCTATGGGCTGGATCCTCATGATGACTCGAATGGGTTTCTGGTTGAAAACAATACTCTCTATGGCAACGGCAGCCATGGAATTATTTTCTCAAAGCGCTGTATGTACAATACCATCCGTAACAATTATTCGTACAACAATAAGCTTCATGGTATCATGCTCCATGAAAAATCAGACTTTAATATCATTGAAAACAATATCCTAGAGGGTAACACAAGCGGCGTTGCGCTTTTTGCCTCAAGCAACAATATTATTCGCAACAATACAATAAAAAACAACAGATATGGAGTAAGAGCAAATGTAAGCTCTAATAATAATGCAATACAGAACAATTATATTTCAGGGAGCAAACTATATGGAGTTTATTTCTATGATAAGGCAAATAGCAATCTTATTCGCGAAAACACCCTTGAGCGTAATGATGTAGCAATATATGTCAGATCAGACGCAAATGAAATCAGCAAAAATAACCTCGCGTATAACAATATTGGAATTTCCTTTCAAGGCAAGGCAGCAAATAATACACTGAGAGATAATCAAATTAAACGAAGTATGGTATATGGAATCTATACAAAAATAGCCGGCGCGTTTCACAATGTGTTGGGTAATAACGAATTCTATAGAAATCGCAAGGATGTAATGGGAGTAGAGCTTTAAAACCTGCTTGATTTTTTATGTTTAACCCTATACAATACGCTAAACTCACTTCTTGCTGCCCCAAGATGTGCTGCCCATAAGAAATGAATAACCCTACTATTTGTATTATTGGTCCTGGAGTTGTTGGACAAGCAACAGGGAAAGTCTTTGCCGCAAAAGGCTATGAAGTTGCCTTTCTTGGAGGTAATTTATCTAAAATAGAAAAACTTAGAGAAGAAGGATACACTGCATATGAACGCGATGAATTGATGGATGGCGGATACGACTTTGATATCTCGATACTTTGCGTTCCTACTCCGACAAGAGACGGCAAAATAGATCTTACGCCAATGGAGGCGGCCGCCATTGATCTTGGAAAACGAATAGCCAAAACGAAAAAATACCATCTTGTTGTAGTAAAAAGCACTGTTGTTCCTGGGACAACAGAGAATCTTGTTATAAAAACAATCGAGAAATACTCCGGTAAAAAGGTAGGGCGTGACTTTGGTGCCTGCATGAACCCTGAGTATCTGCGGGAAAAGACAGCCTATGATGATACATTTGCCCCCTGGATAATTTTAATTGGCGAGTATGATAAAAAATCCGGAGACTTATTAAACTCAGTATATGAAGGGAAATTTAATTGCTCAATCTTTAGATGTGAAATTCGCGAAGCAGAAATGCAAAAATATGTCCATAATCTCTTTAATGCGGCAAAAATTACCTTCTACAATGAAATGCGAAAAATTGCGGGCCAGATAGATGTTGACGCTGACAAAATCTTTAAGTATGCTGCAATTTCCTGTGAGGGGATGTGGAATCCTAAATATGGCATTGCCAACTTAGGACCATTTGATGGCAGTTGTTTGCCAAAAGACACAGAAGCATTCCTAGATTGGGCACAAAGTAATGGTTTTGATGCTAGTTTATTAAGATCTGTTGTGAATGTTAACGATACCTTGGCTCGTAAGTCTGGAGTGAAAAATAATCATGAAACAGAATACACTCTTTAAGATAAAATGTCCATAGCACATCTAGCATGCAAAGAGACATTTTGTATTTCATTTGGCAGTATGCCGATCTTCACGCATTTATTATCCCACTTGGTATCATTGGACTTTGGCGATGGAGCGTGTGGCTACTAAAGGAACTAATAGCACTAAGGTACAGACCCACAGAGAGCCAATACAAAGGAGCAGTTACTATCATCACTCCTGTCTATAATGAAGACCCCGGCGTTTTTAAACAAGCTCTTTACTCCTGGAAGAAAAACAAGCCGTCAGAAATCATTGCGGTCATTGACTATACTGATCTGGCCTGCATAAAAGTTTTTAAAATGTTTGCAAGGGCGAATAAGAGAGCTATACTCATTATTACAAAAGCTCAGGGAAAGCGTCCGGCGTTGGCTAAAGGCATTAAAAAAGCGAAAAGTGAAATTCTCGCGCTTGTTGATTCCGACACCATTTGGGCAAGCGATGTTATTAAAAATGGATTGCCTCCGTTTGTCGATAACAAGGTTGCCGGCGTTGGAACATACCAGAGTGTGTTTAATCCTAAAACGCTCGCGCAAAGAATTTTTGACACACAACTTGATCTGCGCTACTGCGATGATATGGCATTCTTGGGAGCCTCGGGGGATGCGCTGATTTGTTTATCAGGAAGAACAGCATTCTACAGAAGGAAAGTTATTCTTCCCATGCTTCCCGATTTGGTAAACGAAACATTTATGGGGCAACTGGTAATCAGTGGCGATGATAAAAGACTTACTTACTTGGTTTTGGCCCATGGTTGGAAAGTAAGATACCAAAGCAATTCACATGTGTATACGCCTGGAATGCGCGACCTCTCCTCTTACTTTAAACAAAGACTTCGTTGGACAAGAAACAGTCTTAGGGCGGATCTGCGAGCGCTAAAAGAGGGCTGGGTATTTAAACATAAAGCGCTCGTTTTTTTCCAGCTTGATAAAATTGCACAAGCAATTGTTGTTATTCTTAGCCCTATCTATTTTTTCGTAGCGCTTCTTACCGGCGTATGGCAACTCGCGCTTCTTATTCTACTATGGTGGTCTGTAAGTCGTTTGATCAAAATGTCCCCTCACCTTAGAAGGCGGCCGGGGGATATCGTAATTCTTCCGATATTTATAGTCTATTCTTTTTTGACAGCAGTAATTAAAGTTTACGCAATTTTTACACTCAATAATCAGGGTTGGATAACGCGCTGGGATAAAGAGAGACTCCAAAGCTTTACATTTTTTAAACTCGCTCCAGCATACGCCGGGACACTTGGTATAATTCTTCTTTTGAGCGTAGGTGTATTTTTGTTTAAACAATACACTTTTTTCATCCCACAGGAAGAACACAGGAAGCTCGTTGCGGCAATGCTCCCAACGACCTCTACTATCGCGCTTGCCAACCAAACAAGCGTACTGGGTGCACAAGTGGTAAAACAAAAAGAGTTACTAGTGAAAAAATATGTTATGCGTGATGGAGATACGCTTGCTTCCGTTGCACAGAAATATGATGTAACAATTGACAATCTTTTGCATGCAAACGCCAGTAGAATTACTAATTGGAATACCCTGGAACCTGGATTTATCTTAAGTATTCCCGGAAAAGACATGGTACTCTCCCCCCAGCGATTCAATTACCAAAGGATTTATAAAGATAACTTAGGAATAACATACGACTCAACCTCAAATACAATAACTGTTAGTGGGAGAGGTATAATCTTAACTCTTGCTGACATAAAAAACAGTGTTGGCAAAGAGCGTCTGGAAGAAGTTAAGCCCGGAGTTTGGTATCTAAAATCAAATCTTTCCCTTCGCTCAGGAGTCACGCTGAACCTTGATAAAAATGAAGCGACGTGGATCAAGATGGCAAGCAGCAAAAAAGGCTTTGTTTTCCTCCAGGCATTCAATGCTGCCATTTATATAAATGGAGTAAAAATTACCTCTTGGGATGAGAAGCAAAATGATTTTGATCGCGAGATTAAGGATGGAAGAAGTTATATCATGGTAAAAGATAATTCGCGTATGGATTTATACAGCGCTGACATTGGATATCTTGGCTACGCTCGTACCCCTGACTTAAATGCTTCTCCGTACGGTATTGCCTGGAAAATGAGCAAGGGAAAGCTTTTGAATACCTTGTTAACTGGAGAAGTTATTAATAGCCGTTTTCACAATAACTATTTTGGCGCCTATACTTTTGGAGCAACAGGCATGGTGTGGCGTGGAAACAAGCTTTATGATAATGTCCGTTATGGTCTAGATCCCCACGATGACTCAAACGGGTTTTTAGTCGAGAACAATGTAGCCTACAATAACGGCGCTCACGGAATTATTTTCTCCAAACGCTGCATGTATAACACCATCCGTAACAATTATTCCTACAACAATAAGCTTCATGGTATCATGCTCCATGAGAAATCAGACAACAACATCATTGAAAATAATATCTTTGAGGGCAACATGAATGGCATAGCTCTTTGGCGCGCAAGCAATAATATTGTGAGAAATAATATTATAAGAAATAACAAGCACGGCATCCGCGTAACGGTTGAGTCACGCGAAAATATCATTGAGTACAATAGAATAACCGGGAGCCGGCTGTATGGAATATATCTATATGAAGACGCTGATAAAAATATCATTCAGGAAAACATAGCCTTGGGCAATGATAGCGCAATCTATATTAAGACGAAAGAAAACATTATAAGCCGTAATACTCTGGAAAACAATCGTATTGGTGTTTATTTCCTTGAAAAAGCAGGAAACAATATCGTGTCCGAGAATAAAATTCTCTACAATACCTCTTATGGAATTTACACAAAGACCAACTCTGGTCTTTCTAATCCAACAGCAAGCAATGTGCTTTATAGAAATAGAAAAGATATTGTAGCCCGCAAATCAAAAACTCTCATCGACCACCAAAATTGACGGGTGTTTGACCGCGTACAGACGCGGTTTGACAGTGCTTACTATCTTATTCTATACTCTACACCATGGCAGATACGCGAGGTCACAACATTTCTTTCATATTTTTAATAGAGACCAGCATGAAACACTATTTAAAAATATTTCGCAAGCACGAGACCCCCTTGGGATTTGCGGCAAAGGCATCCATTTTGCTATTTTTTGTACTGGGATCCTACCTTGTTTTTTTAAAAATAAGCAATAAGATGGAAACTCAAGAAAAGCCGGCTCCTGCCGCGACTCATACAACCGTGATCAATACTTCTCCTACGCTATCGCCTTCCAGATCAACTTACCCCTCACAAATACTCGATCTCTCCAATTGGAAAATAACACTTCCTATTGGCCCAAGTGAGAATCCAACAGAAATAAAACAACCGCAACTTTCTACCTACAGCGTTGACCCTTGGTTTATAGCTATGCCAGAAGGCCGCGGGGTGCGTTTTAGAGCTCCTGTAAATGCTGTGACAACTGGCCGTTCAGATTACCCCCGCTCAGAACTTCGAGAAATGATAAATAATGGTACAGCAAAGGTGAGTTGGTCAACAAGTGCGGGTACTCACACTATGTTTCTTGATCAAGCAATCACTGCAGTGCCTAAAAAAAAGAAGCATGTCGTTGTCGGTCAAATTCATGATGCAGACAATGACATCATTGTTATCCGGCTTGAATACCCTAATCTATATGTGAATGTCAACGGCAAGAATAAACGGAAGCTTGATTCTAAGTACACGCTTGCGAAGAGATTTACGGTAAAATTTGTGGTAAGCGACGGCCAGACTAAAGTCTATTACAATAACAGCATAAGTCCCGTGTATACGCTTAACAAAAAATATTCAAACGCATATTTTAAGACAGGTGCTTACACTCAGTCGAATTGCAGCAGGGAAGGGTTTTTTCTTTGCAACGATAACAACTACGGTGAAGTAGTTATCTATCAGGTAGTAGTCACGCATCAGTAATCACTCAGGGAAAGGGGTTATGACTCCACTAATGCTTCTAATCCGGGAAGTTTATTACCGCTTAGAAACTCAAGCATCGCCCCGCCTCCTACAGAGACAAAGGAAAATTTAGAAAGAAGGTTTCTTTTTCTAAGATAAGATAGAGAATCTGCTCCACCCACTACGCTATAAACATTTGATTTTAAAATCCCTAAAGCGAGATTTCGTGTGCTTTCGGAGGAATCTTCTTCCCCTGTTACTCCCATTGGCCCGTTCCAAACAACAGTTTGGGCATTTTCTATAACT
>MFBV01000003.1:8042-10510 GCA_001776505.1 Candidatus Curtissbacteria bacterium RIFCSPLOWO2_02_FULL_40_11 | reverse complement strand
GGCATTTGTGTCTTTATTTACTGGACGCAGCTTGCCAAAACTAGTTTTGCAAGTGGATTTTACAAGCAACGACAGGCAAGAAGTAGATAAAAAGCTTGATACTCTTCGCGAAAAATTAAAACCACTTAATCCCTTAACCCAAACAGCGGAAGAGGGCCAAGAAAAAAAATATTGGCTTGTCAGGCGCGAAAGTTTTAATTTGCTTAGGAAAAAAATAAGGGGAAAACACACAGCGCCCTTTATAGATGATTTTGTAATAAAGCCTGAATACACTTCAGAAGTTATTCCTCAGGTTACTGAAATTCTAAAAAAGCATCCTGATTTTATTTTTACTATTACTGCCCACATGGGAGACGGCAATTTTCATATTATTCCCCTTGCCGACATCAAAAAAGAAAGTGTGAGGCAGGCAATTCCTGAAATTGCCGATCAAGTGTACAAAATTATTTCCAAATATAAAGGATCCTACACAGGTGAGCATAATGACGGTATTATACGAACACCTTACCTTAAACAAATGTATGGCGAGAAAATTTATAAATTATTCGAGGAAACCAAAAAAATATTTGACCCTGATAATATTTTTAATCCAGGCAAAAAAGTAAGTAGTAGCCTAGATTATGCAATGAAACATATAAGGACCGAGTGGTAAAATAGATACGTGGACGTATTTGTAAAGCTATTTAATTTATCCTTTTGGGAAAAATTTGCTGATTTTCATGGACTTCTTTCCATGCTTTCGCTGATATTATTTGGCTCGGGAATAATCTTATATTTTGTAGTTAGAAAGAGCAATAACTTTTTCTCCTGGTTTAAAAATATTTTATTAACTTTATTTATTGACTTGGTTCTTTTAGATACCGCAGGCTTGACTGTTTATATACCCTATCGAGCAGAAGGTGGACCCCGAACAATACTCAAGGCATCTGAGGCCACTGCTTGGTATCATACCGTCATATTTGAACATAAAGAGTTCTTGGCATTCGCCCCTCCACTGATAATTTTGACTGTATATCTGGTTGCTAAAACTTTGGGATCGAATTTTAACGATGATTCAAATTCTAAATTACGTAAGGCTGTCTTATTTGGATTAATTGCGAGTTTAGTTTTCGTATTAATCGTTGCCGCCGAAGCTGTTTTGGTTACCAAAACAGCACCTGTGAGGTAATAAATGGAAGAAGGTTACAAGGCAAATAAATATTTAATATCCGCTTCAATTACGTTACTTTTATTTGCATTCATAAATATCTTTAAAACTGCACTCCCCGCTTTTAGTGCTATGTTAAATTTTTTTCCTCCGGTGGGACCACTTCTTGGAGTTTATTTACTTTCTATTATTATATTTTTATTTTCTCTGGGAATCTTTTCAACTGTAAAAATTAAGAATCAATCTTTCGCCTTTTGGTTTTTTGTAGTTTCGACTATTGCTTTTTTACTATTGGTATTTCCACCGATTTTTGAACCAATCGCCCATTTTCTGGGAAAGTAATCAAGCTTATCTGATATTTAAATAGATTCCCACGGCCTGAAGACCGTGGTTCTCTCTTCCTCGCTCATGATTCGCTTCAGCTCCGGCTTGAAAGCCGGAGTTTTCTCGCTCAGAATAAAATTGCTACTTATTGATATTGGTTTAAAAAACCGGATTCAGAGAATAGATCATGTAAAAACCGAGTAACATCAGAAATGATCCAATTCCTAACCTCATTAGTCCCCTATGCTCCGTTCTCCAAGCCTCTAGCTTTTCGGAAGAAGTTCCGAAATAAGTAAACCCGATAATAACAAAAAGTGGGATGATGAAAATAAAATTGTAAAGCAGGAGTAGTGGAACTGCCTCTGCAAATGCTCCTTTTGAAAGAAGACCCAGCACTGCCAGGTATGGAGCACCGGTACACGGAAGTTCTACAAGTACAACGAAGACACCAAGTAAAGCAGTAGTTAATATTAAAAGTACCGGATTGTTCCGCTCCAGCTTTTCTATCTTACTGGTGTAATACTTAATCCTGTCCCCTCCGCCTGGGATGATTTGCAGCGAAAAACCCTTACCGTACCAGAAGTAATCTTTGATCTCAAAGAGACCGGCGGCAATAGCAATTAAAGCCGCAATCCAATAAAAAGTAGTGGCAAAACCGGTGCTTATGGCAATTTTTAGAATCCCAAACCCTAACAATAGGTATGTGATATAAACAACGGCTGAATAAAGAAGGCCAAAAACCAGCATTTTTTTGGGACTTTTGAACATCCTGGTCATAAAGGCAATTAAGAAGATAAGGACACCAAATACGCAGGGGTTAATGCTGTCGACAACAGCTGCTGCTATTACAATAGGTAGCGTTAATTCTTCACCAAACATTTATTCCTCTAAAGTTTCTCTCGGCACTTGTGCAAAATCTGCCAATTTTTCCAATGATTGCAGCCCAACAACTCTTTTTACTTCTACGCCGTCAGCTTCAATTATAAATGTTGGCGTA
>MFBV01000003.1:0-8020 GCA_001776505.1 Candidatus Curtissbacteria bacterium RIFCSPLOWO2_02_FULL_40_11 | reverse complement strand
ATAATTCTACTTGGGGGTTTATGCCTTCGGGATGGCACTCTATTTGATTTAATTTAGTATATGCTTCACCCAAAAGCGCTTCCTGGCGTTTACAGTTAGTGCATTTAACGGATTTGTAATAAACTACTCCCTTTTCGTTTAATGCTTCGACGAAAGGGGTGTGGTCTTTAGTTGTGGTTTTTGCATTTTGTGCAAAATATGTAACCCCGGCAGCTACAAATCCTGCAAGTACAATAGGGATCGCCATCCTAAATACAATACTTGCTTTTTGTTTCATAGCGACAAAAGATGTCACCAGAATTGCCAGCATTAATAATTTCGAAGTTTCACAAAGTATGCAGAATGCTTTAATAACAAAAGCTTCAACTGCGGTTAAATAATATGAGGGTATGAGGACGAAGAGAGTCAGAAAAAATATTGCCTGGAAAACACCATTTCCTTTACCGAATAAAGTTAATAATAGTGTGAGCGCAAAATAACCTAAACCCAGAATAGAAACCGGAAGTCCAAAGATTTCCGAATACAAACTGGTTGTAACAACATCGCAGGAAACTGTTTCTGAAAGATCACAGAAAGACTTTACATTGGCAAAATGGATATATGTAAGATATGCCATTATGCCCAGGCCGATTAGCGATAGTAAGCCAATGATTATACGGGGCAATGTAATTTTGGCGTTTTTGGACTTAGTTTTGGAGTTCATTTAAGTAAAAATAATTTTTTAGCAGAACTCACATCCTTTGGCTTTTTTCTTGGCTTTTTTATTAACTTTTATTTTTTTGGGGATTTTTTTCTTTCCTTTCCCTTTTTTACTTACCAGTCCAAATATTGCCATACTTTTAGCTTAATCTTAGTTCAATTTAATTGTCAATTAGTTTGTGAACAAAACAGTTAGGGCGTATATTTAAATTAATGGAAAAAGCTGCCCAGAATGCTTACTGCAAAACTAAGGAACAAATTTTAAGTTCATTAGATTCTCAAGAACAAGGAATAAGTGAAGACGAGGCAAAATCACGCCTAACGAAATTCGGGAAAAACGTAATAACCACAAAGAAGAAAATTTCCGTACTGTCTATATATTTGAATCAATTTAAAAACAGCTTGATTCTTATATTGATAGGGGCAGTTTTCTTAATTCTTTTCATATATTATTTCGGTCAAAAAGAAACTTCAGATCTAATCGAAGCAGGATTAATTTTGGCAATAATCTTCATGATTACCGCTTTGGGATTTATTCAAGAATTCAAGGCGGAAAAATCTATTGAGGCTTTAAAGAAATTATTAGCGTTTAAGGCAAAAGTTCGAAGAGACGGCATTGAAAAAGAAATTGATGTAGTAGGTCTTGTACCTGGAGATATTGTTGTTTTGGAAGAAGGAATTAAGGTTCCTGCAGATATCAGATTGTTAGAAGTTTATAGCTTGCAAGTAAATGAGGCCTCTCTAACCGGTGAGTCTGGTTCGGTTTCGAAAAACAATGAAGTAATAAGTGGGAACAAACAAATAAATGATCAAAAAAATATGGTTTTCAGTGGCACATCGATTGCATCAGGACGAGGAATAGGAATTGTTATAGATACCGGAGATACAACTGAACTGGGAAAAATTGCTGAGGGAGTTGCGCAGTCTGAAGAAACAAAAACGCCAATTCAGGAAAAATTAGACAAAATCGGCAAATCGATTGGATATGTGGTACTTGCGATAAGTTTTTTGGTATTTATTTTTGTAGTCTTTTTTGCAAATGATTTTACTTCATTGCCGCTAATTGATCGTGTAGTCCAATCTTTTGTAGTCGCGGTTGCTCTGGCTGTAGCAGCTATCCCTGAGGGTTTACCGGCAGTAGTTACTATCTCACTCGCTTTGGGAACCAGAAGAATGTTAAAGAAAAACGCTTTGGTTCGCAAACTTAATAGTGTTGAAACACTTGGTTCAACAGACGTTATTTGCAGTGATAAAACCGGAACGTTAACAAAAGGTGAAATGACAGTAAGAGAAATATACTTTGACGGAAAATTTTATACACTCTCAGGGGCAGGTTACGAAAAGGTAGGAAAATTTTCTGTCGATAAAAAAGACGTCCATCCTGAAGATTTGTCGTTAATACTGAGAACTGGTCTTGAATGTAACAATGCAACTGTAGCCAATAATAAAGTGGCCGGGGATCCGACAGAAGCGGCATTAATCGTAAGTGCAAATAAAGCAGGTTTTAATTCAAAACTTACCAGAATTTTAGAAATACCTTTTTCGTCTGAGAGAAAAATGATGTCTGTTGTTATTCGCGACGGGCAAAAATATATCGTTTATACAAAAGGTGCACCAAAAGATGTTTTAAGTAAATGTTCCGACATAATTAAAAATGGAAAGGCTGAAAAATTAACGAGCGCAAGTGAACAAGAGATTGTGAACAGCACACTCGCAATGTCACAAAAAGCACTTCGAACCCTTGGTTTTGCATATAAGGAAATTTCCAAAGATCAATTTGAAAAACTAAAAAAGAATCTGGATAAATTAGAGAGCGCTTTAACATTTATTGGCTTGCAGGGAATGATTGACCCGCCAAGGGTAGAAATTAAACCTTTAATCGAAAGCTGTAATGAGTCGGGTATCCGTGTAATTATGATCACGGGAGATCACGCGGAAACTGCAAAAGCAGTCGCTGCGGAAATTGGAATTATAGGCAATGCTTTAACAGGTGAAGAATTGGATAACTTAAGTGACAAGGATTTTCAAAAAGCTGTTGAAAGTGTAAATATTTATGCTAGGGTTGACCCTAACTTTAAGAAACGGATAGTAGATGTTTTGGAAAAAAATAAACATGTGGTTGCGATGACCGGAGACGGCGTAAACGATGCACCTGCGCTTAAGAAAGCGGATATTGGAATTGCAATGGGAATAACCGGCACCGACGTAGCCAAAGAAGCGAGCGACATGGTTCTATTAAATGACAACTTTAGTACTATTATTTATGCGATAGAGGAAGGTCGCGGTATTTTCCACAATATTCGAAAATTTGTCACCTACTTACTTTCCTGCAACATTGGAGAAGTTTTAGTTGTCCTTTTTGGAATAGTAATTTTCCAAAAATTAGTTTTATCTGCAACTATGCTTTTGTGGATTAATGTTATCACCGACGGTATTCCTGCCATTGCTTTAGGTCTGGACCCTGCGGAAAAGGGGATACTT
Organism: Candidatus Curtissbacteria bacterium RIFCSPLOWO2_02_FULL_40_11; assembly: GCA_001776505.1. Lineage (GTDB taxonomy): Bacteria > Patescibacteriota > Microgenomatia > Curtissbacterales > GWA2-41-24 > WO2-FULL-40-11. The sequence goes on along the minus strand of MFBV01000003.1, from coordinate 4,840 downwards.
AAGAAAAAAGCAAAACTATTTCAAACAGAAATAATAGAAAAAAGAATTTGGATAGATATGATTATTTTTGGAGTAATGCTAACTGTAGCAGTACTGGGAATATATTTGATTGAGCTAGATAAAGGTGTGGAAACAGCGAAAGGTATAGCGTTTACTTCGATCGTATTTTTTGAGTTGATTTATCTTTTTATTATTAGATCGCGATATAAAATTTCTTTATTTTCGAATCCCGGTTTGTTGTGGGCGGTAGTTGCTGCTGTATTGTTACAATTAATTATCGTTTACGTCCCGTTTTTTGCAAAGCTTTTCGAGATTAAAGGTGTTGCTATTTTCGATTGGTTTTATGTTTTAGTATTTTCTGTGCTTATTTGGGCAGCGTTTAGTCTATCTCAAGCATTTTTGGACAGAATAAACTTTATGTCTAAGGGGACAATTCCTGATTTATAGTGGTAATCTGGATAATATGGAACCTGCTTACTCAAACCTGGATGTAATAATTACTGATCTTTCAGTCAAGGCGGTATTAATTTCGGCAATAATTCTCATAATTCTTTCGGTTATCTCGATAAAATTAAAAAATGCTGGTTTGGGAATTAAAAAACTGCTCTTTCTAAGCTTTGTAGCAATAACTATTAGTTGTACATTGTTTCTGGCTGGATCGACCATTTATTTAAATACAGTTTCAATTAGCGGTGGGCCTGTACATCATCATGCTGACTACGAAATTTGGAGGTGCGGCGAGGAAGTTGAGTTAAAAGATCCTCAAGGGCTTTCCAATAAAATTGGCACCCCCACATTGCATGAGCATAACGATAAAAGAATTCATTTGGAAGGTGTAATCGTCAAACCACTAGATGCAAGTCTAGGCAACTTCTTCAGGGTTGTTGGTGGTAGTTTTGAAAATGACCGGCTAACTTTCCCTGGAAACTCAGAGGAAATAGTTCTTGAAAGTGGAGACGATTGCTTGGATGTTGAAAACACTCAACTACAAGTATTTCTTTACAAGGTAGAAGGTGACTTTTTTGCTCAAACAAAGCTAGAAAATCCTAGAGATCACATAATCACCGCTGATCAAAATGTACCGCCTGGAGATTGCATAATAATCGAACTCGATGCCCCAAAACAAAAAACAGAGTATTTGTGTAGAAGCTTCAAAGTAGCGGTTGATACAGGAGATTTAAAGGAGTTTAAAAACTAAAAGATGCAATTTATTAAGAAATAAATGGGGATTGATTTACCAACACTTTCGGTGGTAATTCTTAGTGCTGCTATTGATTCGATTAATCCCTGCGCCATCGGCGTTTTAATTTTAATGGTTTCAGTTGTCTTGAGCGGAAAAGGTTCTATGTGGCGGCTTTTAAAGTTGGGCGGGCTATATATATTCGCAATATTTTTAACATACCTTACAGCGGGTCTTGGTTTAATTTACTTTTTTGCCAGTGTTCCGCTCTATATTGCCGAATACTTGGCGCTGATAATCGGTTCAATTGTCATAATAGCCGGTCTTTTAGAAATTAAGGATTTCTTTTGGTACGGCAGGGGATTTTCACTTCAAATCCCCCATTACTTTGGTGAGAAAATAAAAAAATTTAGTAAGAATGTTACAGTTCCCGGCGTTATATTTCTTGGAATGTTTATTGCTGCAGTTGAACTTCCATGCACAGGAGCGCCTTATTTGGCAATCATTACGCTACTTTCACTTAACTTTAATTTAACAGCATTTCTAATGCTGGTTCTTTATAACATCGTATTTGTTTTGCCACTTGTTGTTATATTGCTGATGGTTACCGCGGGAACAAAGATTCAAAAAGTACACGCTTTCAAAGAAGCCGGTAAGGGTTATATGCGTTTTGCAATAGGCTTAATGTTAATAGGCCTTGGCTGGCTTTTGATTTTGATCGCCAATGGAACAATTAATTTTGGTTAATTTTTACTTATGAGGATTAGAAAACACGGTTTCGATTATAACCTGATCGTTATCGGTAGCGGTGCCGGTGGAAGCGTAGGGGCGCATTATGCCCATTCGCTAGGCAAAAAAGTTGCGATTTTTGAGAAAGCAGAGATTGGCGGGGAGTGTCCAAATTGGGCTTGTGTTCCAACAAAAGCAATGCTTTATGCTGCCAAAGTTTATCAGATGTCGAAAAACAGCGAACAATTTGGTGTTAGTGTTGGCGAGCCAAAGGTTAATTGGGATAATGTAAGGAAATGGAGAGACTTGGTAGTTTCTAGAACCGGAGCTTCGCACGGCGAGGAAGTTTTCAAAAAAGAAGGTTTACATTTAATAAAGGGCAAAGCAAAATTTGTTTCAAGTCATGAAGTTGAATCAGGTGGAAAAGTGTACAGCGCAGATAAATTCATAATAGCAACCGGTACAATTGTAGCTATTCCACCTATTACCGGACTTGAGAAAAGTGGGTATTTTACATTTCATGAGGCGGGAGAACTAGAAAAACTTCCAAAATCGGTATTTATTTTAGGGGGTGGGCCGGTGGGTTGTGAGTTTGCTCAAATTTTTTCAACTTTCGGCTCAAAAGTGATAATTGCTGATAGTTTGGACAAGATTTTGTTTCGGGAGGATTCAGAAGTTAGCAACCTTGTCCGGGCGCTCTTCGAAAATCAGGGAATAGAAGTATTAACCGGTATCAAAGTTTTAGAAGTTGAAAAAGAAGAGAGAAATAAAATTGTTCACTGGGAGAAAAATGGCAAGAATCGTAGTGACAAAGTTGAGCAGATTTTGATTGCTACCGGCAAGCGTCCAGTTTTGGATTTTGCGCCGGAAAAAGCTGGTATAAAAATTGAAAACGGAAGGCTTGTTGTGAATAAATATCTACAAACTACCGCACCACATATTTTTGCTGCAGGCGACATTGTCGGCCCATATCAATTTACTCATACTGGAGAATATCAATCCTATATTGCCGCATCGAACGCTTTTACTTACCGCAAAACCAAACCCGATTATTCCGTGGTACCAAGATGTGTCTTTGTTGATCCGGAAGTAGCATCTGTGGGTATTTCGGAATCAGAAGCCAAAGAAAATAATATTAAATATAAAGTTGGGATAAGTGCAACAGCCCAAATCGGCCGCGCAAATACTTCGAATGAATTTGATGGTTTTGTAAAAGTTATAACCAACAGAAAAGAAACTATTATAGGGGCTTCAATTGTCGCACCACGCGCTGGAGAAATGATTCATGAATTGGCGCTCGCTGTAAAGTTAAAAGCAAAAGCCAAAGATGTTGCCGAAATGATTCACGCCTACCCTACTTTTTCCGAGGCTATAAAATTCGCCTGCAGTTCACTAGAGAGCAGGTAACTACTTAATCTTATTGAAATCGCCGTTCAAAATTACCGGTTTCACTGCTTTTATTTCTGTTTTGTAATAAGGAATGTCTGGGATTGGATTTAAGAGGAATATCTTTTGGTTCAAAACATGGGCAAAACCAATTTCCATTAAGGTGTTACCGCCAATGTAGTTTTTAATTTCTCCTTTATCATAATTTGCAACTAAAACCGCGTCTGTTCCTTGCATTATCTTCCAGAATTCCCTGATCGCGTCAAGATTATTCTTTTGATGTAATTTCATCTTTTCTTTTTCTTCATCGGACTTTCCAACCATAGCCTCTGCGAATTTTGAAACAAAGACAATATGCCCCTTTTCTTCAAGCTTGGCTTTTAGCTCAAGCATCTTCTCCGCATTCTGCATACTACTTATAATTCCAATCTTCATAGAAATCTGTTGAGTTCAATCTGAGAGTATGAATCAACTATAAAATCTGCACCCTTTAATCTTTTCCTATCGGTACTAGTAGTTAGTGCAATACATTTCATACCAGCTCTTTTAGCAGCCTCGATGCCATTCGGTGAGTCTTCTAATATAAGACATTCTTCCGGTTTAGTTTTTATTTTGTCTGCAACAAACAGAAAAATATCTGGATTAGGTTTGGAAGTAAATCCAATGTCGGCTATGGAATAAACGTGGTTGTTAAAGAGATTTGAAATGCCAAGTTTATTATCGATAATTTCTAAAAATCGTCTCTCGATTGAGGTAGCTACACCTGTGCTATACAGCTTTTTTACTTTATTAAAAAAACATTTGAAACCGGGAATGAAATTCGTAGTCGGATACAGATTTATGATTATGTCTCGTCTTTCTTGCACTAGATCTTCCACTTCTCCCCGTAAATCATAGATTCCTTGTAGTATCTTGACTCCTTCGTGTAAGTTTTTGCCCATAAGAAGGGGCTTAATTCGCTTACTGTCGTACTTTATCCCGTGATTTTTGAGAAACTTTGTATCGCTTTTGTCCCAATGTCTTTCGCTATCTACAATAACTCCTTCTAAATCGAAAATTACGGCCTTAATCATTTAAATCAGCAATTATCTTAATCGCTTCTTTTAAATCGTTAATTAAATAATCGGGTTTGGATGCTTTTATCCTTGGTGTTGAATAATGACCATGAGTAATGGCAATACTGGCAGAGCCAATGTTTTTGGCAATTTCTACTTCTTCGGACGAGTCGCCAATAATTAAAACTTCGTTTGGATTTAATTTTTTCGTTCTTATATACTCAGCCAGTTTTCCCTGTTTGTTTCTGCCTTTAAGTGCCTCGTCGAGTTGACTATTGGCAATAACTTTATCGATATATTTTGCAATACTTAACCTTTCAATCTGTTCTTCAATCCCTTTTACTATGTGATTGCTAAATATTACTGAAGAAATATTTAGCTCTGAAAGCCAATGTAGTAACAGTTTTGAATTGGCTCTTGATCTGATTGTTGATGCCCGAAGTTCATAATACTTATGAAATATTTCGGCATTCTTTTTGGAATTTTTGAG
>MFBV01000002.1:10597-10731 GCA_001776505.1 Candidatus Curtissbacteria bacterium RIFCSPLOWO2_02_FULL_40_11 | reverse complement strand
ATCAAACACCAAACGAATATGTTATTAACTATCTAAAAGAAAAGGGAGGAGAACTGTACGGTATCTAGGGAGCCAGCACAAAAGGCTTGACAATTTTTCCCGCTGAATATATAGTGCGTTTTAAATCTGCCCAA
>MFBV01000002.1:0-10460 GCA_001776505.1 Candidatus Curtissbacteria bacterium RIFCSPLOWO2_02_FULL_40_11 | reverse complement strand
AATGGTTAGTTTGATATTGAGTACTCAAACAATTTCAGCATCTTCTAATCTGGAAATCTCCAATACCAGCGATTTTTCATCTTCATCTACAGATTTCAATGGTGGAGAGACTATCTTTGTGAGAATAAAACCGGATTCTTTAGGTAATAATAAAGGCAAGCTAAATATTCGTGACAATCAATATATTCTTGTCAACTCTTACCAAATGAATAAGGAAGGTAACTATTTTTCGGCAACTATTCCGACACCGTATGCGCAAGGTTATTACTCACTCGAAGCTAGAATTGAAGGTGAAGGTTATAGCCTGACAAGTGTTGAAACGATTAGAGTTGGTAACCCGACGGAAGCCAATGTTAAGGTCAATATCCAAAACAGTGTCGGGGGGAGTTCGACAGATGTATTGGGCGAGAAGGAAGGGACAGAAGGGACAAGCGGGACAGAGAATATAGAGGAGATAGAGGATGGGAGTGAGGTTGAGGTTTATCGAAGTTCAGATAGTAACAGCGTAGAGGAAGAAAAGAGCTTTGGACAATATTTGGTTTCAATAATTCGCGAAGTATTAGATTTTCTCTGGCCCTTTTGACTGCTTGACAGGTGGGGTTTGAGTTGATAGTGTAAAATGTAAATAAGTTTAGACTGCCCCTAAAATTTTTCCTGCCTGCTCTGCGAAGTTTTAACGAAGTAGAGCCCAAAAAGTAAATCTGCCCAATAAAAATGCTAAACGCTAATAGCTAAACGCTAATAGCTATATAAAAGCCGACCGCTAACGGAGGTTTGTATTTCTGCATAAGCAGAAGTATGAGCCTCCGTTTTTGGTTGGAAAATGCGAATTAACGCGAATAGTAAAAAAACGAATTTATGCGAATAAGTGATACACGGAATGCTAAAGCTTGCGGGAATTTTCCGTAAGAACCGTGCATACGGACCCGGAGTATTTCTAGCCTCGGTAGGAGGGCTTGCCCTCCGGAGCCTTGGCGAAGGAGGGTTAAGCTCACTCCGCCGTAACTTAAATTCAGGCGGATCCGTCCAGATAGCACTACCGCAACCTGCGGTAATCCGCTATCAATCCGTGTAAATCTCTTCAAGGAAGGAGGTGAAACAAAAAAACATGATTTCAATTAAAAAATTAGCAACAGCAGGTGCGGCAGCTGGTCTTCTTTTCGGAAGCGCCATGCCGGCATTTGCGGACTTCAACCTCGGTTTCAGTAACGGTGATGTGGAGCAAAGCAACAGTGCCTTCATTTTTAACGGTGTCAGCGCCAGTTCTAACACGGGCAACAACAACGCCGGTAATTTGGCAGTGGTCAGTGTTGGTAATGATATTACAACCGGTAATGCCACGACTGTTGTCGGTGTAACCAATGTCGCCAACAAAAACGTGGCAGTTGATGGCTGCGGTTGTAACGACGTCAACATCGGTGTCGGCAACGGTGATCTGGAACAAAGCAACAGAGTGGCAGTCGTCAACCTTGTCGGCGCTAGTTCTGACACAGGAGACAACAACGCCGGTAATCTGGCAGTTTTAAGTGTCGGTAACGACATCCAAACTGGCAATGCCGGAACGGGTGTTTCTGTAACTAACGTTGTTAACAAGAACGTCGCTTTTTCGTTCTAAGCGTTCTTTCTCATCCAAAGGAGAGGGGAAATATGCCCACCTTCGCTTAAAAAGCTTCGGCGGGTAAACCTCCCTCTCCTGGGATGGGAGCCAGTTTTGGCTTTGCCAAAACTGCAAATACGAAATACGAAATTCGAAATACTAAACAAATTCAAATGATCAAAATGAAAAATTCGAAAACATTTAGAACATTGATAATTCAAGATTTTGAATTTATTTAGGATTTAGATATTAGAGTTTAGAAATTTTATTTAGATGAAGCGGACCAAAAAAATTGTAGCCACAGTTTTAATAATTCTTTTATCCGCGGGCTTTATGCCGGGGCGGCTTGTTTTGGCCGAGGAGCAATCTTCCGATACCGGATCTGAAAGCTCTAACAATCCGGTATCGTCAAGCGAACCAGATCCTTGTGTTAGCGACTGCCCGCCGACGGAAGTTGACCAGGCAAATGATGCTGATGTTGACAATCAAGTTACCGATACTGCCAATACTGGTGATAATACGGTTGATAACTCCTCCACCTCCGAGGAGTCAGAGCCCACCTCGGAGGTGACTAATCCCGATACAGAGGAGGCAACTGGTTCTGCTCAACCAGAGTCCACTTCCGATGAGTCTCCCTCGACTACGCTCGGGACAGGCGGGCCCACATCGGAGGTGTCTGACGAGGCTACAATCTCAACCGGCGATGCGGCTTCTCAAGTAGATTTGGTAAACGAAGTCAACAGCAATCAAGTCAATGCCAATGTTACCTACCATATAGAAAACATTTACCTGGACGAAAACGGCGATATAGACCTTACTAAATCAGAGTCATATGAGGCAGAGTCTTCGGCGAATTTGCAAATCACACAGGAAAATACTGCGGTTATCAACAATGTAATTACGGCAGTTGCCAATACAGGCGCAAACACGATAGACGGCTTATCCGGCGGTATTACAACCGGAACCGCTACTGTTGTTGTCAATATTTTCAATTTCATCAACACTAATTTTGTTAATTCCTTCTGGCAGTTTGTAGTTATCAATATTTTCGGGGATGTCAGTGGCGACATAATTCTGCCGGAACTTGGCCAGGAAGACTTAACTTTACCCGGCGCAGTTTCCGGCGATATCACACAAACCAACAGCGCGGAAGTAACAAATACTATAGATGCCCAAGCAAATACCGGTGAAAATGAAATTTCGGGTTCGGGTTCTGTTGAAACCGGAAACGCAGTCGCCGTCGTTAACAATCAAAACTTTGTTAACTTTAATTTGCTTGGGGGAGTATACTACATGCTTCTTATTAATAACCTTGGAAACTGGGTCGGCGAATTTTTAGGCTGGGGCAACTTAAGTTCTGCAACTGCCGTAAACGGGCAAATGCTCTTTACGCCATATCTTAATTTATTTATAGACGAAAGCGGTACGTTTGTTGCGGCAGACCAAACTAACAATGCAGTTTTAAATAACCAAATCACCGCCAGTGCCAACACCGGAGGAAATTTAATAGACGGCAACGGCCAGATAATAAGTGGCAACGCTTATTCAGTTGTTAACCTGGTAAATTTCGTCAACAGCAATATCATAAACAGTATCGGCTTTTTTGGCATTATTAATATTTTTGGCACTCTAAATGGCGATATCGGCGGGGAAAGTTATTTTGCGATCACTGAGGGCACTGAAAGTACTGAGGGCACTGAAAGTCAAAGTCAAGATCAGGCAGAAGTTAGAGTCGCCGGCGGCCAATTGGAAACTTCCATGACCACCAATGTCGGTACCCACGTAAATGGCGGCGATACGGTTATGTTTTTTATCACTGCCAAAAACCCGGGAAGCGGCCCGGTTTATGACAGTCAAGTCGTTTTCAATCTATACGATTCAAACGGCGAAATCGGCGCAATCCAGACTTTTGACATTGGTAAATTGAATCCGGGGCAAACGGCTAAAATCAGCTTTGGTTTAGTTTTAGCCGACACTGCGCCTTCCGGAATTTATAATGCTTTGGTTGAAGCAAGCGGCAAAGTTGGGCCCGACAATGCGGAAATTGGCAGTCAAGCAGAAACAAGTTTTAGAGTAGGTTTAGGTAGTGGTTTAATCGCAGGCGTAGTACCGGATGTAGAAGCGGCTAGTACCATTGGCATAGGCAACGACGAAGACAATAATGCCCCGATTGCCGGTGCTTCTTCACTAGATTGGTGGAGGATAATTTATATGACACTAGGAGTTTTAGGAATGATGTATATCCTTTTTAGGCTTTTATCAAAGCCGTACCATTTTATTCTGGTTTTGAGAAAGAAAAAAGTTAACTTTAGGGAAATAGCTTTGATTACTCTAGGTAAAATAGAAAAAAGAAGGTTTGTTTTCAGGCTTTTTATAATATTTATTGTTCTGGCAAAATTATTTTCAAAGTTGGCAACAAAGGCTATGGCTTTTAGGAGCTGGCTTTTTTAATATTCCTTCTGTAGCAAGTAATTAGTCATCCTCAACCGATTCGGTCTGAGCTCACGGTCGAAGACTTGATTGGGGATCAGACATTCGTCTCGAGGACTCAGTCCCGAGGGATTCTCGCTTTTGCGAGAATGACAATTGTTGTGTGTAACCCCATTTTGCCCACTTGACCCCACTTAATCTTAATTCTCGCCTTTTGGGTGTTATCCATACACGGCTCGACACGTCAGACGTGTCTCGAAGAGCGATTTTGCGGGGTAAACTGGGGGCTTGACAACTTATAATTCATACTATAAAATACTCAAACTTCTGCCTCAATAGATCTTTTTACTGCCACAATATAACTTTTAACATCTGCCTCAATCAAATTATGAAAGGAAGAATTTTCAAAATCTTCCTGCCCATCTTAACAGGCCTATTTTTGACGGTTGCCATTTTAGGTGTGGTTAGATCAGACGTTGAGGCTACAAGCAGTTGTTGGCATTGGCACGGCTTTTTCTGGCATAATCATTGCCCTTCGCCAACGCCCAGTCCAAGTCCTTCACCATCACCTAGCCCGGAACCTTCACCTAGCCCGTCACCAGAGCCGTCAACTCCGCCTGTTGGTGGCCCGGGACCTGAAGTTGGCGGAGAAATTACTACCCCGCAATGCCCGACCGACAGACCCCAAAAGGTAGATCAGGTCTGGTTTTCTGATGTCAAACCCAATGAAGTCACCGTCCACTGGGCAAACAAGGGCGACGCTTGGGGATTTCAAATACAGTACGGGCCTGCACAAGACCAGCTTATCTGGGGAGTAGAGGTTAGCGATAAAGACGCAAGCCAGTACACGCTTAAAGATCTTCCCGGCGGAGATCTTTGGGTTGTGGTTATTGCCAAGTCCAGCAAAGAGTGCGGCGGATCTTCATCCGACACCGTTCAAGTTGCAGGCGTGACACCACAAGTTCTTGGGGCAACCGGAGTGGCGACTACAACAGCAACCGCGCTTGCAGGGTTCAGTCTGATCGGACTTGGTCTCTGGCAGGTGCAAAGAGTTCTCCAAAGAGCCGACAAAAAATCCAAAAAATCCTAAGTTCCCGCTTGACACGTTTTGGCTTAAAAGACTAAATTAAAATATATGCCAAGGACTGTCCGAATCGGCTATTTTTCACCAATTGTTAATTTTCCCGCAAGACGTCTGGTTATCTGGACTTGCGCGGTTGCGGTTGTAGCAATTTTGGCGGTTTTATCCGTCGGTCCATCCGGTGTGCGGGCGGCTAAGTGTAAAATTGTCGTCAATGGTGCTGCTACCCAAAGTAATGTTTCACCCTGTGTTGTGGATCAAACATTTGTCGGCATTGGCAATACAATCGTAAACAGGATTATGGCAAAAGCAAATACCGGCAATAACAATACAGGTGGCGGCGCGATTCAAACCGGAAGCGCCACGGCGATAGTTAAAATCACCAACAGGGTTAACTCAACTTCCGCAGGCAGTGTGGTTATCAACGAAGTTATGTGGATGGGGTCGGGTGAGTCACCTTCCGATGAATGGATAGAGCTTAGAAATACGACATCAGGGGATATCGATCTTTCCGGCTGGAAAATCGAAAATGCTCTTGCCTCAAACGATACAGTGATTATACCAGCCGGTTATACCATACCGGCCAACGGGTTTTTCCTGATCGCCAACTACGATGTTACCCATTCTGACTCTGCCCTTGTTTTGACTGTGGCGGTGGATTTGGTAACAAATATCAGTTTGCACAACAGCTATAGCCAAAACGGCGCTTTGGTCCTCAAGGATGCCGAAGAGACTGTTGTTGACCAGACTCCCGTTCCGGCGGGAAGCGATTGGCCGGCAGGTATTAACGATACGACCAAACAATCAATGGAGAGAAACTTGATTGCCGGTGACGGCAGCGATTTCGGCAGCTGGCACACATGTATTGCGGCAGACTGCAACAGCTCAAGCTTCTGGAAAACTGCCGGCGGCCCTAATTACGGTACACCAAAGGCGGCAAACAGCACTCCTTGAATTGAATTTTGAGCGGTCATGCTATTATTGACATTGGTTTGTGATCGGCACACAATTCCCACATCAATTCAGATTTAGCCCTTTAGCCTCCAAGGCCTGGCCTTGAATGTCTATAATTGTTCAAGAGTACCACGGGTTTTTACCCGTGGGTGAATTGAACAATTACGTACTCGCTGAAGGCGAAGCCGAGTCAGACTCGGCGAAGCCTGAGGATACCACTGCTTTTAAGCAGTGGTAGTTCATAGTAAAAATTAATAAGGTATTGGTTGACTTCAATTGGCTGGAAGAATAAAATACTCAAACTTATTCATATAGATATGAAAATATATCAAAAGAAATCAGTTATTGCACGAGTTATCTACGCTTTTCTGGCGATTTTTTTACTGCTTGTTGGTTTTAGTTTGGTTTTTGCGTCAAGCGCTGATTTTATAAAGTCCAACCAAATATTGTCGGATCAAAAAAATAGCCAGGAACAATTAGGGGTTAAACCCCTAAAGATATTTATTCCCAGTATAGATCGGACACTGGATATTTCTGATGGTTATGTGGTTGACAACCGCTGGACGGTTTCGGAAACCGGAGTTTCGCATTTGACGACGTCTGCTGTTCCCGGAAATAGGGGTAACGCAGTTTTGTACGGCCATAACCGCGATGAGGTTTTAGGGAAACTTTGGAAAGCACAAAATAATGATTTGGTGTATGTGATTCTTAGCGACGGCTCAATTACCAAGTATCAGATTTTCGAAAGACGCGAAGTCGAGCCGAGTCAGGTTGAGATTTTAAATAATGTCGGTGATTCGCGCCTAACAATATACACCTGCAGCGGATTTTTGGACAGCGCAAGGTTTGTAATTGTTGGAAAGCTGATCTAGAAATTGCCAATTTGGCAATAATTTGATAATATTCTGGCTGTATGAAGACCAACGAACAATATTCCTTTAGAGTGATTTTTGAAGTGGATGAAGATGGGTATCATGTATATGTCCCAGTTCTTGCCGGTTGTCATTCTTGGGGTAAGACATTAACAGAAGCTAAAAAAAATATCAGAGAAGCAATCAAATCACATATAGCAAGCTTAGTAAAAGATAACGAAGATGTGCCGTCTGATGAAGGTTTGGAAACCTTCGAAACTTTTTCTTCTGCTGACATCAAACAACTGTCAGTATAAATGGCAAAGCTGGCTTCAATAAGACCCAAAGACTTAGTTCGCGCAATCGTCAAGGCAGGTTTTTACAAACATCACCAAGTGGGCAGTCATGCCACTTTTAAACACAGTGACGGCAGGAGAGTAACTATTCCACTTCACAATCGGGAACTCAAAAAAGGCCTGCTCCATGGAATTTTGAAAGATATTGGTATGAGTGTTGAAGAGATAAAAGAACTGATCTAGTCGGATTTTTAGATTCGGCAAGGTTTGTAGTTGTAGGGAAGTTAATTTGACTTTTTGAGGCTGGGAGTGTAGATTGTTTACAATGGCTGAGCGTAATCCATTTAATCGAAGACCACCAGAAGATGTGTTGGTTCCTGAATATTGGGATGGACATGGATTTAAGGATGATTGTGGATGGGAAAAACCTCAAAAACCCACTAAAGGCGGAAAACAGCCAGGATTATTTGAAACTGTTAGGGGTGAAGCTAGCATTCACAAATTCGCAAAAGAGAAACTCATGAACTTTATGGCCCTTACTGATAAAATGAACATTGCAATGCACGTTAGGACCTTCGCGGATGGAGAGACATTTGATGTTCACAATTTTCCTCTAGGAACGATTATTAGGTTCGAAAAAGAGACGATGCGTTGTTCTGAGCGCGATCAAGAGCCATCTTATGCAAAGGGTGTTTATTTAGGTGTAATTAGTGAGTCACCTACACCGATGGAAGAAAATGGTGAGACGCGCGTACTTGCAACTTATCTAAGGCCATTTGTAACTGCTAAACGCGTGCTGCGTTTTCAGATAAGATTAGCCCCAAATGTTATTCAGATTGGGGTAGTTAATCACGAGAGAAGAAATAATGATGAGGGATATACATTTTGGGATGAAATGATAAGATTTAAATCGCTTGATGTTTTACGGATAGGCCAGGGAATGCCGGAGAAAGACGGGAAAGAGCAAAGTATACCTCAATTGAACCCTGTGACTCAAGAAAACTAATTTGACTTTTTGAGGCTATCACTTTCTCTTAATTAAGGAGTAACCTTACTAGAGTTTTTACTTTACCTTCGACCCTAGACCCTAAACCCTAGCCCCTGCTAAACTGAACTTGTGGCGGCCAAAAAATTTGCACATCATTTTGTTCCGCATCGTCATCCGGATGTAGACGGGCCCTCCGCTGCTGAAAGCTCCGGAAGGGTAATACAGCATCGTGCCCACGCGCTTGGTCACGGTGCTCTTCTTGGTTACGTAATAATTTTCTTTTTAACAATTACCGGATTTTATTTTATTAGGTCGACTGCTCCTCAGATTCTGGGTACTGCCCAATACACAGCCGAGCAAATTATTGAGCTCACAAATATTAAGCGAGCTGAAGAAGGGTTAGCGCCACTTACCACAAACACCTTACTCATTCAGGCTGCACAAGCTAAAGCCAACGATATGATCAGTAACAGTTATTGGGCGCACTTTTCGCCGCAAGGCAAATCGCCATGGAATTTTGTAACGACTGCCGGCTATAAATATATTTACGCAGGTGAAAATTTGGCTCGCGATTTTAATGATCCGCAGAGCGTCATAAACGCCTGGATGGTCTCGCCGACACACAGGAGCAATTTACTCGACAAAAATTTTAAAGAAATTGGGGTTGCTGTTTCGAGTGGAAATTTGACCGGCAGGGAAGGGGTGCTTGTTGTGCAGATGTTCGGCAGTACGCTTTCACAAGTGCCAACTGAGGCCGAGACGCAGGGCGAGGTAAAAGAAACAGAGCCGGTTCCGACAGCAGAGATTGCCAGACTTGGAACTCTGGATTTGCAAGCACAAATTGCACCCACTACCGCTTCGACAAGCTCAGGATCCGCAACTGTGCTTGCCAGCCGTCAATTTTCGATTTCAAAGATGATTGGGTTTGCCTTGGTTGGATTTGTATTTATTTTGTTTGTGGTTGAAGTAGCGGTTGCCTCGAAGAAAAGTCATTTGAGTATAAAGAGTTCGACACTCGCGCATCTAGGTTTGTTAGGATTGGTGCTATTTGCCCTATGGTATGCTGTCCAGGGATCGGTGATTTAGATTAGTGATTAGTGATCAGTGACCAGTGATTAGTCAGGTAAATTATGAACTATGAACAAAAGACCGAATAAAAAATTCGATAATATCTGGCATCTTATCCTATATCTGGGTTTTATCGTTGGTTTGGTAGGGATTTATCTTTCAAAATTCGATGCACGCAGGCAGTTTATAGTTTTATTGTTAATGATCGCATATTATCTAATTTGGGGCTTTGTGTTCCACCATTTAAGACGGGATGCTACCAGATGGCTGATGTTTGAATACCTATTGATTGGGCTTATTGGTCTTCTTGCGGGCTTCCTTATTTTTTTACTTTAGTTACGGATTGATAACGCAGTAGCTGCGGCTTGCTGCTGGTTCGCATGGGAGTTTTTTTTGGTCAACACAAGACACGGGGCCGTTGGGAGTGCAATATTCCGGATCTTTGCTGTTTTCCAAACCGGCGCTGAGTTTATAAGTCAAAATGGGTTCGGACGGTGATGTAGCCTTGTAATAATACGTGTGGATGATACCACTTGCGTCGGCTGCGTTAATAGGATCTCTGGGAAGAGGATTCATGTATGTGACCGAAGGGTTGAAGCAACTAAAATTTCCACCCCAGGCTATAGCTATTGATTCACCCGATGCATTGAGGCATTGAATTTCTCCGGAAGGTCCCCCCGGATATGTACCATTGTCTTGCAGATAGAGCTCTAGTGCTTGTTGGATAGCCTTAAGGTCGCTTTTTCGCTTTGAATCTCGGGATTTCTGTTGGGCATTTGTCCAAGAAGCAGTGGCTGCTGCAACAAGAATTCCAATTATGGAAATTACCACCAGCAATTCAATCAAACTGAAACCGCGTTTCAGTTTGAAGTGATTAGTGATCAGTGAAAAGTGTAAAGTCTTTTGCTTGGACTGCACACTATACACTCTACACTTTCGACTTAACTTGGGCAGTTTCATTTCCTCTATAGTATCAATTATTCATGGTATTGTGTCAATTGATATAATGTTGGTGCGGCCGCGTCTAATGCGGCTTGTCGAGTTTGACTCGACGGAGTGTGGCGTAGCTTGTCCCGCAATAGCGGGGTGAAGTAGCGCGCGGAGCCTGCCCCGTAAATTTTCGGAGAGTAGCTCAGCTGGTAGAGCGCCGAGTCAAACTCGGCTGGCACGTTTGGCGTGCCGCGTCGTTCGGCCA
>MFBV01000001.1:43906-50527 GCA_001776505.1 Candidatus Curtissbacteria bacterium RIFCSPLOWO2_02_FULL_40_11 | reverse complement strand
AACCTTTAATTCCTTCTGCTTCGTAAAATGCAATATTGGGTTTATACGCGCAAACTAAATCAAAAGACTGATCGATTATTTTTTTGTTAAATTCAAATAGAGAAAGATTCCCAGGGATTTTCTCAACTTCACTGTCAAGCCCAATACACAGAAGGCTGTTATTTTTTTGAACGATTTTTGAAAATTTTTGCTGGAAATCCACTAAATTTCTTCTTTTAGGCAGTCGGCAATCAAGCCCGCAATAGAAACTGTTTCAATCTTACTTGCCTTTTTTGTTGGGGACGGCTGCTGCGCTACGCTGTCGGTAACAAAAATCTTTTCAATTTTGCTGTCTTGCAGATTTTCAACTGCGTAATTTGCAAACACACCATGCGTTGCACAGACAATTATTCTTTTTACTTTTCTTTTTTCAAGCGATTTAACGCTTTCTATTATTGTCCCACCGGTCGAAATAATATCGTCAATAATAATTGCAGTATCACCACTCATTTCTCCGGTTATTGACAACACTTCCATTTCGTCCCTTACATGTGTCTGGCGATGCTTTTCAATAACAGCAAGCGGGGCATTGAGCAGTGTGGCAAAATTCCTAGCTCGCTTAACTCCCCCAACGTCCGGAGCAACGACAACCGGATTAATTAATTTTTCCATTTTGAGCCTCTCGGCAAGCACATTTAGGGCGCTTAAATAAATTACCGGAACATCAAAAAAGCCGACTATTGCATCGGCATGCAGGTCTAAACAGACTACTTTGTTAATACCACTGGCAATAATCAGGTCGGCAATGACTTTGGCAGAAATTGGCTCGCCGCTTCTATTTTGTTTTTCTTTCCTGCTGTATCCAAAATACGGGATAACTGCAGTAATTTTGTGCGCCCCAGAGCGCCTCAGTGCATCAGCAATTAGTGACAGCTCAATAATATTGTCGTTTACGGGAGAGGAATTCGATTGGAAAATGAAAACGTTTGAATTATTAACGTCATCCTTTACCCAAACATCAATTTCTCCATCGGCAAACTTGCCAAGTTCGACCTTTCCGAGTGAAATCTTTGCCCTTTGGGATACTAATTGTGCAAGCTGAGGGTTTGAAGAGCCTGCAAAAATTCTCGGGGAATTCATGAGAATTAAAACTTTACTTTAACCTCTTTGCGTGCAGATTCTTCCGCTTCAAAAAATACTTCTGGCTTAAAGCCCAACATATTGGCGACAATAACGTTGGGGAATATTTTTATTTTAGCATTGAACTCCAAAACATTTCCATTGTAAAACTGCCGTGCTGCGGCAACTTTTGTTTCAGTATCGGAAAGTTCTTGTTGAAGCTCCTTAAAATTTTCTGACGCTTTTAGTTGAGGATAATTTTCTGCCACTGCGAAAATACTCTTTAGGGCATCTGTTAACATGTTGTCGGCCTTAGCAGCTGTTTCAGGATTCTTAGCCCCGATTACAGCTGTCCTAGCTTTTGTAACGTTTTCAAAAAGCGTCTTCTCGTGCTTTGCATAACCTTTTACTGTTTCTATTAAGTTGGGGATCAATGATGCTCTTCTTCTGAGTTGAACATCAATGCCAGACCAAGCTTCTTTAACTCGCAATCTGGCTGTAATCAAGCCGTTATACAAAAACCAAATATAGAGAGCCACAATTGCCAGAACACCGATGATAATTATGGTTGGTGACATATAGCGCTAATCATACCCTAAATATTTTCCTAAATTCAACCCAAGGCAGGGTATTGGCAATATGCTTTTTTTCTGCCCAACCGCGCCTAGCTACTGCAACTCCAAACCTCATATTGTCCATATGCTTAAGATCATGCGCATCTGTATTGATCATTAGCTTAACTCCACGTTTAATGGCTTCTCTTATTAAAGTGTCAGTAAGATCAAGTCTATTAGGACAGGCGTTTATTTCAAGCAAAGTGTTACTCTTGCTGCAAGCCTCAAAAACCTTTGGCCAGTCCGCATCATAAGATTCACGTTGGTTGAGAAGTCTGCCGGTAGGGTGTGAGATAACTTGAACATAAGGAGAACTGATTGCTGTCATTAATCTTTTAGTAATCATATGCTTGTTATGTCTATGGCTTGAATGGATCCCCGCTATCGTTCCATCTAACAATTTTAAGCCTTCTTCCGGTACGGATAATTGGCCATTGGTAAGAATATCTATTTCGAGTAAATTTAGTACTTTAATATTTTTACTCGAGGTTTTTAGTTGTTCAATTTTATCTTTTCGCCTATTGATTAATTTAATTATTTGGGCTTCTGAGTGAGTCGAAAAACCCGGTGAGTGGTCGGAAAAACCTATATACTCATAATCCAGCTCTTTTGCTCTTTTAACAATTGCTTCAAAGCTGTCTTTACCAAAATCATGACTGGGCTCTATTGGGTAGTTTGAATGTAAGTGAATATCTCCTTTAATATCTTTAACTTCAATTACTTTCGGTAATTTACGGAAAAGAGCGGCCTCAATCTCCCCACTATCCTCACGCAGCTCAGGCTCAATAAAATCCATGCCTAAAAATCTATAAAATTCTTCCTCAGTCTTAAACTCGTGTAATTTACCTCCCGCTTTTATTCCGTAATCGGAAACCGACATTTTTTTTGAAATTGCATATTCCCTCAGATGAACATTGTGATTTTTGGAACCGGTAAAGTGCTGAAGAAGTGCTCCAAAAGCCCGGGGAGAACTAGCCAGAAGATCAACCTGCATACCGTTCAAAAGAAGCGCCGAAGATTTTCGTGGTCCGGCATCAAGCAACCGTGAAATTTCTTTAAACTTTTTGAAGTGTTCGATAATTGCTTTAGGGTTTTTGGAAGCAACAGCTATATCTATATCGCCGACTGTTGCCACCATTCGGCGCAAGGAACCCAAGGGCTCTGCTCTTTCACAATCTTTGTGAGATCTTAAATGTTTTAACACCCTTTCGGCAACCGGAAATGCCTCTGTTAACAAATAACGGTTGGTCGTTTTGATGCTCAATTCTGCAATAGCGGTTAATATTTCTTCCTCGCTTTTTTCACCAAAACCAGATAGCTTACTGATTTTTCCCTCTTTCGCTGCTCTCTTTAGATCCTCAACGTTTTTGACATTTAACTCTCTCGCGAGCTTATAAGCACTTTTGGGACCGAGGCCTCCGATATCAAGCAGCGGAAACATACCTTGAGGTAGGCTTTTTTTGACACTATCGAAGTGTTTGACTTTTCCTGTTTTAAAGAGTTCCTCAAGGTGCTCTTGAATCGATTTGCCAAGTCCAGGGATTGTGTTAAGCTTATCCTCTTCCCACAAATCTTTAAGTTCACTGGTTGCATGCTCTATACTGGTTGCGGCACTGTCATATGCCACAACTTTAAAGCGGTTTTCGCCTTTGGCTTCATAAGCTGCCGAAATCTCTTTTAAAAGTTTGGCAATGTCTTTATTGGAAAAGTATTTCACTTATTTCAAATTATATTAGATTGACACTACTAATGCTTACTGTGTAAACTACACCTCGCTTGCGCTAAGTATAAATTTAATATATCTTAATATCCAAAATTCCAACGGAATTTTGAGAGGAGAAACAAATTTGCGATTAGCCACATACTGTATAGTATATGGTATGGCGATAAGCATAATTTAGTTTCGACGAGGGACCGTAGCTCAGTTTGGCCCCACAGGGCGGGGTAAAATAGAGCTTGCAGGCGAAGGGACTATTAATGGCATTAGAGCTTTCCCTGCTTGCCCCGTTAGAAGGGCCCGTAGTGAAGTGGCCTATCACGCCTCCCTGTCACGGAGGAGATCGCCGGTTCAAATCCGGTCGGGCCCGCCAATTTATTACGGGGTCACGGAAGAGGTCGGGGGTTCAAGTCCCCTCGGTTCCGCATACGTTCGCATTAAGCGAACTTCGGCGGGTAAACCCGCAAATAAAATAAATAGTATATAATTTATTAATCTCTGCCTAGAAAGGAGATACTTCTTAAATAACTTCGTGGCAAGGAAAAAATCTTTAATTTCAAACTGGCAGGAAAACTACGCAGGTTTAATTCTGGGAGCAATCATAGTAATTATTTTAGGGCTGTTGGTTGCGAATTTCATTACCAATAGAGGCAAGATTGGTGAAGGCGAGCAAACAGAAATTGGTGAAGAAACCGCTAAGTCTACTCAATATACCGTAAAAGAGGGTGATTCACTATCCAAAATTTCTGAACAAAATTATGGCGAGCAAGATGCTTGGCCTGTACTCGCACGTATTAATAATATAGTAAACCCTAATATAATTTTCGTTGGCTCAACACTTGAGATTCCTTCAGCGCAAACACTCGCTGAAATAAAAATGCAGATGACCCAAACAAGTTATGATGTGTTGGAAGGCGATACACTTTTTATAGTTGCAGAAAAAATGTATGGGGACGGATCGAAGTGGCCAGTAATTGCAAAGGCCAACAATGTGGGCAGATTACCTAATGGTAACCCGCTAATATTTGCGGGAAGTACGCTGACAATTCCTCGATAGTTTTGACTTGAGCTGTTAAACTATTATCCGCAAAGACAAATGCGGGTGTAGTTTAGTGGTAGAATGTCTGCTTCCCAAGCAGAAGATCGTGGGTTCGATTCCCATCACCCGCTCTGAAATTTCTAAAAAATTTCAGAGCGAGGTTCGCCTCGCCCGAAGGGCGGGCGACCCGCTACCCGTTTGAGCGAGGCTCGCTCATTCATTGAGCGGCCATCACCCCACTCATGAAGCTAAGTCTGTTACTGATCGCCCATACTTTATGGGCGAACCTCGCTCTTTTTTATTTAAAAAAAAGCGGGCAACGGGACTGTGAGATCAAAATCAGTCCGACCGTTTCACTTTTATAGGCTATAAACTTTAGGCTTAAACAGATTGTGCTGTCTATGTAGTGTGCGTTAGGGTGACTCCAATTTGCTCCATCACTCTTGGATCTTTAATAAAAGCTAAATGAAAAGGTTCTCTAAAACTTCGCTGATTATTTATGGTAGTAGCTCTTTCGTTTCTTCTTTGTATTTCCTCAATAGTTAGCTCTATACCTTGCCGCATTTCTTCTAAGTCATGTTGGGCAAACATCTCAACTCCTGCATCCCTTTGATGTTCTAATACCGGTTCTTGCCCTTCATAATAAAACTCATCAAAGATCAAAGTGAATTGATCTTGGTATGGACATCGAGTATCGTCATAACCCACCCAAGCCTTTTTTCTAATCGCATTGAAGGTTTTGCCGGTAATATGATTCGTAACTTGTATTTGGGCTATCTTATCAAAATCGCTGGCGAAATTAACTGCCCGATTTTCCCCAACGCTTCCCAATAAATCGACGCCTAGACCAAATTCAAATCTTTCCTTAGGTTTACCCGGATAGTTGCTCATATCTATTTTTATTAAATAGTCTTGCTGTCTAGCCAGTGTGTAGAACCTAATAGGTAAAAAGGCGAGTTCGAGTGATGCGTTTCCACCCGAATAAGGGTGTATAAAAAAGAAACGCCCTGTTAATACGCCATATCTCTCGTCCTCTATCGTGAAATCTCTGGATGCTCTTTCAAGAGCGCTTTGGTTAGGAAGATTGACTGTTATGTCAGCAAAAGGAAAAAATTCTTCTCCCGGCTTTATTACAAGAGGCTCCCGTTGATCTACTTCAATTTTGGGTCTAGCTAATAATCTATCTATAGACATTAAGAGAGGATATTAGACGAATAATAAACATTTAGAAACCTAATGTCAAAGGTTGAATGATGCTTTATCAGATAAAAGAAGCGATCTATAAATGGATTGAGCCTAGATGATTCTTCAACATTTCTAGCTAAAACGCTAGCAACTTTTCCTCAGCATTGTTACCATTGAACAGTAATTGGAGATTTAAAAAGAAGACAGTATTTCTTCTATCTTCTCTTTCAACTCAGGTGTGTCTTTTTTAACTACTACCCAAACAAGCTCTAAATCTACACCAAAATACTCGTGGATTATTTTGTTTCTCATATCCATAATGTCCTGCCAAGAAACATCCTTATTTTCATCTTTGAGATCAGGCGGCAAATTACGAATAGCCTCACCGATTATTTCAATTCTTCTGATGACTGCATCTTGCATAGGTACGTTCTTTAAAAAGTCATCTTTTTGCATACCTTTTATGTCTTTTTCAATCCACTCGATGCTTTCTAAAATGTGTTTAAGAAAAATCTGCGGATCTTTTTTCACAGAATTTGAAGCTGGTCCCTGCTAATGTGGTCTTTTAAAAGTGGATGCACAGAATTATAAGTCAATAAATCGACTTTTTTTCCAAGTGCATTTTCCAATTTTTTCTCAAGTCTCACAAGATCAAGAAGACTATTACCTTTTGGCAGTTCAACCAAAATATCAACATCACTATCCTTGCGATAGTCACCTCTTACATACGAGCCAAACAATGAAGATTTAGTAACGCCTGCTTCTTTCAGAACAGGCAGAACCTTATCCGTAACGCTTTGTAATGTTGCAATCATATCTAAATTATATAAAACTAGAGCTAGATTTACTATTACGAAGGTAATTGTTCAATACCTCAAGCAGAGTATGGGTCCGACACTTCGACACATTCGATACACTCAGTGCTATAGCCCGAATACCCGCCATTTTAATAAAATGGCGAGGCTCGC
>MFBV01000001.1:861-43891 GCA_001776505.1 Candidatus Curtissbacteria bacterium RIFCSPLOWO2_02_FULL_40_11 | reverse complement strand
GGCGGCCATCACCCGCTCTCTAAACCCCACCTGTTTGAATCCTCTTTTCTAAAAAGCTAAAATATTTAAGCTGCCGGTGTAGCTCAGTGGTAGAGCAACTGTTTCGTAAACAGTAGGTCGTGAGTTCGATTCTCACCGCCGGCTCTAAACAGCCGTGAAAAGAGTTAATAGGGTTCAAAGAATCGCCAGACACGAAGAAAAGACCGTAGTCAAGCGAATTTTTTGGCTTACAATATTTAGTGTAGTCCTAGTTACAATGCTTTTTACAGTTGGCTTGAAATTCTTAGGAGGTTTTGCCGACTTTCTTGATTCAATTTTTAAACAAGATGAATCACAGAAAACAAGTGCCTTGAACTCTTCTTTAAGTGCACCGATTATAGATTCTTTACCTAAAGCTACTAATGAAGAAAGAATTACGATTTCGGGTTTTTCAGGTAATGGTAGTAACGTAGAAATTTATCGTAATTCGAATAAGATTGACCAAACCGATACCTATGATGGCAGGTTTGAATTTAAAGATTTTCTTCTTAATAGAGGCAAGAATGAAATATCTCTTAAAGCAGTAAGTCGTAATGGTGAATCGAGCGATTTTTCAAAAACAATAACTGTGATTCTTGATAAAGAGCCTCCTAAATTAGAAATATCAACCCCAGAAGACGAACAACATTTTTCCGGTAATAATAGAGTTAAAATTATGGGTAAAACCGAGCCTGAAGCTCAAGTATTCGCGCAAGGATTTTTGGCAAATGTTAACTCGAATGGGGATTTTGAGATAACCATCCCGCTAGAATCAGAAGGTGAAAATAAAATCGAAATTAAAGCCTCAGACGAAGCTGGCAACTCTGAAACAAAATTACTTAGGCTTCACTTCAAGAAATAGCCTTTTACTTGCTTATAAATCTCTAACAAAATTCAAACCAAGTAGAAACCAAAATATTATCATAATCTGTGGGAAAAATAGAGAATTAACGAATTGTGAGTGCACTAGCAATAGAATGATGCTAGTAAAAGTAATTAGCTTTATGTAACTATTCTCAATACCCTTAAAAATAGTTTTGAAAATCGAAATTAAAAATAAAATAAAAGTACCGAGGCCGAATATGCCCGTAGTTGCTGCTACAAATAAAATACTCGAATCAACCCCTGCACCAGAATGTCCTCCTTGGGGATTATCAATTGAGAAAGCACCTGCTTGTATTTGAACATACCTAAAAGTATTAAATCCAACACCAAATAGAATGTTTTTGGAAAAAATGGAATAGGCATTTTGCCAACTTTCGATTCTTGCTCTTGCTGTTTCATCTAAAGTTAAGCCGGCCACAACTCTTTCTCTAGATTTTGATATTAGCGCTAAAGAAACTAGAAATATCAGCAAAATTGCAAATATCAACCTGGGAGATTTAAATGCACCTATAACTATGGTGGCTACCGTTAATGCCAGATATGCGCTTCTGGAAAAAGTTAATATTAGGGATGCTAAAAACAAAATGCTCAACAGAAGATAAGCTGCGTCTTTTTTAAAGACATAAAGACTTAGTGAAACCGTAAAAAATAAAGCAAGTAGGCCGCCTGTAAAGTTAGGGTCTACCAGACTTGAAACAAGTCTCGTAGAATGTGGATCCCAGCCAAAAATGGTTAACAATCGTAAATCAGGAAATGTTAAAAGTTGTATTAACCCAATTAAGGTAAAGATGGTTCCGAAAACTAAAATTGCTTTTAGCCAACTTTCTATCTCATTAATTTTAATAACATTTAGCGCGACTACGCTAATTAGAAAATAGAATATAAATCTAATTAAGAAAAAGGTTCCAAGAGTTACTTCATTAATAGAAAATGTATTTAGAGCCAAAATAGTGGAGGCAAGTGCCGAAATTATAAAAATTAGGAAAAAATAAAAAATGTTTTTTTGTAAATAAATCTTCCTTTTGGAATATAGGGAGTGAACCGTAAAAGCTAAGACTGTTACAATAACACTGACATCTGTTAGCGTTATTGCTCCACTGATACCCAAAGGAATCCTTATTAACTGACCCGGAATTATGGATGCAAGGGTTAGTAGGGTGAATAATCTAATAATGTCCATCGTGTGACTATTTCGTTTACCGAGTTTAGACGTATGCTTGCTACTGTACGATTTGGGCAATTTTAACATAAAATTATCTATACACATGGATAATAAAAATAACCTAATAACAACCTTAAAGGAAATAATCCAGACAGCGTTTATATCCTTTGGTATATTTCTATTCGTATATATTTTTCTAGTTCAGCCTCATCGAGTGCAAGGTATATCAATGCAGCCTAATTTTGAAAGCGGGGAATTATTATTAACCGAGAAGATTAGTTATCATTTTTCAAAGCCGAACTTGAACGATGTTATCGTTTTTCAAGCACCTATTGGGAATAAAGCGGATTTTATAAAAAGAATCATTGCTTTACCTGGTGACACAATTAAATTAGAGGATGGCAAAGTAATTGTGAACGGTTCAGAGGTCGAAGAAAATTATATCAATAGCAAAACAAATGGCAATACAGCAGTTTTGTTAGGTAAGGATGAATACTTCGTTCTGGGAGACAATAGATCTTCTTCTTCAGATTCAAGAACCTTTGGTCCTATCAAAAGAAGCTCTATTAAAGGGAAGGTCTGGTTAATTTATTGGCCTTTAGTTAAGTCGGGGGGCTACAAAGGAGCCAGGCTGGTTTCAAGTGCCTATTATAGCATCTCTGACAGATTTAATTAGCTTAGAAGTGTCTTCGACTTTGCCTTTTACTACTATTAGAACTTTACCTTCTATCCTAGATTGCCCGATTTTTACCTTTACTTTAACGTTATCTGCGCTAAGCTTTTTGGTCAACTCTTCTTGGTACTTATCTAGCTCTTCGCTCTGCAATTTCAGTGTGGGTTTTTGTTGTTTCGGCGCAATATTTTCTCTAGACCTTAATTTGCGTGCTAACTCCTCAGCGCCTCTGACAGAGAGATTTTTGGAAAGAATCTCTTTGTATGCTTCAACTATTAAATGAGGGTCTTCAAGCGATGCTAACGCTCTTACATGGCCTTCAGTTGTCGCACCTGAAGTCAGCGCGTCTTTTAGGGCATCAGGTATTGTTAAAAGCCTCAAGGTATTTGATACATACGGCGCACTTTTGCCAATCTTAACGGCTATTTCGCCAGTAGATAAATTAAACTCATCCATTAACCGCTTAAATGCTTGTGCCCTCTCAAGAGCATTCAGGTCAACACGCTGAACGTTTTCTATAATGGCCATTTCAAGCATTCCCTGTGGGGTAGTTTCTTTTATAAAAACCGGGACTTTGCTATGGCCTGCAATCTTCGAGGCCCTCCATCTTCTTTCTCCTGCCACAATTTGGTAGCCTGCGGGAGTTTTTGCTACTACCAGGGGCTCAAGAACACCGTGTTCCCTTATTGAATCAACTAATTCGACCAGTGAATCCGATGTGATTAATCCACGTGGCTGAAGTGGATTGGGCTGGAGCATATCTATGTCTATCTCGTATACTTGACTCTCTTCCATTGAGGTTTCTTAAACTACGTAAACTATCCTTTTGCCCTGATTTTTCCGAAATTTAACAATGCCTTCTTTTACAGCAAAAATCGTGTGATCTTTGCCTAACATGGTGCCGTCGCCTGAATAGAAACTTGTTCCTCTTTGACGAATAATTATATTGCCCGGTTTAATTTTTTGTCCTCCAAAAATCTTTACGCCGAGTCTTTTGCCTGCCGAATCTCTATTTTTTTTGGTTGCGCCACCGCCTTTTTTGTGTGCCATAATACCTCCTTTGGAGTAATTTCTAATTACTAATTTCTAATTTCTAAACAATTTCTAAATTACTAAAATTCTAAGTATTAAGAGTGATTAGGTTAATTAGAGTAATTTGTTAATTCTCTATGGATTCTACAGAGATTTTCACGCTCTGTCAATGCTCACTTGTTTATAGTTTGAGATCTTTTGATATAGTTATTTGGGGATTTGGGCAGAAATTTTTTCTATTTGTACTCTAGTCTTATTTTGACGATGTCCTTGTATCCGTAAATATCTTGACTTTGACTTAAATTTTACGACTTTAACTTTTTGTTCTCTAAAGTTTTCTAATACTTTGGCCTTAACTTTCGCTTTTTCAACTAAAGGTTTGCCAACCTCGACTTTATCCTCTTTAACTAATAAAAGAACTTCGTCGAAATTTACTGTTTTTTCCCCGTTAACATTCAGCTTTTCGACAGCTATTTTGTCGCCTTCGGCCACTTTATATTGTTTTGAGCCACTCTTAATAATTGCCCAGTTTGTCATAAGTAGGGAATTTTACCATCAAACGTGCACATGCTTCAATAATTGGTAGTTTTTTTGGCTATTGCGAATACGATTCCTAAGATAAACAAGTTCGTAATCAGAGAGGAGCCTCCGTAGGAAATTAGGGGGAAGGTGATACCGGTTACAGGCAACAGACCTAAATTCATACCTACGTTAACTAAAAACTGAACAAGAAGGTAGGAAACCATACCGATAATTATCAATTGACCAAATCGATCAGTGCTTTTGGTAAAATTAATTGTGCGAAACATTAACCAAGTAAATAATACTAATATTAGGCTGGCTCCCGTTAAGCCTAAGTGCTCACTTATTGAAGCAAAGATAAAATCACTTTCTGCTTCCGGCAAAAACTGTAGTTGAGATTGACTACCGTAGCCGTAACCTTTTCCGAAAATTAAACCTGAACCGATCGCAATTTTCGATTGAATAATATTGTATCCGGTACCAAGCGGATCAGAAACGGGATTTACAAAAGTGGTTAACCTTTCCTTTTGGTATGGCGCGAGTACTTGAAAAAGTGTGAACAAAAGTATTGCTGAGACTGCTAGCAAAATAATGGCGTGTTTAATTTTCAAGCCGGCAGCGAAAATTATACCTAACCATATTATAAAGAAGGCGAAAGTATTGCCTATATCAGGCTGAAAAAAAATTAACGCTATTGCCGGAAGTATGATCACAAATCCCAATATAAGATTTGTTAGTTTGCCGGCAGAATTGTGGCTGTAAAACTTAGCTAAAAAAAGAATTGTTGCTGCTTTTGCTATTTCTGCTGGTTGAAAACGGAAAAAACCGAGATCTATCCAACGAATTGAGCCCCTGATGGGGCTACCGATGAAAAAAAGCGCGATTAAAGCAACGAGGCTAACTGCGTAAAATACTATAGCGTAATTTGCCCATCGTTGATAGTCTATTTTAGATGCCCAAAACAATATAAATAAACCGATAGCCCAGAATAAAAGCTGGTTCCTAGCAAGTACGGGATTAATCGCTGAAATAATAAGAACAGAAAGTGAACCGAGCGCAATAATTTGGAAGAAATACAACCAATCCCATCTTTCTCGCATTTTAAGTTCTAACTATTTCGAGCTTTATATCTTTTTCTATTGATTTTGCTAAGGTTTCTCTTTTAATTTCTTCCTCGAATCCCTTTGGCCAGGTTGGAAGTTTGACCGAAACTATTTCTGATAAATTGCACCCTGCTTCTTTTCTGGCTTGCTGGATTTGTCTAATTATTTCTCTAGTTTCACCCTTCTTCTTAAGTTGTTCTGTTAATTTAGTATCCAGTTTTATCTTAGAATTTTTATTGAAAATTAATTTTTCTACGTTTAATTCTGCCGCCAGCATGTTCTCAATATCATTTGGTAGTTTAAAACCTCCATAAGTTGCACTCGCTAATGGTTGCCGAACTTTTATGCCTTCTTTTTTTCTTATAGAGTGAGCTTTTTCTACAATTTGGCGGCCAGTTTTCATTTCACTTAATAATTTAGAGTTTTTTAATCTTGTATCACCCAGAGGGTAATCTTTTAGATTTACGGAAATATCACCTGTTAAATTCCGGTAAATTTCTTCTGCGATAAATGGCGTGAACGGTGCAAGTAGTTTTGATAGTGTCACCAAAACGCCATACATTGTGGAAAGAAAAATATTTTCGTCTTGTTTATTTGCAGTGGGCCCTACTCTATTTCTGGATCTGCGAATATACCAGGCAGAAAGATCGTTCACTACAAAATCTTCAATTGTTCTTGAAGCTATCATCGAATCGTACCTATTCAAAAACTCATTAACGGTAAGTGTAGTTTTGGTAAGACTTGCCAAAATCCATTTATCGAGAGTTGTCAATTTTTTATTTATATCTCTGGGTGTTTTATGGCAATTCCAATTCGTAAGACTCGCGTAATCTATAAAAAATTTATACGAATTCCAAAGTATTAAATAAAATCTTCTCCTTACTTCGTCTGCTTTGTGATAGCCAAATAATAAATTACTGGATGGATTCTGAGAAGTATATAGCCAGCGCATAACATCAACGCCAATTTTGTCGGCAGCTTCATTGAATTCGATAGCGTTTCCACGACTTTTGTGCATTTCTTTTCCTTTTTCATCCTGAAGCGTGGCAAATCCCAGGACTGTTTTGTACGGGTTGGATTTTTTTAGTACAGTTGACATGGCGATTAGCGAGTAAAACCAGTTTTTAAATTGGCCCGGAAAAGACTCGGTGATGAAATCTGCAGGGTACCAGTTTTCCGGCATTGTGGATATTGGCACAATGCCGGCGTCTAGCCAAACATTACCAACGTCTGGAATTCTTGTTAATTTTAGGCCGCAATTTGAACACTTTATTTTAACTCCATCTATTTGTGGCCTATGAGGGCTTTTCCCGTCAAATTTTGCCCAGCCTTCAACGGCTTTCTTTTTTAACTCTTCTTTTGAACCTATTACTTCAAAGTGACTACATTTTGAACATTCCCAAATTGGCAGTGCAAGTCCCCAGTAACGTTTTTTAGAAATAAGCCAATCGTGCATATTATTAAGCCAATCAAGTTCACGATCTAAGCCAAACTTCGGTATCCAGGTTATGTTTTTCGCTACATCGATCATTTCTTCTCGCAAACTCCTGCCTTCTTCGTCATCCGAATCCTTTAAATCCATAGCGATATACCATTCATTTACTACTCGCCAAACTAACTCTGTTTTGCAGCGCCAGCAAGTTGGATAACGGTGTTTGTAATTTTCGACTTTAAAAAGTGTTCCTTTTTGACGCAGCTTTTCGATTACCAAATCGGGATTGTCTTTGGCGTTTTTACCAGTTAGATCGCTGAAACCCTCAATGTAATTTGCCGATTCATCGATCGACTCAACCACACCTAATTTATTTTCTTGAGCAAGTTTAAAGTCTTCTTCTCCGGCACCGGGAGCAATGTGAACCAAACCTGTACCTTCTTCGGCTGTCACTAAATCTTTGGCGGAAACTACGCTATGCTTAACTCCTTTTAAAGCAGGCAAATCATCAAAAACACCCTGATAAGTTGTGCCCACAAGTTCTTTACCCTTGAAAATCTTTTGCGGTTTTTCTTTGACACCAATTGCTTTAGCTCGTGTTTGCTCGATTATTAATTTATCCCCATCGATAATCCAGATTCCGTACTTTAAATCTGGATTAACAGCTATGGCCACGTTTGAGGGTAAAGTCCATGGAGTTGTCGTCCAGACAAGAAGATAAACGTGACCAGTGACCAGTGACCAGTGACCAGTGACTTTATACTTAACATAAACTGCTTTGTGGGTCATTTCCTGATATTCCTCTGTAAGAATTTCATGTTGAGAAATTGCTGTACCACAGCGTGGGCACCAGGGCACAGAATCTCTCCCTTTATATAGATACCCCTTTTTGTGGCAAGTTTTTAGAAAATTCCAAATCGCGTAATTATTTTCACTGGAAGATGTGTGGTATGAATTCTCCCAATCCATAAAGTAACCAAGGCGCTTACTCTGTTCAGTTTGAATTTGGGAAAATTTTTCTACTCTTTGTCTGCATTTTTCGATAAATTTATCTATACCGTATTTTTCGATGTCTTTTTTATTTTTAAAACCAAGTTCTTTTTCGACTTCAACTTCTATCCAAAGACCTTGCTCGTCAAAACCGTTTTGAAACCTCTGCTGGTATCCTTTCATATTAAAATATCTCTGCCATAAATCTTTGTAAGTCCTTCCCCACGCATGGTGAACACCCATGGGATTGTTGGCGGTAATCGGCCCGTCGAGAAATGAAAATTTCTTCTTAGAATTTTTGTTGCGGTTTAGATATTTTTTGATAATCCCTGAATCAAACCAGAATTTAAGAAGCTCTTTCTCCATTTCCACAAAATTTTGCTTAGGGTCAACACGTTTAAATTGAGTTTTTAAAGCCATAGTTAGGCTTAATTATGTCAGAAGATAATTAGGTGTTCAAGGAGAATCAGGGTATCTATTCTGGAATTGCATCTTTATTTCCAGGAATTGTCATATTCAACTCAATTTCTCTAGAGAGTGACATTTGTAACATAACAATTCCATCACGTTTAATCTCTCTGAGTGCAGCAGATCCTTTCGAGCCTAAGAGTAAGATGTCGTCCACTAACCTAACTTCATTTAGGCAAATTGGGTGATCTCCAGAATGAGAATCTTGAACTGTCAATTCAACGCTGTTTGTCTCAAGACATGGATCCCCCGCAGAAATCAGTAAATTACCAATTCTATGAGACTCTCCCGACCGAACGTGATATGGAAACACTGGATGGGTTTTGACACTTTGTATCGTAACTCCTACTTCTCTTTGTGTTAGAGGTAGATGAAAAGTTCTTTCTCCTTCGATTTCTCGATTTGTTTCGGCTTCTATGCTTCCCATTTTTCTAACCTTTCAATTGAGCAGCTAATAAAAAATTGTAGAACAATACCCGCGTGAAAATCAAGTGCTGTGTATTGACCGGTTTTTAAAATAGGTATATATTTTTGATATCGATTGTTAAAAATTCTTGCCTAAAGGAGGTGATCAATTTGCCTGAAGTTGTAGTAAATAATGTAGCAGTTCTAGTTGCTGCTGTTGTTAGTATGATATTGGGTGCAATTTGGCATGGACCTTTGTTTGGCAAAACATGGATGAAAGCAGCAGGTGTAACCAAAGCTGATATCGAAAAAGACAAGAAAGAAATGCCGATGATGTATGCAATTACATTTGTTGGAACATTAGTAACAGCTTATGTGCTTGCAGTGTTTATTGGCTGGGTTGGTGCAAATACAATAGCTCTCGCAGTTATTTTGTCGTTTTTAGTCTGGCTTGGTTTTGTGGTAACAAGTTCTCTTGGACCAGTTGTCTGGGAAAAGAGAAACCAGCAATTATTTTTAATTGGCGTAAGTTACAGCTTTGTATCTTTGATTATAATGAGCTCGATTATCGCTGTTTGGCCGGCTTAATTTGCTTTTACCTGAACCAGCTGGAAAAAGTTGTCATCTAAATCGGCAAAAGTGGTAATGTACCCGTAGCCTTCTACGTGGTAGGTATCCTGCACAACTTTTACTTTGGCTTTTTTTAATCTGGCTGTTTCTTTTTTGATGTCATCAACTTCCAAATTAAAAATTATTCGCTCCGGTTGTTTGTTTTTGCCTCTAACTTTTGAATGGTCAATTACGTAAAGACTGCTTTTTTTGCCGACAGACATGTCATACATTTCTTCATCATTTTCTCCCATAACCGCTTCAAACTTAACTTTGAGACCGACTTTATCGCGGTAAAAACCTGCCAGTTTTTTGGCATTTTGGGTAAAAAGAGTTAAACTTTCTAAATTTTTAATCAAATTTTCTCTCACCTCCTTTACCCTTCGAAGCTCTGCATAACAGAGTGAAGTAGGGCTTCTTTAATGCTTGGTGCCAGAAGTTTAACGCGAAAAAATTGAGAAGACAATAGGGAAAAAGCAAGTCTTCTTAGGAATAATTTAACTTACATTAATCATCATCAACTATACCGTACTCTTCACAAAAATGACTTTTGTGCAAATCTTCTCCTTTTAAAAGAACATCTAGTTCACTAAGGGTATGCGCCAATGCTTCAGAGTCGCTTGTCGCCATTGAAAGAGAAACGCTGCCGGCAAAATCACTTCCTCTAACCCAATTGCCACTTTGTTCTACAAACACATCAACTGGCTCATGTCCGCTTTCTTTAGATACTGTTATTATGCCTGCGACTTCTAATTGAGTAGACGGTAGAGAACCCACCTTTTTGACGACTCGCTGAAGCAAATTCAACTGATTCCGTCCAAAGATTAAATACCTGCCCTGCCAACCTACTCCCGATACACTGCCATCTCCCTGCACTATAAATACAATTCCATCTACATCGTGCGTACGTTTTTGTGAAGTTTCTTGGTTATGTGGGATTTCTGAAATGGCTGACATTTATTCTAGATTTAGATTTATCTTATTTGCTTTAGGAATCTGGAAATTCCTTAGGCGCGCATCCAGCTTTGCCGAAAAGCACCTCAGAAATCGCAAGATTTCTAGAAACATCTACCCTATTTTGAGCGAAGCCGAGTCAGACTCGGCGAAGCGAGAATCAAAATACTTCTTGCTTCACATATTGAGTATTTTATTTAGGTTCAAAAACAACCAATTACTCCAAGAAAGATCAAGTCTTTCCTTAGTCCTCGGAAGGCAAGCCAAGAATACATAATTGCAGGAAAAATTGCAATAAGCCGTATAAAATCTGTTAAAATTGGCCAATTGTGCAAGAGATAGAACATTCAAGGAGAATTTCCAGAAGAAAGTTTTTGATCGTATCAGGAAGTTCATTTGTTGTTGGAGGAGCGGCAGCTGTAGGCGGCTGGAAACTCTTTGAGACTTTAACTAAGTCTTCGGAAAATCAAATTTCAGCTAGATTTGGAGTTCTGGTTCCATTAAACACAGATGAGCGTTTTTTCATAAAAGAAGATACGTATCCCAAGCTTTATGATCTGTCTGAACGAAACCCTGCAGATCTTACAACAGATGAAGCAAATATCATTGAAGAAAGCTTATCACGCATCCCTTACGCAGGCAAACTTGCCCCCTTACTTTTGCCTTACAGATACAAGTCGGAGTCAGACGATTCTGGCATTACTGGCATCTACTGGGGACGTAGATGGTCATCAAGTATAAAGAAATTCAACTCTGATCATTTAGATGAAGATGCCGCAACTGCACTCTTCCTGCCTGAAAACTTTAGTCCAGACAGAGAAGTCGAACCGTCACTAGTATTTACAGGAATTGCAGGTGACAGAGGCCGAAGCACTGCCTTTGACGAGATTCCGCTAGGAACATACCGAGATGCTTTTAACAGAACGGTGCTTCATGAATACGGTCATGCCCTGGCCGACGCTGTTTTTTATCTCGCAAGGCCCTTAGAAGCTTACAAAAATGAAAGTTCCAACTCTATGTACGTCCCATACTTTAATGTGCTTGCTAATCATCCAATCTACCAATCGTTTGCCAAAGTTAATGGCTGGAAACTCATTCCCATTGACGAAACGGGGTTGGGGCCTGACTCAGACGACTATAAACAAGCTATTGAGAAGGGGGGTGAATATCCTTGGGGGTCACCAGGGGCTTGGATACGTGATACAGAGGTCTGGGGTGAAGGACCATACGAACAAATTCCTTGGTTGGCAACTAAAAAGATAAGACTTACCCAATACGCATCTGTAGCAATGATTCATGAAACTTTTGCAGAATTTTATATGGCGTCAGTTTTGTACCCTGAATATCTCACAAAAGAAGAAGGGGCGTACTTCGGCCGACTCCATGAAGGTTTAAAGAAAGATGCTAAAGCATTCCTAAAACAAATTGCAAAAAATCCCGATATTCTAAGGATCTCATAAGTTAATTATGCGTCGCACAATGGCTAATGTAGGACGTTACTTTCGCTTTCCGTAAGCTATTGAACGGTGACCTGCGGTTGTTATGTAGACAATTTTGTCTTTTTCGTTCACTTTATAAACAATTCTGTATACACTGATTCTGTAGGAAAATTTGCCTGTTAGTTCTCTGCCTAGTGGCTTCCCAAGATCTGGAGCTTCTTTTAGCTCGTCGAAGATTTGTCCTAGTGCGAGTTGATGCCTTCTGGAGATTTGTTTTAGTTCTTTTTTTGCTTTTGCCGTGAGCTTAACTTTGTACATCAAGCTTCAGCTCTTTTTTAACATCTTCCCAGTCGTGAACCTTGCCTTCTTCTATGTCTTTATCACCTTGCTTTATAGCTTTCATTAGTTCTTTGTCAGCTAAAATTTCTTCTGTCTCTTTCCATGATTCATACTCTGCTGCAGATATAATGGCCGCGGCTGGTGAGCCATTTACAGTAATAATATATTCGTCCAGGCGTTTTTTGGCGTTTTCAACTAATTCTGCAAACTCTTCTCTGGCTTTTGATATAGGTAGTGTATGTGTCATATTATCTTGATGTTACGATATTATGTACAAAATGTCAAGAAGATAAGGCTGTTTTATCTAATTTGCATTAGAAAAGTGGGGATTCCTAAGTCAGGTGCCATTTTTAGGTTCAAAAGCAATCAGCAACCCCAATAATAGATCAAGCTATTCTTTAGTCCTCAAAAGGTAAGTAAAGAATACTTAATGATGGGAAAGATTGCAACAGGCTTAGATTTATTCTCTATTGATTTTATACGTATTGCACCTCTATAATCTGGCTGTGGCAAACGAAGAACGAGCTATTGTCCCAAGTGGTGCCGATGAAACAGCTCTAGCAAGACCCGAGTCTGCTCATCTTGCGTGGCCTGAACAAGGGCGTGATATTTCAGTCAGAATTAGTAGACGTCCTTTGGATGTGTTTACTGGGAGAAAATATCGTGAATGGAGGAATTCTTTCAATCAGGCAGAGAAGCAAGCTATAGAAGAATTTGAAAGAGATTTAGCTGAAAAAGGGTTGGTCGGAGACCATGAACTTCTTGCCCCCGCAAATGTCCAAAGAGGGGTATGGGCACAGGCTCAAGGAGCATTTGAAATGCATGGAAGCGGATTTTTATTATTCTCAACCATGAGTGGCGAAGGGAAGTATGAGTCTGATTCCAGAACAGCATCTAGTATCCAATTTGCATGGTCACCAAACGGACAGGACATACTAATTACGGAGATTCCAGTTGATAAGATGGTTTTGAGAACTGACCCAGAAGTTGAAACTCCAAGAGTTTCATTCGTTTTTAACAGACCAGAATTTATAGATGTGGTTAACTTGGGAATAGTTGGTAGTAATGTTCGACTGAGAGTTAAGGGATATAGCTTCGTTAATGGCTATCTCAGAGGCAAAAATCTTCTAAATGCCAATTTCACTTTTGCTAAACAGGAAGATTTAAAAGGGTTGCCCGTACCAAACTCTGCACCCTAGATTATTTCTTCAACCACTTTCTTTAGCTCTGGTAAATCTTCTTGGATTGTTTCCCAAACTCTTTCAATACCAACACCAAAATACTCATGAACAAATATGTCTCTTGCACCTGCAATCTGTTTCCAAGGAATTTGCTTGTGTTTTTCTTTTAAGTCTTCTGGAAGGTGTTTAACAGCTTCACCGATAATTGCTAATCTTCTTAGAACTGCGTCTTGGGTCTCGGTATTTCTGGAAAACTCTTCTTCGCTTAAATCGTGGGTATATTCCTCAATCTTTTCTATGCTTTCTAAAATATCATCAAGGTACAAACCTATATCTCTTTGCATGGGCTGATTGTTTATATAATTCTAACTTGCTGGGAAAGAACTTGGTCTTTTATACGTGGTTTAAGCGTACTGTATTCCCCAAGATCAACTTTTATCCCAAGAACTTCTTCGAGCCTTTGCTGCAAGCCTACAAACGCAAATAACCCCTTGCCTCTTGGGAAATCAACCAAAATATCAATATCGCTGTTTTTTTTTGCTTCACCACGAACATAAGAGCCGAAAATCGAAGAACGGGTCACCCCAGCCTCTTTTAGAATTGGCACTGCTTTCTTTTTAATGTCTTCTAAATCTGCTTTCATATTGTAATTATATCATTTGCTGAGCTGTCATGATTTTTAAGAAGTGCGTCGCACAATCAACGTAGTACGACGTTACTACTCTAGCTTCAAATTAGCTTCTAAAATAAAGGTGTGTAAAAATTGTCACTTTAGGAGATTAACCTTAACTCCTCTACTATAACTATCCTGTAGTTTCGTTTTGTCTAAGAGGGCTTAAGGTTTTTATGTCTTTCATGGGAAAATGCTTAGTATTTAACGAAACTAGTGTCAGATTGTTAACATTTGCAGTTGCAGCAATTAAACAATCCGTTAGGTTTAAATTTTTAAGCTGTTTTACATATTCTTGCCAATAAAGACCAGCTTGTTTTGCAATAGACGAGGTCACGTCCCAAGTCTCAAGCTCGCCAAGCACATTTTCGGTCTTTACAATTTCGGAAGGAAAAATATTTTTATAAATTTCGGCAATTGTTACTGTTGAGATAGAAAGTGTATCTTTGTCTTTTAAATTTTGAAGTAACTCTTCGTATTTTTTATTGCCGCGTAAAACCCAAATGATAATATCCGTATCAAGTAAATACACGTCTAAAAGATACGGTCAGATGCTTTTCTTGTTTGCTCGACCCATTTAATTACATCTTTTTTTGTCCTCCACTCGGGGTGATTCTTTGCGGAGAACACACCAGCAGCTGTCTTTAGTGCTCTTCCAAATGCTTCAGGATTGAACTTTTTCTTTCCAACAAGCTGGACCATCTGCTGGTCTTTTTTCTCGTCTTTTAAGATAACTGTATCTCCTTTTTTGGCTCTTTCAATATATGAAGCGATATTTTGACGAAATTGACTTATGGAAACAACTACGTTCATATTTTGATATTAGTACATTATGTACAGATAGTCAATATGCTGGGAAAGTTTAACGTATTTGACGTAAAAAAGTGGGAACGTCGAATTCATCGTCTTCCATCTGTCCATCACCGGCTGGTTTTTCGCCTTCTTCCAGCTCCTTGCCTTCTGTATCTAGTACATCTTGAACAGTTGGTCTTGCGTATTGTTGTCGAGTCTCATCAAATCCTGTGGCAATTACTGTCACCTTTATCTGATCTATTAATTTTTCGTCAATTGCTGCGCCGAATATTATTTGCGCATCTGGATCTGCCTGAGAGGTAATGACCTTTGCAGCCTCATCGACTTCGTTCATGGTCATGTCAGAACCACCAGTAATGTTGAAGAGAACTCCTCGGGCCCCTTCAATAGAAGTATCTAAGAGAGGTGAGGCTACTGCGCTTCTGGCAGCAGTTGCTGCCCGATTTTCGCCGGTTGCGCTACCGACACCCATAAGTGTTGATCCTGCGCTCTTCATTATTGCTTTAACATCTGCAAAGTCAACATTGATTAAGCCTGGAACAACTATAATATCAGATATCCCCTGCACACCTTGTGAGAGGACTGAATCTGCTAATTTAAATGCTTCTAGAAGAGAAACATTTTCATCGACAACATCCAGTAGTTTTTGATTAGGGATAACAATTAGTGTATCGACTTTATCTTTCAGGATTTCTATCCCTTCGTCGGCTACAACCATTCTTCTGGTTCCTTCAAATCCAAATGGTTTTGTAATAACTCCAATTGTTAAAATGCCGAGTTTTTTGGCAAGTTCCGCAATCACTGGTCCAGCACCTGTTCCTGTGCCTCCGCCCGCACCATAAGTTAGAAAAACCATGTCGGCCCCAGTAATTGTTTCTTTAATTCGCTCCAGAGATTCTTCTGCTGCTTTTCGGCCAATCTCGGGGTCTGCCCCGGCACCTAAGCCTTTTGTTAAACCGTCGCCAATTTGAACTTTTGTTTGGGCCTGAGAAGCAAGTAGGTGTTGTTGGTCGGTATTAACAGCAACAAAATCTACACCTTGTATTTGGGCTTGAGTAATCATTGAATTGAGAGCGTTAGTGCCACCGCCACCGAGTCCGAGAACTTTTATTTTGGCAAATCTGTTTACATCTGGTTTAATTAACATACGAGGTTAAAAGCTTGCTGCAATTTATCACAGCGGGGTTATATTTTCAAGGTTTACGGAAGAAGGTTTTTGACAATACCAACACCTTTGTTGAAAAGACTCTTAATTTCAATTCTGCCAACAAGAGGCAAACGGACGTCTTCTTGCTGAAATCCTGCACCATACATAACCAGGCCAACGCTTGTAGCAAACTGTGGAGTAGAAACTTCGTCTACTAAGCCAGTTAAATTTTGAGGAACACCTATTCTTGCAGGCATTGCGAGTTCTGATTTTGCTAACTCTACCATGCCAGAAGTTGCTGCTCCTCCCCCAGTTATTACAACTCCGGAAGGAGTCAAACTACCAAATCCTGATTTTTGGATTTCGAGTTTTACCATCGTAAGAATTTCTTTTAGTCTCGGTTTTATAATACCATCCGTTAAGGTTTTTTTAGAAACAGATTTTAAATCTTCTTCTATCGACAGGCTTAAAATATCAAGATCGTCTGATTCTTTTTTGTCTTGAGGCTTACCGTTTTCATCTGGCTCAACAGCAACATTAGGAGCTTTAGAAAGCGCCAGTTTTATTTTCTCAGCCGAATCCAGGGATATTCTAAGGCCTATGGCAAGGTCGTTCGTAACATTTCTTGCGCCGATAGGGATTACCGCACAGTGAGCAGGTGCACCCTCTAAAAATATACAAATATCTGTAGTCCCCCCACCGAAATCTACTAAGATAACTCCGAGCTCTTTTTCGGTATCTGTCAAAACCGAATATGTTGACGCAAGACCCGCAAAAACCATGGCTTCAACATCTACACCTACTTGACTTGCGCACTTGGCTATATTGCGAAGTGCAGTCGCCGCACCTGTGACAATATTAGTCTCAACTTCTAGTCTCACCCCATTCATTCCAATTGGATCTTTTATTCCGCTTTGAGAATCGACTACAAAATGTCTTGGGATAACGTGAATAATTTCTCTAGAGGAGGGTAGGGATATTGCTCTCGCCGCTTCGATAACTCTCCCAACATCTGCCTCGGAAATCTCGGCTTCTGGATTGGAAACCGCTACAACACCTTTTGAGTTTTGAGACTCAATGTGTGTGCCGTCGACAGAAACAAAAGCTGCCCCAATTGAATATCCTGCCATTCGCTCTGAGGATTCAAGCGACTGAGTGATACTGGCTACTGATTCGTCGATGTCGACAACTTGACCTTTTCTAAGACCTTTTGCCGGAGTAGAAGCTGCCCCAATGATATTTAATTTTTCTTCATCTTCGAGAGTAGCAATAATCGTGGAGATTTTAGTTGACCCTATGTCGACGCCAACAATTACTTTATCTTTTGGCATAGATTACTACTTATATGAAATAACAGGTTTTTCAAAACTCAAATCTATTTTGTCTATTTTAGTAGCGTCTATTTTAGCTTCTGCCAAGATTGCCTGTAAAGAGTCTACTTGGCTTGAGGGGTCTTTATCGCTAGAAAATATCACCAAAATATCTTTCGAACTATATACGGCAATTTTTTGTTTATCAATTATTCTGACTGTTGAAGGCACAAAGTCGGACTTCAGAAGATTATCAGTAATTTCTAGTGCTGTAAGTACATCTTCGTCTGTGATTTTTTTATTTGGATCCAATGTAAAATCTTTTGGAAGAAAAACTGTAGGAATTTGAACTTTATAATCTGCATCTATTAATAAACCATCTTTTGTTACTTGCAACTGGGTCTCCGCAATTAAGGCTACAGGTTCTTTTGATTTTATATCAATAATTACTGTTGAAGGGAATTTTCTTTCAAGACCAATCGTGTCTACGCAGACAAATTGATCTTTAATATTTTGAGCAAAAGTTTGAGCTTGAAAAAATATTAAGTTCGAACCAATAAGTTGAGACTGAGTAATCTCCTGAGAGTTGTCGACACATTTATCATCGTCATTAAAAATGACGGTTTTTATCTCGAAAAGTGGAGAAAATACGGCTAAAAACGCCAGGACGAAACCAGCTGCTGCTAAGGCTAAAAGCTTGATCACTACGTTTTAAGTATAACTTAAAACGTAGTTTGATAGCTTTTCGGCAGCATCTTTCGGTAAAGTTTTTTGGAAATTGACAGCCCGCTTTTTTGCCCTTGGTAAATCTTTTAAAAGCTCGTCAATGGTGGATTTCAATTTGCTTGAAGTTGTATCTTCCTGCTTGAGAACTCGACAGCTTCCGTTTCTTTCTAAAATCCTTGCGTTTTCTTCCTGTTCTTTCGCCGCCGCAAAAGGCAGAGGTATCAGTATGCATATTTTTCCAAGCAAAGATAAATCCCAAACTGTGTTTGCTCCAGACCTACTAACAACAAGATCAGCCCTATTTAACGCTGCTCCAATATCGTATGCGCTAATATAGTCAAGTGCAAAGTAATTGCTCATTTTTATTTTTTTTGCCCTGTCTAAATCACCCATAAAGTTTGTGGTGCCAACTTGATGTAATATATTAAACTGCGAAAGACTAGGTAGAAGATCGAATATCTTTTGATTGATGAAGTGGGAGCCTTGATTTCCGCCAATTACGAGTATTAGTCTCTGAGATTTTTTAAGAAAATTATTTAGCGTTGAGTTTTTAGCTTTTTTTAGAAAAATTGTCTTTCTCGTGGGATTACCTATTACTTCTGTTTTTTTTTCTGGGAAGTCTTTCTGGGATTGTGGCCATGCAAGAAAAACTTTCTCTGTAAATAGTGAATTTATTTTATTGGCAAGACCCGCTTTTGAACTTTGTTCATGGGTTACCGATTTAATACCCAACAACCAGCCGCTAATAACTATTGGTAATGACAAATATCCTCCGAAGGAAACTATTATATTCGGCCTTAAAATAAATAAATGGATTAAAGCTTGTATAAAACCAGTAGGCGTCTTGAATAAAGCCGGAATTGTATATTTTGTGAATTTGCGCTGAAGCCTCCCGGCGGTTATCCCATAAAATTTAATATTTTCCTGCGAAATAATTTTGAATTCCGCTGAAAAATTTTTAGCACCTTCTGTTGCATATTTACGACCAAAAAAAAGTATTTCTATTCCTTTATGTTTTTTTAACTGATCTATTACGGACAGGGCCGGGGTTAGATGCCCGCCGCAAATTACAACTTTTCTCATGTTTGTCTTTTAATGTTAACTAGTATCCCGATAGATGCCAACGTAACGAAAAGTGAAGATCCACCATACGAAATAAAAGGCAGTGGAACTCCTGTTAAAGGAACCAGCGCGACATTGGATGCAATATTAAAAAGACTTTGAACGGCAAGAAGGCTAGCAATCCCAATTGCAAGAATTTTCCCTGAATAGTCCGCGGTTTCTATGGAAATTTTAATTGCGCGAGAAATCAAAAATAAGAAAACGCCGATTAAGATCACCCCACCAATAAATCCAATTTCTTCGATGATTACAGCGAAAATTGCATCATTATGCACCTCGGGTATGAACTCGAATTTACTGTGCGCTCCACCCAGACCTACCCCAAATAGACCGCCGGACGCAATTGCAATTATTATTTGGTTTATTTGATATGAAGCACCTGAAGGATCGTAGCTGGGATCGAAAAATGCTCTTAATCTTTCTAAACGATAAGGTTGGGTAACAATAGCTGCAAGAGTCCCGGCTATTAAAACTGGTATTGCGAGTAAAAAATGCCAAATCGGTGCGCCAGCAGCGAAATAAATAATTATGGCGAGAGCAGTAAAGATCAGGGCCGTTCCAAGATCCGGCTGGATAATAACTAATGCCGTCACAACTAAAATAGGTAAAAAATAAACAATTATTGAGTCAAAGAAAATAATTCTATGGTCTTTAATTTTTGACATTATGTTTGTCGCGTAGAAAATAACGGCCAACTTTACAAATTCAGATGGCTGGAAAGTTAAATTTCCAAGTGAAATCCAACGCCTTGCACCTAATGCTTCAGTACCAATAAATGGAACTAGAACCGCAATTAAAAGGAAAGTGCCAACTGCTACAAATATGGGTCCTAATTTTACTAATTTGCGGTAGTCGAAAAAACTGAAAAAGAGAAACGCAAAAACCCCGAGAGTGGCCCACGTAAGTTGAT
Source organism: Candidatus Curtissbacteria bacterium RIFCSPLOWO2_02_FULL_40_11 (assembly GCA_001776505.1). GTDB lineage: Bacteria > Patescibacteriota > Microgenomatia > Curtissbacterales > GWA2-41-24 > WO2-FULL-40-11. The sequence goes on along the minus strand of MFBV01000001.1, from coordinate 23,981 downwards.
TTTTAAAGAAATAAAATTTATCGCCAAAATCTCTAAATGCAGTAACAACTGAAGAATCGTAAATAGCAATGAGGCCAAAAACTATAAGTGTGAAAGTTGCAAGAATTAACCAAAGGTCTATAGGCGTACTCGTACTTTTTAGAAGGCTCGATTTGCTTTTCATCTTATCTTTAATACTTCGTCTATAAATTGCTGGCCTCGATCTTCGTAATTTGCAAACATATCAAATGAAGCGCATCCCGGAGAAAATATTACAATGTTGTCTTTTGTTGAAATATCCAATGCCTTTTTAACGATTTGCTTCATATTCGTCAGCCCCCTAATTATCCGGCCTTTGAAGTTTCCTGTTGCGTCCAGTGATTTCTCTATCCGAGAGCTTTCTTCTCCAATTAAAATTATTGTTTTTATTTTTTTATCGGCTATTATTTTTTTGGAAAGATTTGTAAAATCTGATTTTTTGGATGAGCCTCCTAAAATTAGAATTTTCAATGAATTAAACGCGTCGATTGCGGCAATGGCGGTCTCAGGAGTAGTTGAGTAGGAATCGTTGTAAAATTTAGTACCTCTAATTTCTTTAACTAATTGAAGCCGATGCTTCAAACCTTTAAAAGATTTTAGTACAGTTTTGATAGTTTCGTTTTTGGATCCGAGAATTTTTGCGACAGATACTGCTGCACAAATGTTTTGTAAATTATGATTTCCTTGAAGTAAAATCTCGGCAGTTGTTATCAGCGGCTCATTTGCCTGAATATTTGAAAATATTTCCCCGTTGCTTATGTATACACCGTTTGTTTTGTGCTCTGTTGAAAAATATATTACTTTTGCTTTTGTAAGACTGGATAATTTTTTTGATTTGGTGAAATCTTGATTAATTACGGCAAAATCCTGATTAGACTGGTATGCAACGATTGATTCCTTAGCCTTTGCATATTCATTTTGGCTTATATGCCAATCTAAATGTTCTGATGTGATCATTAACACAACTGCTATATGTGGACTATATTTAAGATCAATAAGCTGAAAGCTGGAGAGCTCTAAAATTGCAATCGAATCTTTATTTAATTTAGGCAGTATTTCTAAAGCAGGGGTACCAATATTCCCCGCTAAGTAAATATTGTCGTTTTGTGCTTTTAATATCTTGTATATCAATGTTGAAGTTGTGCCCTTGCCCTTAGTACCGGTGACTCCAATAATAATGCAGGGTGCGCTTACGAAGAATATATTTGTAGGAGATGTCAGTTTTGCACCCATTTTTAAAAAGTATTTAATATGTCGATGGTTGAGTTTTACGCCAGGTGAGCGAATTAACAAGTCTAGCTTTGCATTATTTGGTTTTTGGCCACTAAAATAGAATTGGGCGTCTTTTATTTTTAATCCGCGAAAAAAAGATTTGTTGATATCCGATTGTTGTTTGTCTTCAAAAATGTGTATTTTATTTTTAACACCTAAATAATTTGCAGCTGCCACACCTTCTTTGCCAAAACCAAAAATAGCTACATTTTTTGAAGAGATCATTTAAATTGAAGCTTTTTGGGCCAGTACTTTATATTTTAGGAGAGTCGAAGCAACATTTGAAAATTTTTTACGATTAAGAGTAGTAAAAAATAGGTCTTTTGTTTTCTTAGCCGCTATCATATTGTTTTGTTTAAGTAAAAATTTTACTCTGCTTGCTATAGCTTTTCCGGAGTCAATTATTTTAGTGCCTTTTATTGCTCTTTTTTGGATATCATTTTTTAAAAAAGGGAAATGCGTACACCCTAAGATAATTACATCCGATTCAAAACTATTAGCTCTTTTTACATATTCATCAAGCAGTGAATTGATTTTTTTATAATTTAGATTCTCTACCGAATCTTCAAGACCATCACAGCCAAGACTTAAAACATTTTTGGCACTGCTAAATTTAGCTATTAGGTTTTTTAAATAGGTGCTTTTGGCCGTTGCCGAAGTAGACATAATAGTTATTTTTCCTTTTTTACTTAATTTCACAGCAGGTTTAACAGCAGGTACAACTCCTACAATTGGTAAATTGAAATTATTGCGCAAGAAATCAACTGAGTAACAACTGGCAGTATTACAAGCAACTACTAGCATTTTAATATCAAATTTTAGTAAGAATTTAGTTATTCTCAGTGTTAAATTATTTAAAACCTTTTTTGATTTTGTGCCGTATGGGACGTTTTTTTGATCCGCGAGGTATATAAATGATTCACGAGGTAATACTTTTTTAATTTCACATAGAACCGAAAGCCCGCCAACACCTGAATCAAAAAGACCTATGGGACGATTGTCTGCCATTTTAAAAAAACGCTAGCCAAAGACCGAAAATTGCAAAAATGATTTGTGCGAGCCAAAACCTAAAAACAATTTTCGGCTCTTGCCAACCCTTATATTGCAACCAAAGATGCAGCGGAGCCACTTCAAATACTCTCTTTTTTCTAATACTCTTTGAAAGAATTTGTACCAGAGACGATCCTGCTTCTAGGATAAACATTCCCCCAATTATTACGAGTCCAATAGGTTTTCCAAGAAGCAAACCGGCCACTGCAAGGGTCGCCCCAAAGGACATCGCACCGACATCTCCGAGCATAATTCGCGCCGGCCAAATATTAAAATAAAGAAATGCTATTAATGAGCCTATTAGTAAACCTAAGAAAATCGAAAGTGTGGTATCTAGGATTGAAGACGACATTACAAGAAGGGCAGTAAGACAAATTAAAATGAGGCCTGAAGCGAGTCCATCTAGCCCATCAGAAATATTTACCGCATTTGCAAATGCAACAATAGTAAAAGCCGCGAAAGGAATGTAAAAAATCCCGAGATTAAAAACGTCAAAGAAAGTTATATTGATAATATTTATACCTAAGGCAAAGTAGAGCATAAAGGCTACTACAAAAGCCAGTGCCCATTGAGCTATAAATTTTACGCGAAATCTTAAACCCCAAAACTTTACTCCCCTAAAACCGAATGTTTTTCTTAAATCATCATATAAACCTAACAGCCCAAATGACAGAAATGTAAAAAGAATTACATTGATTTCCTGCTTGTATGGATAGATAGAAGTTCTCTCAACTCCAAGTAGAGGGGATAGATAGTTTGTTAAAAGGTAGAGCAGGGTAACAACAAAAATAATGAGCGCTCCCCCACCTACTGGTATCCCCGATTTGTGTTCATGGAATTTATCAAAAATATGGGTCCGCACCTCAAACATATCCCGAGTCTTTTGTTTTTGCCTCGTGAACTTAATTTTGTAAAGTAAATTTATGAATGGAACTAAGAGAATACTTACTGTGAAAAAGGATAGTAATACAAGACCTAAGGTTTGTGCCATACCTGAAAATATATTATTTCAAATTCCCACACTGATAACAAGAAATTTGCGTAGACTTTCCCTGAAGAGCAAAAACAATTCTTTCAAGATGAGCGTGGCGTGAACCCTTAATTAAAATGAGTGAATTTTCGCTTGTCAACTTTTGAGCTTGCACGAGAGCTTGCTGTGTCGTGAAATAATTTAAAACTTGTCCTTTAAATTTATTTTTTCGTGCACTTTTGCCTATGAGCTTTGCAACCTTTCCGATTGTAATTAGATGGTCGATATTGGTTTTTGATATAAATTCACCTAAATCTATATGGGCTGTAGTTGATAAACTACCTAAATCCTTCATTTCACCTAAAATAGCAAGTTTTTTATGAGTGGCACCCAAGTCGACTAAAGTTTCTATAGATTCTTTGGCTGCTTTAGGTGAAGAGTTATAGGTGTCGTCAAGAATATAAGCTTTTTGTGTTTTAACAACATTTAATCTGTGAAGCGGGACTTCGACTTGTGAAAGACCTGAGGCTATTTGCTTTAGGCTAAGGCCAGCAACTATACCCATCGAAGCTGCTGCTTGTGCAGAAAGCAGTTGGTGCTTGCCAATGATTTTCCAGGAAACAGCAGCTTTATCCTTATGAAAATGCATTCTGAAAGTGGATCCTCTTAAATCCTGTGAGTAGTCGGATATTTTTATTCCCATTTTAGAAGTCTTTCCAAACCAGAAAACATTTGCTTTCGTTTGCGACTTCATTTCGGCTACGACCTTATCATTTTTATTTAGGATTGCTGTGCCTGTTGGCGGTAAAGCCTTTATTAGTTTTACCTTTTCTGCGTATACTCCTTTTTCCGATTTAAAATATTTCGTGTGAGTAAGTGCAATATTAGTTACAATAGCAAATTGTGGCCTTGCTAACCAGAGATAATAATCCATATCCTGTGGATGCTCTACGCCGTATTCAAGAACAATAAATTTATGCCAAGGCCTCGCCGCAAAAATAGTTTTGGGAATTCTGTAAGTCGGGTCGAGATTTTCGTCACCGCAGACTATTTTGAATTTTTTAGAGAGAACACTACAAATAGCATTCTGCGTCAAGGTTTTGCCGACACTGCCGGTAACACCAATTACCTGAGTGCTGGGTAAAAATTTGAAGTAAATTTTGGCTAAATAGGCATGAACCACATGCAAAGGTTTTTTCCAATCTTCAATGTTGCGGTATACTTGTGAGTAAGGCATGGAGAGTTAATTATAACGTAATTTTAGACGTTTATCAAACTATGGGGTTGATAGTAGTTGAAGGAAAGACACTTTTCAAATAATCACTTCTTCTTTTATCTGAATGATGCTTTTGTCGGTTTTTCAAGAGCTTCTTCTCTACTTTTCCCTCTAAAATGTTCTCTTACTATAGTTTCCCCTTCCCTCAGTGTCACCCCGTGCTCATTTGCGTATTCGATTCCTCTTTCCGTCGCATTATAACCTATAGGTAGTCGCCTCACAAACCATGTTACACGGTGCCGGTCGATAAATCTTTTTTGCTCGACCGATTCATTTGTCTCAACAACTTCTGTAGCATCATATTTGACTCTTGGAAAGAGTAAGCTTCTGTAATCTACTCGTTTAACCTTTTTACCAATTCCTAATATGCCACCTTCCCCTTTTGAAATTTCTCTTTCTGCTTTATCCAGCGAGGGCATTTTTTCAATAACATCCGCGCGTTTTGTCAAATCATATATCCTCATTAGCATAAAAGCTCTCCAAAGTTCATATTCTGGAAGAGCTTTTTTTCTTTCAAAACCATATCTTAGCGGGCTCATGGCTCCTAGTACGCTTGAGCTGATTTCTCCACTTTGATTTACTGAGAAAATTGCATAGGTGAAGGTTGTTCCGAAACCTCGCCATTTAATGTTGTGGATATATTCCTCGGCAAGTGGTATAACCTCGATTTTGCCGCGTGGCTTATCCCCTACGCCTATACAGGCTATTGTGTCATTAGGCATGTCATATTTATCGATCTTATCTGGTAATCCCAACCGCTCATCAAATATGGTAAATGCCTGATTGGGTTTTAAAAACAAGGGTGAAGTAAAATAACAATTCTTAACGCCATACGCCCTATCCTCGCTTATTCTTTTGGCTATCTCACTACATTCACCTTGGATCTCCTGTGGATCTAATTGACTTTTTAAATGGCCCAGTCTTTTTCTTATTAAATCAATCCATTCATAAATATTTCTCCATCCTTCAACCCGATGAATCAAATTCTTTACTTTAGGTAAAAACCATTTATCTGGATGTTCTGTTTCCAGAAGTAGTTGCTCCTGATTTCTCATCGTTTCAAAATAAGACTGGGGGATTTTCTCTGCATGTTCCATCGCCAATAGCTCGATTAGAACAACTTGGATACCAGACAAGACACTAATGCTTCTGGGTTTATTTGCTTTCCCTAGAGGAAGATGGATGTCGCTAACTCTTAGCATTATGGAGAGATATTTTCCAAAAGCCTCATGAAAGGGAAGGCCCGCAAGCTCCTTTTTGTAAATTTGTTCAGACAGGGCAAACTCTTCAGACCACTTTCTTTCACCCTTGGTAACAAAGTGTAGATGCAAACCACTTTCAATCTCCGGCCCTAAACGAAAGGGGCTGGGCCGTTCGTATAAACTCCAGGGAGATGGCCAATATTTATCAAAATCTTTACGATGGATGACTGGCCTTTCAGAAGGCCTTCGGGGTCCAAAGCGTCGTTCACTCATGGAGCGAATTATACAGAATCTTAATTAGAATTGTCAAACTATGGGATGGGCAAAAGAGATAATTTCGTTTAAAAGCTGCCTATAGGAAATTCCTGTTGCTTTGGCTGCTTTGGGTAGTAGTGAAACCGCGGTAAGACCTGGAATCGTGTTGACTTCCAGAACATAAACTTTGTTATTTTTGATAATCATGTCTACACGGCCAAACCCTTGGCATCCGATTGTTTGATAAGCTAAAATGGCTGCTGCTTTCGCTTTTTTAGTTAAGATTTTGCTGATTCTTGCTGGAACTATTTCCTCGCAGAATCGTTCATTGTATTTTGCTTTGTAGTTGAAAAATTGTGTTTTAGGCACAATTTCAACAAGCGGTAAAGCGACAGGTTTTTCTTTTCCTAATATAGAGCTTGTGACTTCTACTCCATCGACACTTTCCTCGACTAGAGCTTGATCGGAATATTTGTGGGATTTTTTAAGGGCTGACACTAATTCTTTTTTATTCTTAACTTTAAAAACTCCAACGGATGAACCTTGATTATTGGGTTTTACAAAAACTGGAAAGTCGAAATTTAATTTGGGAATAGTTTTGCCTTTTTTGACTGCAACAGTCTTTGGTACAGTAAGACCTGCTTGAGTAAATAATTTCCTTGAGTAAAGTTTGTCCATACCAAGAGCAGAAGCCAGTACCCCTGAACCTGTGTAAGCTACACCTAAAAAATCTAAAAACCCTTGAATTCGTCCGTCTTCCCCAGAAGAACCATGCATAGCGATAAAAAACAACTGGCATTGAATCGCTGATAATTGAGAAAGAGGGTAATTTTTATCGTTAAACTTAAATAATTTTCCATCTTTTGAAATAACAATCGAAAGTGCTCTGTATTTCTTGGAATCGAGATTTTTAACAACCTCCCCGCCTGTTATCAGAGATATGTCGTGCTCTGCGGATTTGCCGCCCATTAAGACAGCTACATTAATTTTCTTGCTCATTTATGAAGTTTTTTTAATACGCGCGCCGAGGGCAGATAGTCGTTCGACTATATTCTCATAACCTCTTTCTATTAATTCCGCTCGCTCAATTGTGCTTTTACCCTTTGCAACAAGGGCTGCGATAACCAAAGCAATACCCGCTCGAATATCCGGAGTGTCAAGTCTTTGTCCTCTAAGTTTTGTCGGTCCATACACAAAAACGCGATGAGGGTCGGCGATCTCAACCTTAGCATTCATAGAAAGAAGTTTGTCCACGAAGAACATGCGCGATTCGTACATCCAGTCATGAAGTATGGTCATACCTTCTGCTTGGGTTGCAAGAACAATCATAGGTGCCATTAAATCTGTCGGGAATCCCGGCCATACATCTGTAACAACTTTTTCTACTGATTTAAGCTTTGAACCATTAACAATAAGTTTGTTTCTCTCTAATTTATACCTGACACCGAAGTTATTCAGACTCAAGAGAATCATGTCTAAATCTTCTTTAATTATTGGTGATATTTCGATTTTTTTAGAAGCTATTGCTGCAAGGATTGCAAAAGTGCCGACCTCAATATGGTCGGGCCTGACAACATGATTTGCGCCGAACAGCTTTGATACTCCTCTGATTGCAACAGTGCTTGTTCCTATACCTTCAATGTCAGCACCCATCTTGACTAAGAACAAGCATAAATCAATTACATGCGGCTCTATAGCGGCCCTTTTGATTATAGTTTCTCCTTCTGCTAAACTGGCAGCCATTAGAGCGTTTTCTGTAGCTGTAACAGAAGCTTCTTGAAGGAAAATTTCTGCTCCTTTTAATCCAGAAACACTGGCAAGAATATGATCATTTTCAATTTCTATTTTGGCACCCAACTTTTTGAGAACTTGCAAGTGAGCATCAAGTGAGCGTCTGCCAATAATGTCTCCTCCGGGATAACCCATGCTTATCTTCCCAACTCTAGACAAGATAGGTGCCAGAAGTACAACCGATGCTCTAAGCTTTGCTGTTAAACTCCTTGGAAACTCAACTTCTTTAATTTTTTTAGGATTAATTGTGATCTTAGTATTTGCTCTAGTTACTTTTGCACCACAAAGTTTCAAAAGATCTGCCATTACATCTACGTCTGAAATTTGAGGTGCATTCTCAATTGTGGATGTTTCGGTTGAAAGCAATGACGCTGCCATAATAGGCAAAACAGAATTTTTATTACCAGCTACTTTTATTTTTCCAGAAAGCTTTTTTCCGCCTGATATTTCGAGTTTAGACATTTTTAAAATCTCCTATCAAAAATATTTCCGTATGAAGATCGATACCGTAAGTATTTTTCGTTTTTTCTTTGACGAGATTGATTAATTTTATCACGTCGTTTGCGCTAGCATTTCCCCTATTAACTATGAAATTTGCGTGATGATTGGAAATCTCCGCTCCTCCAATTTTTGTGCCTTTGAGACCCAAGCTATCAATTATGAAACCAGCCGATGTTGTAAGATTTGGTGTTGCTAGTCTGTTTGCATCGCCTGCATCAATATTTCTAAATACACATCCTGAGCAAGCAGTTCCAATGGGTTGTTCTTCGTTGCGTCTTTTAACATTAGCAAGTGCCTTCTGCCAAAGATTTACAGGATCCGGGGATTTACCTAGTTTAAAAATGGCATCTAAAACAATTTCGCCAGTCTCTTGAATTTTTGAGTGGTCATAGGAGAAGTTGAAATACTTTTGGTCAACTTCTGTTATTTCTGCTGTTTTTGGATTAAATAGTGTGGCTGACGCTAAACGACGACCTAAAAACTCGCCTTGTTCTACTTCGAAATGGGCATTTATCTTAATACCTCCACCAACTGTTCCTGGAACAGAGAGTAAAAACTCAAGCCCCGCTAAACCTTGATCCAGGGTGAAACGAGCGAGTTGATTCATTAATGTTCCGGATGCTGCATAAACAAATGCAGTCTTTATCCCTCTGCCATGCTTACTGTAAGTTCCTTTCAAGCCAACCAACTTAACTCCTGTTGCTCTATTCTTAATCACAAGGCCATCAAAACCACTATCAGAAACTAAAACATTTGCACCGCCACCAATAACAACAACGGGGATTTTTACTTTTTTAGCTGCTTTTAAAGCAAGCTTTAAATCTTCTATACTTTTAGCTTCAAAAAAAACTTTGGCAGGGCCGCCAATTTCGAAGTATGTGTGTTTAGAAAGCGACTCGTTTTCAAAAACCCTCAGTGGCCCCAAAATACTTTTAATTTCTTCAGTTTTGCTCATTTAGGTTATTCCAAAAACCTTTTTAAGGGTCAGTTCTTATTATAGGTTCCTTGATTTCATGATGTCGTACAGTTTGTAAATATCCCCTGCGCCCATGGAGAGAATAATATCGAAATTTTTATTGTTTTCCTGAAGGTAATTAGCAGATTCTTTAATTGATCCTGAATATGTCGCTTTTTTGCCAACTGACCTAGCAAGTTTTTTGGAAAGTTGTTTAATATCGCCTTTTTCTCTGGCCGCAAATACATTAGTTACTAAAATTGATTCAACATTTGTTTTTTTGAGAGCTGAAATGAAATCAGCATAAAAGGTATTGATTCTGGAAAAAGTATGTGGTTCTAAAACTAAAACTACTTTTTTGTCTTTAAATTTATCCTTTAGGGCATTTGCTGTTGTTAACACTGTAAAAGGCTGAACGGCATAATCGTCGTATACTACCGCACCATTTACTTCTCCTTTTAACTCCAGTCTTCTGGCAACTCCTTTGAAATTTTGGACGGATTTTTTGGCTCTGTTTATGTCCAGTTTTAAAAGTTTAGCAACTGTTAAAGCAGCATTGGCATTTATTATTCTAAAATCCCCTATTATTGACAATTTTTCTTGATTAAAATCCTCTATTTTTACGACTTTTATATCTTTTCTTGCTGATTTTGCTAAATCGTATAAGTTTTCATCACGACCAATGATTAGATAGCCGTCTTTTTTAATATTGTTAATAAATTTCTGATACGATTTTTGGAGCATTTCTCGGTTTTTGAAATAATCAGGGTGATCCCATGCAATATTTAAGATAACTGCTATATCCGGATTGTAATTTAAGAAATTGTCAGCGTATTCATCTGCTTCATTAATATAATATATTGACTTTCCTACTTTGTAATTTGTTCCCCAATCTTTAACAACAGCACCTACTTCACAAGTTGGATCTAGCCCTTCACTGATCATAATTTGAGATATCATTGCCGTTGTTGTGGATTTGCCATAACCGCCCGCAACAGAAATCACAAATTTATTTTTTTGCAAAAACTTACCTTGAAACTCCTGCCAAGTTAAAGTTGGAATATCATGTTTTTTCGCTTCTTTTAGCTCTTCACTGTTAGGGTTATTTTTAACAACGGCAGGAGAAACAATTAACATAGCAATATTATGAACATGCGCTGCACCGTGACCATTCGCTATTTTCAGTTTTGAACTTTTTACATAAGAGGAATTTGGGGTTAAATCACATCCTGAAACGTCAAATCCAGACTCTTTAGCAATATGAGCAACGGCCGAAGCTCCTGCTCCCGCCATACCCATGATATGAATTTTTTTAGCAAACTTCTCGTTTGCTACTTGAAGATCGGCTTTTGTATTTATCCCATACCATTCATGTTCATCCTTGACTAAATAAGCATTTACTCTTTGGCCGCCCCTAGTTGCAATACTAACAAGATTTACCACGTATTTTTCACCGGTAGCAGGGGACGCATCAATCTTTGAGATATTTTCTCTCAACCATTCTGTTTTAAAAACATAAAATCCAGCATTAATCTCTTTTATTTTCTTTTGGGCTTGTGTTGCCTCTTTTTCTTCAATGATTGCTAAGACTTGACCATTTTTTTTCAGAACTCTGCCAAGCCCTGCCGGATTTGCAACCTTTACCGTTAAGAAAGTTTGAATACTATTTGTTTCTATGTGTTGTTTTATTACTCGTTTAATGGTTTCCGGTTTATAAAAGGCGCTATCATCTCCATTAACTACAAGTAACGTACCTGTGTCTTTTTTTATCTTTGTTAAACCTGTTTCAGTTGCATCACCTGTGCCTTTTGGGTTTTTTTGAATAGTTGAGCGGATATTATTTGGCAATACCTTGTTAAGTTCATTAATATTAGCGGGATTAGCAACAACAATAATATCGTCGACATTTGCAGCTTTAAGATTGTGAATAGTGCGCAGTATCATTGGTTTACCTTTGATTTCGTGAAGAACTTTGGATGTTTTTGATTTCATCCTCTTTCCAATCCCACCTGCTAAAACTATCGCAGCAACACTTTTCATTTTAGTTTTTGATTTATCGCCCATTTAGCTACGTTTATCTCATTCCAGGGAAATTCCTTGCCTTTTATATTCATACTCTTTTCGTGACCTTTACCAAAAAGACTAACCGTATCATTGCTTCTTGCCAAATCTACCGCGAATTTAATAGCCTTTTTTCTGTCAGGGATGATAAAAAAATCTTCATTTTCTTTTTTCCTATTTGATTTAAAACCTTTGGCGATTTGGTTACATATCTTATTTACATCCTCATCTCTTGGATCTTCTGCAGTAAGAATTGATATATCAGCAAGTGATGATGCAACTTTACCCATTAAAGGACGTTTGGACTCGTCTCTTTTTCCTGCTGAACCAAAAACTGCTATTAATCTTCCTCTAGTTTTTTCTTTTAAAGTTTGTAGAGATTCTTTGAGACTTACGGGGGTATGTGCAAAATCCACATAAACATCAAAGTTTTGACCAAAGTCTAAATCTTCAAGTCTCCCCACTATCCCTTTGTAACTAGTAATGGCTTTGAGGGTTCTAGATTTGCTAATCCCCAACGCCGAAGAAATTGCCAATGCTGCCAAAGCATTCTTTAAATTAAATTCCCCGGGAATTTTTAGGTTAATCGGATATTCTTTCAAATTAAAATCTACGTTCTTTTGTAAACTGTAGTTGAGTATTTCTCCGCTCGCTTTGTTTTTTAAATCTTTATAGCTCTCGTCATCTGCATTAAGAACCGAATATTTAACGTTTTTAAACAATTTAGCCTTACTAGCTAAGTAATTTTTCATGCTTTTGTGATAGTCGAAATGCTCGTGAGATATGTTTGTTATAGCAGCAACTTCGAAATCGATGAACGCAAGTCGGTTTTGATCAAGACCATGGGAGGTTGCTTCTAAAATGAAATATTGTGATCTGGAGTTGAGGGCGTTTCTTAGATATTTTTGAATTTGCCATGGACTTGGGGTAGTTACATGGAATCCAGTATCAAATGATTTGTCTGCGATTTTTGCACTAATTGACGAAATCGAGGAAACTTTTTTGTTATTTAAACTCAATACGTGATGAAGCATGTTTACTGTTGTTGTTTTCCCATCTGTACCTGTTATGCCTATTACAATAAGTTTTTTAGACGGAAAGCGGAAATACAGCGCCGCAGATAGGGCCTGAAAATAGTGATATATATTTTTAATTTTTTGCCACATATATAGAGCTAATTTTAGCACCAAAAATCGGCCTTTAAAAAAGCCATCTGGTTTAATAGCAAATGGCTGATGGAGATTAGTATTTTAGCAAATAATCAAACAGAATACAACCTATAGGCTTATTTTTTTAGTAATTTGCGCGGATCTTCTATCTTATACGATTTAATATTGGATTGAACTTTTTCAAGTGTTAATTTGTCTTTTGAAAATTTGAATAAATACAGAATTTCGAGAATTCCAGCTGTTTGAAGTACTATAAATGCTATAAACCATGATCTTTCATTATTGCGGGCCGATTTCCAAAAAGCTAAACTCTTCCAAACTAAACCCCAAATAGATAAAACTACAATAACTGCCAACCCTCCAAGTGTTTCCGGGTTTAAATACTTATAAATATAATCATAGAAAAAGGCTTCCATCTGTGCGTATATTAACACATTTGCAATGAACATGATTTGACAGTTTGCTTCTGTTTAGCTTCAATTAAATAAATGGCTGATAAATCCGGTACCTTGAAAAAACGCATAGAAACTTTAGAGCATGCAAAGGCTCAAATAAGTAAAGGTTACTTAGAAATCGAGAGAGAGAAAACATACTTTAGATCTGCGCTTGAAAATCTCGCGATAGGTTTTATGATGATTGATGATTACAAGCAAATTACCTTTAAAAATATTACTGTGGATGAAATTTTGGGACCTATTGATCATGGCGGTTGGAATGTTGAAAAACTCCAAGAGCTATTTAAGGGCAAATATGATCTTATGAAAGATATAGATAATTGTTTTAGGGAAAGGATTCGAATTGGCCCGAAAGACGTTAGCGTAAATGGTAAAAAAATTAGAGTTTTTGTTTCTCCCGTTAATATTTTTAAAAAAAGCTTGACTGTGCCTGCTGTAGTAATACTTCTCGAAAATATCACCGGCGATGACAGCAGTTGGGTAAATAAGTAGGGTTAAGCTTCTACTTTTGCTCTTGTTTTGTTTTTTCTTTGTTACCGGATTCTTCTAAATATCCTTTAATCTTTTCTATTAATTCTCCGGGCGTTATATCCGATTTAACTACAAAATCCCTGGCATTAAGCCCATAAGCTTCGTTTAAAATAGGATCGTTTGTGAGGTTAGTTAAAATTACTATTGGGCCGTTTGGTATTTTGGGTGGTTCGTTTTTAATAGACCTTAAAACTTCAAGACCGCTCATTTTGGGCATCATTATATCCAGGAGAATCAGATTGTAGCCCCCTTTTTTAATTTTTTCTAAACCTTCTTCACCATTTGTAACGCTGTCGAGAAAATAACCTTCATCTTTAATTACTTCCTGATATAGTTCTCTTGTGTATTGATCGTCTTCGACCAGTAAAATCCTTTTTTTGTCCATAGTGATCTTGCCTATTTGATTTAACAGCGATTGGCCTTTGATGTCAAACCCAGTTAGACACAGTCAAATATAGCCCAACCTTTTTTTCTCCAGTCCTTTAGAATCTTCGGTAACTTTGGGCGCTTCTTTTTGAAGTTCCAGCGCAGTACTGGTGCCTGTAATCGGCAGGCTGACGGTGAAAGTTGAACCCTTTTCCAGTCCGGGGCTGTAAGCAGTTATATCTCCTTTGTGAAGAGTCACAATCGATTTGGAAATATAAAGGCCCAAGCCGGTGCCGCCGGAAGTTGAAGCCGCCGTATAGGAGTGCTCGATCATACTGAACTTTTTAAATAATTTTTGCATATCTTCTTTGGCCATACCAACACCGGTGTCGGTTACCGAAATATAAACAAAAGGCGGTTTTTCGTCGAAAGTTACAGAGACAGTCCCTCCCGGTTTTGTAAACTTAAGGGAATTGCCGATTAAGTTAATAACCACCTCGTGGATTTTGTCTTTGTCTATTAGGACTTTAGAGACTTTCCTCTCTATAACTTTAACGTTCAATTGAAGTTCTGTTGCTTTGGGAATAACTTCCTCGACTACTTCATGGACTAATTCCACAGGGTCAACTTCGCCAAGTTTCAAGGCGATTCGGCCACTTTCTATCCTGGAGATATTTAACATGTCGTTGACGAGCGAAATTAGCCTTTCTGTTGAATGATAAGCTCTACCTAAGTACCTGTTTAAATCTTCAGATAACTCTGCCTTTTTCTTATTGAGCGCCATCCAGAGGTAACTTTTGATGGCAGTCATGGGAGTCCGCAGTTCATGCGAAGCCATCGAAACGAAATCGTCTTTTAATTTATCCAACTCCTGAAGTCTTTTATTGGCTTTATCAAGCTTTTGTGTAGTCTCCGATAAGGTTGTATATAGCTTTGCATTCTGCACGGCTAACCCTACTACATCTGTGAAACCACGAATTAAGTCTTCTTCTGCTTCTGATACCTCCTCTAAGTTCTTTACCATGCTAAAAATAAGAACACCCAAAGTCTTATCTTGAATTGTCACCGGATAAAGCATGCTTGTTTTAATCCCAGAAGCTTTTTGATTTGCAATTGCCTGTTCAGGCGTTAAAACAGGTGTGAATATATCAGGCCAATAATGCGTAGAGTGCGGTTTCCTTTCGTGAAGTGTTTGAATAAGAAGATTTTTTTGAGCGTTAAGCGGGATTTCTATGTCGTGAAATGGAATTGCCGACGCTGCCTGAGCTTTGGCTGCTTCGGGAGTTTGCGAAAGTGAAATCCTTCTTAATACACCTTTTTTCTCGTCCGCAAGTGTTAGTACTATAATTCTGTATCCTAATTTAAGGTAACCTAGCTCGGAGAGCATGCTGTCGCATATCTTTTGCACTACCTCTTTGAAATCCAAGGTATTGAGTATAATTTTTTCTAATTTCCAAAGAGATTTTATAGTGTCACTCGTTTTAGGAGTTGTAACATAATCAGCCATACATCCAGTATAAACTGATAATAAACTATGCGCCAAGAATTTATTAGCTGGCTTTTCTCAAGGAGTAGTCCCTTAAAATTAATTCATGTACAGTATCGATTAAATTATCCAAATCAACATCTTCTGAATGGGCCCTAGGCGCAAACAGTGCTGAATCCTTACCTTCTGCTTCAAACGGTAATCTTGTGGCTTGAAGAAATCTTTTAACACTTCTTGCCCCTCTCCTTACTACTTGCCAAACCGGCTTTTCATCATTTTCTGGAACTTTAAACTGAGGATGAGAGCTCTTCACTCCTACTTTTTCACCTATAGAATCTCTAATAATATATTTGAACGGTACTTTTTTCTTTCGCATAATGTAATCCTTTACTTCATCGTAATTAAATGCTGGATTTTCTCCGCGATCATTAAAAGAAGAAATCCCAATTAATACATTAGGGTCAAGTCTCATGGCAATATCCGCTATCTCTTCTAAATCAGGGTCGTCCCACCAGAAAGCACTGACCGAGTTTTTTCCGTCTTCAGCAGTCACAAGCGCAGGATGATTGATGTGCGGAGCATAATTATAAGAAGGTGCCACTATATGAAATATTACTGCTTCCCTGTAAGCCCTCTCCAATTGTCCTCTATTAAACAAAGGTTTAAACCCTGAGTGTATTTTTCTGAAATCTATTATTTCACTCCAATATTTCGGGGGCATTAAAATTGGGATTTTCGCATCTCTTGGCCTGTCAGGCTTAAATTTCCAGTAATGTTCCCACGAATTAGGGAATCTGCCTCTTTTTGGATGATCAATGCCAATAGCAATACCGTAATTTCCTACTCCAAATGCCGCTACAGGATCTCCTGATATTAAAACTTTCGCTATTTCACGCTTGTGAGAATCTTCTCGTAAGTCGAAGACCGGTACTATAGTCGTCTCATGGTCAATTTTTATATCAAGGAGAAGTAGACCGTCATTTCTATTTCGCTCGATTATATCAACATTAGATGTTTCGGATCCTATTTCCCTGGGTACTCGCCTAAATTTCGGAACCTCAATTTCCATTGTTTCGTATTATAACAAATTACTATGAGTTTGACAAAACGACAATAAATGGTATAATTTCGTGAAAATGCTTACCGAAAGACTGTTAAGTATCGCTGCTGAATTACCTGTCAACGAAACACAAATGCTCACTGATTTAAATCCTGAATCTAAAGTGGCAATTTCAGCGATTTCCGGAGCCATAAACTTGTTTATTGTTTACGTACTTTCCCGCACTATGGATGGCAGTGTAAACAGTAAATGGGAAAAGGGGATAGTTACTGCTGGAACATTAGGATTCACAGTTGGCAATGCAATAGTAAATCATCAAATTTGGACATAAGCTACAAAATTCTAGTAAAATTAACTTATAGGAGCAAAAAGTGGAACGTCCTCTTGCGATAGGCTCTCCTGAGTCTACACGTAGCTTTGGCGATGTAGTTGAATTAATGCGGATTCAAGCAAAAACACCCCCTGGGAACGACCCATGCATTGGTTCTTGTTATGAGTGTTTAGTATCATTGATTGACACAGATGAAGAAATTGGCGATTTTTTCGCACGAATCTATCAAGAAAGATCTTCCTTAACTCCTGCTCATGCTGTTAACCTTACCTTTAGATCTATTCAACATATTCAATTAAATTTAAAAAGTGATAGAAGTTACTTAGATTTCGAAACTTCTGAGCAATGGCGACCACTATTGGTCGAATTAATGGCACCTGATAATAGGAAACTTTTAGAAGAATTGCTATTAATTAAAGATACTATCACAACTGTGTACCAAAGATATGCAGGCCCTAAGGCAATAATTTCCTCATACTGGAACGGGGATCCGGTAAACGTGGCTGATTTTGGTTGCGGAGCAAATGTAGGCCTCCCTGGCATTGAGCTGAATGTTCCTTTTGAAGCAATTACTGATGAAACTCCTGATCAATTAGTACTATCAGAGAACAGAAAACCATTGAATATCCAAGTAGGGCTAGCAATCGATAAATATAACCCAGAAGATCCAGATGTGAAAATGTGGAGTATTGCTTGCTCCCACTATCCCAAAGAACTCAGAGAACTCAAGGGGGATAATGAATTAGCGTCCAGATTTAAAGGGTCTCGAAATACTGCTTTTCTACAAGCAGATTTACTATCTCAGCAAGCTCCTCATATGATACCAAAGAACGAATTTGATGCAGTAATATTAAGCACTGTGTTATATCAGAGAACTCCTACTGAAAGGGAAACAATAATTACTGAAGCATATAAAGCAATTAAGTCCACTGGAATTATTATTATTCAGGATTTTGCCAGAAAAGATCCGGTTAATTCGCAAGCATTATTATTTAATGGCGCTTGGGGTGGTGGAGAATTTGGTTACAGAACTTTTATATTAAGAAAGTATCCCAACGCTGATTTACTAGAGGCATTGAGATGGTCCGACGGTAGATGTAGAACTGTGAAACCTGGCGAAGATTTTAATGTTCTTCAACAAGAAAGGTAATCGACCTCACCCAAATTATCTGCTAACATAGTTCATATAAAGATAAGGAGGTGAAGATGATATCGCTAGAATCTGCTCAAAAGGCAATCGAAAAGGCTGTAACTAAAGCTCAAGATCTAGGAATAACTGTTACGGTAACAGTTGTGGATGACCATGGCACTTTAATTGCAGCAAATAAAATGGATGGGGCGCTGAATATAAGCCCAAAATACTCATATGCTAAAGCTTTTACATCAGCTAACCTTGGTTTGCCTACGGCTGATATTGCTGGCTATGCCGTTGAGGGTAAACCTTATTTTGGGACTACCAGTGCTTTTGGCGGTGAATTAATGGTTATTGCTGGCGGTCTACCTATTAAAAAAGGCGGGAAAGTAATTGGTGCTGTAGGCGTAGGTGGTTCAGCCGACGTCAATCAGGATGTCGAATGTGCAAAAGCAGCAGCCGAAGTACTTGGGAAAGATTAGGTGTTCTTCTTAAAAAACGTTTGGGTATTTTTTTCTGCTGGAAAATATAGAACGATTTGGAACCGGATGTCACTAATTACTCTTGAAGTTAATAGATGGAAACGTAATATAGTTTTTTTGCCATCCCAATTCCCTTTTACAATTTTATACTCATAATCCAAAAGCTTCTTATGGTATAAATCTGGTGTGATATCTGTCCATAGCTTTCTGAATTGATTGTACTCCATCATCTTTTTTATTAAATCGCGATACCATTTTTCATTTGTTCGCATAATTTGCTCTATTTTAAACTGAGCTATTTGGGCTACAGGGAAAGGTTTACAATGTTTTTCATCCTCACCCTTTGAAATCTCAACAGGTAATATTTCTTTAGGTAAAAACGCAAATTCTAAGAGGTTTGGTTTTATTTTTATAAGATTTTTTTGCATTTCGGGACTAACATAGAATGTTTTTGCGGTTGCATCATTGCAAGTTAGAAGTCTCCAGGTAAAATCAATTAAATATGCCGGATATGGCCAACTATTAATTTTTTCTTTTACAATTTTAATCACCTTTGTGATTTCTTCGTCACTGGGTAAATAGCCGCCGGTCAATAAAAATTCGCCGCGTTCTTCAGATGAAAGGTTTAAAGCAGCCATAATTTTTTCCACAACCGGCCTGGTAGGCTTAACCCTCCCCTGCTCGATTTTTGAAAGCCTTGAGGTGTCTTTCCAACCGATTGCCAAAGCTACATCAAATTGGCTCAAGCGTTTATTTATCCTGTAAGTTTTGATTAGACCGCCAAGTGTAATGTTCATCGTAAACAGTAATTATACCCCTTTTGTTAAGATATTTAAAATATTGTATATATAATATTTGATATCAAATATTTGTTATCTAATACTTGACAAATTAATTCTTTTATTGTATTAAGATTGCACAGTGGACCAAAAGGTTCAAACAAAAAATAATAGTAATTCTACAATTAAAATCGGTATACCCTTTACCTACAAAGATTCCTCTGGTAAAAACCACACTTTCACAATAGTTTCGGATAAAGATTCAGATATTTACCATAATAAAATCTCTGCTTACTCAGCTTTAGGCAAAGCTATTTTAGGCAAGTCAATTGGTGAAAAAACTAAGGTCGAAGCCCCAGGAGGCGAATATAAGGTCAAAATTTTAAAAATTCTGAACAGCTATGGTTAAGAAAAAAAATAAGATGTTGAACCAAAAGGAAAAAGTTGGGTGTGACTGCAGTAATTGAAACAGACGAAAATAATTATCTACTTGAAAAAATCAAGACTCTCCATCTTGGCCCTCAACTTTTAACAAACGTTGGAAAATCGATTGTTGATTTTTTAAAAGAGGAAAATTTAAGCAAAAATCAATTATTTTTCACTGGGGCTAATGCCCATGTATCTTAATATTTCTGTTGCGATTCTAAAAAAAGTCGGGGCGGCGGTTTCGGAGCCAAACTGCGACGAGCTTGGTTCGGTAAATTTGACTAACATCACAAATTTTGGATCGTCGGCTGGCGCAAAGCCAATAAAGCTAGCGATTGTCTTTTCCGGATCGTAATTACCAGCTACAGGAATTTGAGCGGTACCGGTTTTACCGGCAATTCTATAACCTTTGGGAGCAAAAGCTTTAGCTTCTCCATTTACCACCGCACTCACCATCATTTCGGTAATTAGAGCCGCAGTTTTAGCTGAGATTACTTGATTTTCTCTTTCGCTTTTAACTATTTTTTCCTTTCCATTTTCTACAATTTTTCCCACCACTTTTGGAGGAATTAATTTACCGCCATTGGCTATAACTTGGACTGCTTGAACCATTTGAATAGGCGTAACTGCTAAACCTTGACCAAAAGAGGCTGTTGCGATATCAATAGGTCGCCATTCGTCTTTGTCGCGAACATCCCCTTTTGATTCTTCTTGCAAATCAATTTCTGTTCGCTTACCAAAACCAAATTTGTCTATGTAATCATAAAGTCTATCTTTACCCAGTTCGTCGGCAACAAAAGTCATACCGATATTGTCCGAATGCTCAATAACTTCGGTCATAGTGGAATCTGGAAAATACTTATTGTTCCATGTTGAAATGACATGGCCCGTTATTGCTCGTGGGCCTGTACAAACCGTACATTTGGTATCCGGTTTAACAACACCGGAATCGAGAGCTGCAGACATAGTGACTAATTTGAATGTGCTTCCAGGCTCATATGTATCGGCAACAGCTTGATTCTTATAAGCGCTTTCTTCAAATTCGGTAAACAGGGCAGGATTATAGGTGGGGTAGGTTGCCATCGCTATGATTTTGCCTGTTTTGGGTTGAGAAATTATTACGGATCCTGCCTTTGCACCGTATCTTTCTATGGCTTCTTTCAAATTTTTTTCAACTATGTATTGAATGGATCTGTCTATAGTTAGATAAAGAGAATTTCCTTTTCTTGAATCTATAGGTTTAAAATCTCCTACTAGAATTGG
Source organism: Candidatus Curtissbacteria bacterium RIFCSPLOWO2_02_FULL_40_11 (assembly GCA_001776505.1). Taxonomy (GTDB): domain Bacteria; phylum Patescibacteriota; class Microgenomatia; order Curtissbacterales; family GWA2-41-24; genus WO2-FULL-40-11. Next base: position 3,150 of record MFBV01000001.1, on the reverse strand, counting down.
AAAACCGAATGGATCCTGAAGTTGATCCAGACGCCCTGCTTTGCCTTTAAGTTGAGAATCGTAATAACCTTCAAGGCCAAAATAACCGATATCATCACCGAATTTGTCAGAAGCAACGAACCCGAGGAGTTGAGCCGCCATCGAAGCTTCCGGATAGTATCTTTTGTTATCGTTTTCAAAATCTATACCCTTTATTTTGAGAGCTTCGATTTTTTGTTTTGTTTCTAGAGGGACTTTTCTGGCAAGTTGGACCCAAATTAGCTTGTCATTTGATAGTTGCTCCGATAGTCTCTTTTCTTCTTCTCCTTCTTCTTTTTCTTTTTTATTTGTTAGCTCTTCCTCCAACTGGGCACCAGGTGTTGAGTATTTTTCAGAAATAAGATGAGGTGCTAATAGTTTCGCAATTTCCTGAGGATTTCTATCCAACTCGGTGAGCCTTGCATAAAGCAAAAACGCTTCCTGATTAGCAACTAGAGGAAACCCGTCGCTTGCATAGATTTCACCCCGAGGTGCAGGAATTTTGATGTCTTGCAGCCCAAGTATTGTATTCGGATTAATCTCTGCAATAAACTGCCAGTAGAACAGTCTTATGACAATTATAGCGGCGGCTATGAAAAATATAACCTGGATGATTTTAATTCTATCCATTGAGGCAATTATATCAGCCTCGCTTCGTCGAGTTAGACTCGACTTCGCTCCCTGATGTAATTTCTTTGAAATTATAGTTTAACAAAGATAGCCAAGGTTAAAAAATGCCTAATTGGGACTAATCACTTCTGAGGGCTTATCAAAGCCTAATTCTCGGGCGTCAATTGCTAAGTTTGAAAGTGCGGATTCTTTAGCAATTTCTATTCTCAAAGTCATATTTTCAGCCTCAATCTCTTTAATTTGCTCGTCTATTCGAAATAGTTCTTGCCCACCGACTGCTAGATTGCTAGCTAAAACCAGTTGACCGAAAAATGAGGCTACTACAATAAACGCAAGTACCACTAAAAATTTTACCCTGACTTTACCTATAAGGTTAAAGTTGTCAGTCTTATTTGTTTTGTTTTTAAAATCAGTCAGTTTTGACATTCTTTTATTTGTGTTTCTTTAGGATTTTTGGATCTCGTGCTTAGAATTTTTGCTTCATATTTTTTCTGCGGCTCTAAGTTTGGCGCTTCTTGATCTTGGATTTCTTTCAATTTCCTCTCTGGTTGGGCCGATTGGTGATTTTGTTAAAACTTTCAATTCTTTAGAACCTTTGAAGAATCGTTTGACTATGGCATCTTCAAGAGAATGAAAGCTTATTACCACCAACCGGCCTTCTTGTATCAATAGTTTTTCAGTCTGCAGTAGCCCTTCTTCTAAATTTAATAATTCGCTATTAACAATAATCCTTAGTGCCTGGAACACCTTTGTCGCCGGATCTGTTTTTGTTTTTAATTTATGTCGCGCATACACCTCCCGAATTATTTGGGCAAGCTCACCTGTTGAGCTAATTCTTTTTATTTGACGGGTGCTGAAAATAGCATCAGCAATTGGCCGACTAAGCCTTTCGTCAGCAAAGTTTTGAAAAATTTCATATAATCTCCTTTTTTCAAAATTATTGACGATATCCGCAGCAGTCACAGCTAAATTTGGCTCCATGCGCATATCTAAAGGTCCGTTTTTCCTGAAGCTAAAACCCCTTTTGGCGTCTTTTATTTGATGGCTGGACACTCCCAGATCAAACAGAATACCTGAAACTTTTGTGATTCCAAACTCAATAGCTATCTTGTAAATGTGCGAAAAGTTATTGTTTACTACTTTCAAATTTTTTAGCTTTAAGGTTTCTACAAACTTAGTTGACTCTGGGTCTCTGTCTATTGCCAGTACTTTCCCACCTTTTTTTAATATTTCCCTCGTGTGCCCTGCCGCCCCTAAAGTGGCATCTATGTACAGATCTCCTCGTTTTACTCTTAGAAAATCAATTGCTTCTTTGGTTAAAACGCTTTCGTGAAAATACCTCATCTAATCTCCTTATCAAGTCTTAAGCGTTCTTCTTGCCAAGTTCTTCTCTCCCAAATCTCAAAATGATCTCCAGCGCCGATGATTATTGGCCTCTTAATTTTTGCGTACTCAAGTAGATCGCTAGGAATAACAAACCGGCCTTGATCATCGAGTTTGATAGGGGTTGCGCTGGCGAAAAAGATGCGACGTAAATCTCGTGAGCGTCTTTGGGTAATAGGCAGAACCAATTGTTTCTTGGATTCAGCCTGCCAATTTTTGGTATCAAAGCCGAAGAGGCATTTTTCGAAGCCAATAGAA
>MFBV01000001.1:0-814 GCA_001776505.1 Candidatus Curtissbacteria bacterium RIFCSPLOWO2_02_FULL_40_11 | reverse complement strand
AGCAAGCCTTCTAGAATTTAAATTAAATGAAGGTATGTAGCTGCCCAGAAACATTTTCCCTTACAACCTCATGCAAGATAGATAACTCCAAGGGCAGCTCCCGAGATGAACCCGGAACGCAAGGCTTTTCATGTGAAGCAACGAATACCGTTGCTAGATGTTTTGGAGTTACAAAGATGATTTTAATTTAATCGAGTTAGACTCGATCACCAATTATCACCATCTATAACCATTATTCACCATAGTTTTAAGTGTGTCAAGCCCTAAACGATGTTTTCAAATTTATGCTGAACATGTATTATGTTGACTACATATGGTAGAACCTGAGAATAGAACAAATGAATCGGGAATCCACACGAACGAGGTGACGGCTTGGATAGCGACTGCTCAGATAAGATTCAACTCAGGACTTGAAAAATTAGCGTCTATTGAGACTGGTGAGGATATGAAACAGAAAGGAATATGGGATGCCGCTTATGAGGAAATTGATGGTCATCAGGTCCTTACAGGGGTATGTTGGTGTGAGGATGCAGTCAGCGCTGTGGGATTAGCAGTGAAAAGAAATCTTGGGTTCATCAGAAACCTCAAACTGATAGACCTTTATTTTGATTGGCGTATTCACCACCAACTGTTGGGCTTCACCGTAGATGAAAGGGAATTTTTTTTGGACCCGACTTATGGCCAAATTGCAAAAGAACCTAATAGGTTTTTATTTGAACACATTGAAGCCATTGAACCTTACTATCGTCCTTCCGAAATGAGAAACAGAGAGTTTAAACCTAAAGAATATTCCAAGCTTGCCGTTATTATAAAT